>NZ_JAAKZY010000182.1 GCF_011045015.1 Streptomyces scabichelini | reverse complement strand
CTTCCTGGACATGTGGGAGACGAACGAAGTCCTCACCGCGCTGCTGAGGGTCGGCGTCTCCAACACGGCCGGCGCCGAGCGCATGCAGAACATCTTCAAGGAGCAGCTGCTGCCGGTGGTCATAAAAGTCTGCCCCGACCCCGAGCAGGCCCCGGCCCGCGCCGCCCTCTGTGCCTCACACGTGCTGGGGATGGCCCTGACCCGGTACGTCCTGAAGTTCCCGCCCGCCGTCGCCCTGCACCGCGAGGAGATCCTGGCCTGGCTGGGACCGACCCTCCAGCGCTACCTCACCGCGCCCCACCCGGGACATCCGGGAGTGCCCCTCCGGTGAGAACACGTCGAGGGCGCCGTCCTCGCCACGTACCGCGAAACCCGCGTACGTATGCGAGGACGGCGCCCTCGACGGAAAACTCGGAGAAGTCCGAGGTCAGGAGGCCTGAACCTGGTCCTTGCCCTGCATCCTGCCCTGCGCCTTGCCACCGGGCTTCGGCTTCGGCTGCCGGTCCGACGACCTGTCCAGGATCATGACAAGACCGGCGATGACCGCGAACAGCGCGATCGGCGCCACGACATAGAGGCCCAGCGTCTCGATGACGCTCAGGCCCGGACCGGGGTCGTCGCCGTCGTCGCGGGTCAGCGCGAGCGCGGGGGACGACATGAGCAGCATCATCAGCGTCGTACCGGCAGCCAGGGCGCCGGCGCGCAGGGCGTTCTTCTTGTCCACGGTGCAAACGTAGCGAACCCCTGATCCGACCGCGCGCCCGGGGTGCCGTAGCGACCGGGCACGCCGCTCCGCCGTCGCGGCCGGCAGCAGGCCTCTCGGCCTGACAACGCTTGCCATGGGCGGGCATGCGCTGTCAGGCCGTGGCCGCTACCTGCCCGGCAGCAGCCTGGCCGGTACTTGCCCGGCCGTTGCCGCTACTTGCCCATCGGCCACCAGCCGGCCCAGGTGCTGCCGGGGCTCCAGGACGCCGTCCAGGCGCGTCCGTCCTGGCCGACGACGAAGACGTCCAGGAAGTCCTTGCGCCTGCTGACCGCGGTGATCAGGGAGCCGTGGGCGGCCTGTCCGCCGTTGAGGTTCCACCAGCCGTGCCAGCCGTCCTTGAAGGCGGGTTCCCAGGCGGCGGTGTAGACGATGTTGTCGTTTCCGACCACGAACACGTCGAGCTTGTCCGTGCTGCGCGACACCGCGCCGACCGGGGCGCCCGGCTTGGCGCGGCCCCCCTTGATCTCCCCCCAGTCCTGCCACTTGTCCTTGAAGGCCGGCTCCCACGCCGCCGTGACCACCCTGCCACCGGCGTCGGTGCCGAAGATGTCCAGGTGGTCCTGGCTGCGGGACACCGCACTGATCCTCGACGCCTGCGGGAAGACGGCGTTGCCGATGGGCCACCAGCCGTGCCAGCCGTCGGGGAAGGCCGGCTCCCAGGCGGCGGACCAGCAGTGACCGTCGTTGCCGGTGACGAACACGTCGAGCTTGTCCTTGCTGCGCGACACCGCGGTGACCGGGGCGCCCGCCTTGGCGCGGCCCCCCTTGATCTCCCACCAGCCGTGCCAGCCGTCCTTGAATCCCGGCTCCCACGCCGCCGTGACCACCCTGCCGCCGGTGTCGGTGGCGAAGATGTCCAGGTGGTCCTGGCTGCGGGACACCGCACTGATCGTCGCCCCCTGCGGGAAGACGGCGGTGCCGATCTGCCCCCAGCCCCGCCAGCCCTTCCCGGGCTCCCACGCGGCGGTCCAGGCGCGTCCGTCCAGGCCGACGACGAAGACGTCCAGGAAGTCCTTGCGCCTGCTGACCGCGGTGACGGGCCCACCCGGGGCGGCCTGGCCGCCGTTGAGGTTCCACCAGCCTTCCCACCAGCTGACCATGGCCGGTGCCCAGGCGGCGGTCACGGTGTTGCCGCCGTTGTCGCAGACGAAGACGTCGAGGTGGTCGGTGCTGCGCGACACCGCGTTGACCACCGACGGCTGGCGGGTGCGCATCGAGGTCAGACCCCAGCCGAGGTGACGCTTGGTGGGTCCGCACATGGCGTACTCGTTGGCTCGCATCAGGCAGCCCACACCGGCGCTTCCGGCGCAGTTCTCGCAGTTGCTGTTCGGTTCGCCGAAGCGTCCCCACGAGCCGCCGCAGTCGCAGTTGCTCGAGGCGTACTCGTCCGGGCAGCCGAAGATGTGGCCGGTCTCGTGGGCGAAGACACGGTCGATGTTGGTCGGTCCCCAGCCGTCGTTGGCGTAGTCCATGACGATCCGCGGTCCGCCGATCGAGGCGTAGGCGAAGTGGTCCACCGGATAGCCCTTGACGAAGAACACGCAGTACGCCCAGTTGGTGTGCCGGTCGTTGCGCAGCCAGTTGACGTAGTCCCAGACCCCGTTCCAGTTGGCCTGGAAGCCCAGTGCGGCGACCGCCGGATTGCGGAACCGGCTCTCGTTGTCCGTGGCCGTCGCGTTCGGCTGCGTACTGATGCTGACCGGACGGATGTCGTAGTTGAAGCTCACGCCCGCCCACGAGTTGAAGCCGGCCAGGAACCCGGCGCCGGCCTGTACCTCGGCCACCACCTGGGTCTGCTCCGCCGCCGTGAACTGGGTCGCCGCGGTCGGACCGTTGACGATCACCACGCCGAGCGCGACCGATCCCACCAGGTAGTCGCTCGTGCCCGGGGCGCCGGCCTCCGCCACGTCCGCGGCACCCTCGTCGGCCACGGTCGGCCGCTCAACGACCAACGCGGCGCAGCCGGGCATGTCCCACCGCTCGCCGTCCCGGGGCCGGCGCGCCTTGGCGGCCGTGAATTCCTCGCCGGCGCGCAGTCGTAACGCCTCCACACCCAGCCGCTCGGTGACGGACAAGCCCTCCAGCACTTCGTCCGGAATCTCGGGCAGTGCCGTGCCGACGCCGTCCTCGGCGCCCAGCCTGATCTCGACGCGGTCACCGAACCGCTGCAGCACACGCCCCGTCGGCGCGGCCGCGGCTGTGTCCGCGCCCGCCAAGTCCGCGTGGTGGACGACCAGGATTTCCTCGTACGGCAGATCTCCAGCCATCGTTCCGCCTTTCCCCCCGCACACGCTTCGGTGTGCGCTGTCAGCCCGCCGGCCGATCCGGCGGTTCGAATCCGGGCGCGTCCCAGGGCAGGCCTTCGCCCCGGCGGTCCGGTTTGCTCAGCGGCCGTTCCCGCCAGGCGTCGACGAACAGCCGGTCACCCGGCGCCAGTTCGTCGAGGGCGCTTTCGTCGCCCAGGACCTGGGTCCGTCCGTCGGGCGTGCGCGCCATGGCGAGCCGCGCATGCTCGGCCACGGCCGGCAGGTCCGCGCTCGCGGCGCGCACCACGGCCACCTGTGGACCCGCGGTGGCGACGACCGGCCAGCGGCCGGCCTCCTTGTCCCGTGGCGCCAGGCCGATGACGAGAACTTCCCCTTCACTCATGTGGGGGGTATAGCCCTCATAAGTGATCGCTTCAACCCTTATCGCTACTTTTAGTGATCACAGGCACGAAACAGGCACGACGGATAGGCCACTTGTCGGCCAAAGGGGCGTCCGGGGCCGCGCTCCCCCTAGGGCGCGTATCGAGTCGTGATCAATTTGCGGGATGTGCCTTCGTAGCACGGTCCGGTCCGATAGACGGTCTTACGTGACGCGAGTGCAACTGACCGATCCGGATCGGGAGTTCATCGAGCCGTACCTGCCGATCGGCGAGGGAGATGCCGACGGAGTTCGGCACCTGGTCGACCGTCCACAACCGCTTCCGGCAGTGGCGTGACGCCGGCGTCTTCGAGGCCCTGCTGGAGGGCCTGATCACGGAAGCCGCGAAGCGGGGTGAGGTGGACCTGTCCCTGGTCAGCATCGACTCCACCACCGCCCGAGCCCACCACGACGCGGCCGGGATGCACCTCGACGAGGACGTCGTCACCGCCCTGGAGAAAGCCGCGGCCGAGGAGAAGAAGGACCAGGCCGCCAACCGGAAGAAGAAGGGCTCCAGAGGTGGCCGACCCGTCAGCCACGACGCCGATCTCTACAAGGAGCGGAACACCGTCGAACGCCTGATCAACAAGCTCAAAGCATGGCGAGGCATCGCCACCCGATACGACAAGACTCCCGACAGCTACCTCGCCGGTCTCCACCTGCGCGCCTCGATGATCTGGATCAAGGACCTCACCAGGACCACCCGATGATCACGACTCGATATGCGCCGTAGGTGACGCGCTGAGGTGCCGGATGCCAAGGGCGGGCAGGGAGTTGAGTCAACGGTCAACCAGCCGTGGACGAGGGGCCTCCCCCGTGGATTCCACGTCGGTGTCGTCGGCGGCGTCGATGCCGACCGGGCCTCGGGGAAGTATCCGGTCCAGCCACCTCGGCAGCCACCAGTTGGCCCGGCCGAGGAGTGTCATGGTCGCCGGTACCAGCACCATGCGTACGACCGTGGCGTCGATGAAGATCGCGGTGGCCAGGCCGAGCCCGAACATCTTGGTCGAGGGGTCCTCGGCGACGGCGAAGGACAGGAAGACCGCCACCATGATGAGGGCGGCCGAGGTGATGATCCGGGCGGTGCCCGAGACGCCCTCAACGATCGCCGTGCCGTTGTCGCCGGTGCGCAGGTACTCCTCGCGTACGCGGGAGAGGAGGAACACCTCGTAGTCCATCGACAGGCCGAACAGGATGGCGAAGAGGAACATCGGGATGAACGACACGATCGGAACCGTCGCTTCCAGCCCGATGAGTGCGCCTCCCCAGCCCCACTGGAAGACCGCGACCATGATGCCGTAGGCCGCGCCGATGCTCAGCAGATTCAGCAGTACCGCCTTGAGCGGTACGAGTATCGAGCGGAAGACCAGCATCAGCAGCAGGAACGACATCGCCAGCACGGCGGCGACGAACACCGGCAGGCGTTGGCTGGTGCGCTGGCCCACATCGGACAGGCTCGCGGCGGCGCCGCCGACGTGGGCCCTGGCCGGGCCGTGCCCGATCGCCGTGGGCAGCACGTCGGTGCGCAGCCGGGCGATGGTGTCGGCCGTGGCCTTGTCCTGAGGGCTGGTGGTCGGGAACACCACGAGGGTCGCGATGCCGGTGGCCCGATCGATGTGCGTCGGCGCGACGGATGCGATGCCCGGATCCGCCGCGACCGTTGCGACGAGTCGGTCCAGCACTCCCGGATCACCGGTGGGGTCCGCGGCGATGACGAGGGGACCGTTGGTGCCCGGGCCGAATCCCTCGGCGACGAGGTCGTACGCGCGGCGCTCGGTCCGGCTCTGCGGCAGTGAGCCGTCGTCGGGCAGGCCGACGCGCAGGCCGAGCACGGGCAGCGTCGCCGTCAGCAGCAGCCCCGCCGCGCCGACCGCGTACGGCACCGGGTGCCGGCTGACGTGCCCGATCCAGCGACGCCACCCGGCGGCGTGGGCGGCGCCTGCCGCCGGGTCCCGCCGCCGTGCGAGTCGGCCCAGCTTCCTGGTCTGCAGAGCCCGGCCGATCCGGCCGGCCCGGGCCAGGCGTGGGCCGGCGGCGCCGAGGAAGGCCGGCAGCAGCGTCACCGACGCGAGCACCATGGTCAGGACGACGATCGAGACGGCAAGCCCGCCCACCGTCATGAACGGCACGTTCGCGACCGCCATGCCGAGGATCGATACGACGACGGTTCCGCCGGCGAAGACCACCGGCCGCCCCGCCGTGGCCACCGCTCGTCCGGCCGCCTCGTGCGGATCGAGCCCGCGCGCAAGGTACTCCCGGTGCCTGGCGAGCACGAACAGCGCGTAGTCGATGCCCACTCCGAGCCCGACCATGCTGCCCAGGACCGGCGCGAAGGTGGGGACGTCCGTCACCCCCGCCAGTACCGTCATCGTGGCGACCCCGACGGTCAGTCCGAAGACCGCCATGCCGATCGGCAGCGCGGCGGCGACGAGCGAACCGAACGCCAGGAACAGGATCGCAGCCGCGGCGAGGAGGCCGATCAACTCGCTCGCGCCGCCGTCGGGGTCGGAGAAGGCGTAGAAGAGGTTCCCGCCCATCTCGATGCGCAGGGGCAGTTCGGCGCGCAGCCGGTCGCCGAGATCGACGAGGGCGTCGAGGTCTTCGGCCGACAGCCGGCTCTGGTCGGGGTACTGCACCCGGACGACCGCGATCCGCCCGTCGGCCGAGACGAGGCCGCCGCGCACGGCGGTGTCCCCGCCTGCGTCGAGTGCCCCCGCCGGGTCGCTCGTGCCGAGCACGTGCGGCAGCCGCTTCACCTCGGTCTGCAGCCGCGTGAGAGCGGTGCGCGCGCTGTCGTGGTCGAAGAACGTCGCAGCGCTGTCGAGGGGGGCGACGACCACTTGGGCGGTCATCCCCTCCTGGCCGGTGCCGGCCCGCTCGATCAGTTCCGCGGCCCGCTGGGAGTCCAGTCCCGGAGCGGTCATCGAATCCGCATTCCGCCCGCCGAAGGCGACGGCGGCGAGGACGGCGAGCGTGGCGGCGACCAGCCATGCCGCGATCACCCGCCAGGGATGGCGGGCGGCGCTTGCGCCCAGGCGCAACAGGGCTTTCGAGAGCATCGGGTCCTCCAACCACCTCGTCGGCCGTCCTTGTACGGCCGCCGATGCCGAGGCTCGTCGCCACGGCGCTCTGCGGCATCGGCTCGCGGGTCGCGGATCCGTCGGCCCCAAGTCGGAGTGAGGCCCCGTCCTTTCGGCCGATGCGCGGCACGGCGCGGTCCCTAGGCTGAGAACCGTGCTGCGAGACGACCTGCGAACCCTGTGGACCGAACCCCGGCCGCCCGACGCGCCCGCCCGGGTGCGGCGGGACTGGGCGCTGCTCGCCGCGGGACTGGGCGGTGTGGTGCTGGAGGCCACCCTGCGCGAGAACGTCGTGTGGCGGCCGGTGGCGGTGGTGCTGGCGGTATGGCTGTGCCTGCTGCCCCTGTGGCGCCGGACCCACCCGCTGGCGATGGTCACGCTGGCGTTCGGCTCGGTGATCCTGCTCCAGCTGGCCTCGCTGGTCGCCGCACCGGGCGAGCCCGTCGGCCTGAACACCGGCGCAATCGTGCTCGTGCTGGTGTACGCACTGCCCCGGTGGGGATCGGGACGGGAGATCGTGCTGGGCGGCGCGGTGATCCTGGCGACCTTCGCGCTGTGCGCCGTCACGGACGACACCCCGGCCGCCGAACAGGTCGGGGGCTTCGTCTTCCTGTCGCTGCCCGGCTTGATCGGGGCTGCGGTGCGGTTCTGGGGGACCGCTCGCGAGCGGCAGTTGGAGCAGGTACGCTCCCGCGAGCGTGAGCAGCTCGCCCGGGAACTGCACGACACGGTGGCCCACCACGTGTCGGCCATGGTGATCATCGCCCAGGCGGGCCGGGTGCTCGCGGGCCCCGACCGGTCCGCCGCCGTCGATGCGCTGGAAGGGGTCGAGGAGGAAGGGGCGCGCACGCTGGAGGAAATGCGCGCCATGGTCGCCGCGCTGCGCGACCGCGGGGTCGGCGCCGAGCTGGCGCCCCCTGCCGGAGTCGCGGATCTGGAGCGCCTGGTGCGCACCCCGGGTGGTCGCCTCAGGGTCGACCTGGGGCTCGACGGCGAGCTGGACGCGCTGCCCCCGGCCGTGGACGCGGCCGTCTACCGGATCGTGCAGGAGTCGGTGACCAACGCGCTGCGCCATGCGTTCGACGCGACCGAGGTCGTCGTCCGGGTCGCCGCGGAACGGCACATGGTGCGGGTGAGCGTGCGCGACAACGGCCGGCGCACCGGCCGGGGTCGCGACGGATACGGACTTACCGGATTGCGCGAGCGCGCGACGCTGCTCGGCGGCACACTACGAGCCGGCCCGGGTACCGACCGGGGCTGGCATGTCGAGGCCGAACTGCCGAGCGCGAGGAGCGAGAGGGGTGTCCATTCGCGTTCTCGTCGCTGACGACCAGACCATCATCCGCACCGGGTTGCGGATCATGCTGAACGCCCAGCCCGGCATCGAGGTGGTCGGCGAGGCCGCCGACGGACGCGAAGCGGTACGTCTGGCCCGCGAACTGCGCCCCGACGTCTGCCTGTTCGACATCCGCATGCCCGTGCTCGACGGGCTCGAGGCCACCCGGCTGATCGCCGGCCCGGGCGTCGCCGACCCGCTGGTCGTGGTCGTCATCACCACGTTCGACCTCGACGAGTACGTCTACGGCTCACTGCGTGCGGGCGCCCGCGGATTCCTCCTCAAGGACACGGGACCGGACCTTCTGGCGCAGGCCGTACGGTCGGCGTCCGACGGTGAGGCGCTCATTGCGCCCAGCGTCACCGTCCGTCTGCTCCAGGCGTTCGCGGACCTGCCCGCCGGCCGGCCCGTGGCCCAGCCGGTCTCCCCCGTCACCGCCCGCGAGGAGCAGGTGCTCCTCGCCGTCGCCCGCGGGCTGACCAACACCGAGATCGCCGATGCACTGCACATCAGCCTCAGCACGGTGAAGACGCATCTGGCCAGCCTGATGGCCAAACTCGGCGCCCGCAACCGGGTCGAGATCGCGATGTGGGCCTACGAAACGCGCCGTATCCTCCCCGGAACCTGAGCCGGGTGCCGGGCCATGTCCCATGAGTCCCCGCCAGGACATCAGTGCACCGGTCGGCTCACGTCGGCTCCACGTGCCTCACCAGGACCACCCGATGATCACGACTCGATACGCGCCCTAGACGCGGGGTCCACACGCGCCCCGCAAGGGGCGCGGGGCTGTAGCAATTTGCGGCTCCGCCGCGATGGGGGTCCCCCCGCTCGAGCGAAGCCGAGAGTGGGGGAGCGACCAGCCCCCACCGGCCCGCACCCGCGGCGGAGCCGCATGTCGATGCAGCATCACCGTTCTTCCAGCGGAGCTAGCCGCCCCCGGGCGTCCGCCCCCGCACCACGTCCAGCAAGGCGTGCAGTCGAGGGGAGGCCGCGAGTTCCTCCAGCGTGACGGGGCGGCCCTCGGTGTCGGCGATGGGCAGGCGCCAGTTCGGGTACTGGTCCCACGTGCCGGGTACGTTCTGCGGGCGGCGGTCGCCGACGGTGTCCGGGAGCCAGATGCCGATCATGCGGGCCGGGGTGCGGAGCAGGAAGCGGTGGACGGCCTGGATCTCGGCTTCCTCCGAGACGCCGGTTCCGCCGCCCACGCCGTCGAGCAGCCCGAGCCGGGCGAGCAGCGCCAGCCACTCCCCCATCTCCGCGGACGCCTCGTCGCGCTCCTCGTCCAGGGAACGGGTCAACAGGCCCAGGCTGTCGCGGAGTTCGACGTGATCGCCGGTGAGACGGGCGGCGGTGGGCGGCAGGTCGTGGGTGGTGGCGGTGGCGAGGCAGTCGGTGCGCCAGCGTTCAGGCGGCAGGGGCAGGCCGTCGCCTTCCCAGTCCCGCTCGAACCACAGCACGGACGTGCCGAGCACTCCGCGCTCGTGCAGCGTCTCGCGGACCCCCGGCTCGACGGTCCCGAGGTCCTCGCCGATCACCAGCGCTCCGGCCCGCGAGGCCTCCAGTACGAGGATGGCGAGCATGGCCTCGGCGTCGTAATGGATGTACGTCCCTTCCGTGGGCGCCTGCCCCTGCGGGATCCACCAGAGCCGGAACAGGCCCATGACGTGGTCGATGCGCAGGGCGCCGGCGTACCGGAACAGGGCGCGCAGGAGGCGGCGGTACGGAGCGTAGCCGGAGTCGGCAAGGCGGTCGGGGCGCCAGGGGGGCAGGCCCCAGTCCTGGCCGCGGGCGTTGAAGGCGTCGGGGGGCGCGCCGACGGACATGCCCGCCGCGAAGTACTCCTGTTGCGCCCAGGCGTCGGCGCCCCCGGGGTGCACGCCGACCGCGAGGTCGTGCACGAGCCCGACGGGCATGCCCGCCTCGCGCGCGCTGCGCTGAGCGGCGGTGAGCTGGCTGTCGGTGAGCCAGACGAGACGGCTGTGGAAGTCGACGCGGTCCATCAACTCACCGCGGGCGCGGGCGGTTTCGGGCGAGCGGGGATCGCGCAGCCCGGTCGGCCAGGAGTGCCAGTCGGAGCCGTATCTCTCCGCGAGCGCGCACCAGGTGGCGTGGTCCTCCAGGGCCTCGCCCTGCTCGGCGAGGAAGTCGCAGTAGGCGGCGCGGCGTCCGGGCCCGAGCGGCACGTCCCGTACCAGCTCCAGGGCCTCGCGCTTGAGTTCCCACACGGCGTCGCGGTCGATCAACGCGCCCTTGCGGAGCACGGATTCACGCAGCCGGTCGGCCCGCTCCAGCAGCGTACGGACTCGGTCGCGGTCGTCGACGTACGCGAATTCCGGGATGTCCTCGACGCGCAGGTGCACCGGGTCGGGGAAGCGGCGCGAGGAGGGACGGTACGGGGAGGGGTCGGTGGGCTCGCCGGGTACGGCCACGTGCAGGGGGTTGACCTGCACGAATCCGGCACCGAGCGCCCGCCCGGCCCAGGCCGTCAGCTCGGCGAGGTCCCCGAGGTCGCCCATGCCCCAGGAGCGGCGGGAGAGGAGGGAGTAGAGCTGGACGAGCAGTCCGTACGTACGGCCCGGGGGCGCCGGCAGCCGGGCCGGGGCGACCACGAGGTGGGCGCGGGCGGTGCGGCCGTCGGGGGCGGTGGCTTCCAGCTCATGGACGCCGTACGGGAGTTGCTCGGCCGAGGCACGGGTCTCGCCCTGCTCGGTGCGGATGCGCAGGCGGGTGCCCGCGGGGAGTGCGGTGAGAGCGGCGGGCAGCGGGCCGCTCGGGCGCCCGGCTCGGGCGGTGGGCGCGGGGCCGTCCGCCGCGGGCGCGCGGCCGCCGCTCGCGGTGGTGGCCGCGGCGGTGGCCGCGGTGCTCCCGGCGGCCCCGCTCCAGCACACCACCGTCGGCGGCAGCAGCCGCTCCCGCAGCTCCGTCTCGCGGGCCGCGAGCGACCTCTGGACGGCGTCCGGCGTCTGCGCGTCCACGCCCAGTGCGGCGAGCACGGCGATCACCGCGGCGTCCGAGGCCGCGACCGTACGGTCCGGGGACGGGCTGTAGGAGGTGGCGACGCCGTGCAGCGCGGCGAGCCGGGAAAGCGGCATCAGACCCCCGGGGAGTCCAGGCCGGCGGCGGCGCCCATGGAGGTGGGCTCGCTCGTCAGGGGGGCGGCGTCGGCGAGTGGCGGTTCGCTGGTGAGGGGTTCGGCGTCGGGCAGGGGCGGCTCACTGGTCAGCGGGGCCTCGGCGCAGGACCCCTCGGCGCTGAAGACGCAAAGGTGCAGGTCGGGGTCGGCGGGCAGACCCGCCGGGCGTTTGTAAGGGTCCTCCGGGCGGTCCTCCGGACGTTTGGAAAGGGCCGAGAGCAGAAGCGGTGCCGATGTGGCCACGAGGGCCTCCTTGGAGAAGTCGACAGTGCGAGGTCAGGGAGCCCCATACCCAGCGGGCGCGGACACAGACGTAATCAAGTGGGCAACGTGTTGCTGTTCACATTCTCTCCCGGATCCGGGGTACTACCGGGGATCTTTTCGTCGGGCCGAGCCCCGGGCGGATTTCCTCCCTACTATTCACTCAGTACATATACCGGGTACATACTGGTCCCCATGAGCACCCGCCACATCCTGTTGGGGCTGCTCGCCGGAGGGCCCAGCCATGGCTACGACCTCAAGCGACGGCACGACGAACGTTTCCCGCAGGCCCGTCCGCTGGCCTACGGGCAGGTCTACACGACCCTGCAGCGCCTGGTGCGCGACGATCTCGCCGAGGTCGACGGCACCGACTCCGACGGTGGCCCGGAGCGGACGCGGTACCGGTCGACCGACGAAGGGTCGCGTGAACTGGCCCGGTGGACGGGCGAGATCACCCCGCCCGCGCCCTTCGTGACGAACGAGATCTTCGCCAAGGTCGTGTGCGCGATCCTCGCCTCGACGGACCCGGACAAGTATCTGCGCACCCAGCGCGCCGCCCACATGGAGCGGATGCGGGAACTCACGGCGGTCAAGACCGCCAAGGACGCCGATCTCGCGACGGTCCTCTCGGCCGACTACGCCCTGTCCCATCTCGACGCCGATCTGCGCTGGATGACCACCACCGCCGCCCGGCTCACCACTCTGACCGCGGAGGTCGACGCAGCATGAGCAACCAAGTGCCGCTCCTGGCGGCCCGTGGCCTCGCCAAGACGCACGGCAGGACGAAGGCGCTGCGCGGCGCCTCGATCGAACTGCGCGCGGGCGAGATCCTCGCCGTCTCCGGTGCGAGCGGCAGCGGGAAGTCCACGCTGCTGCACTGCCTGGCCGGGATCGTCCGCCCCGATGAGGGCTCGGTGGTCTACGACGGGCAGCGCCTCGACCAGCTTCCGGAGAAGCGGCTGAGCGAGCTGCGGCGTACGGAGTTCGGGGTGGTGTTCCAGTTCGGTCAGCTGATCCCGGAGCTGACCGCGCTCGACAACGTGGCGCTGCCGCTGCTGCTCGCGGGAGTGCGGCGGGCCGAGGCCCACGAGCGGGCCGGCGAGTGGCTGGAGCGGTTCGGCGTACGCGGCCAGGAGACGCTGCGGCCCGGCGAGATGAGCGGTGGCCAGGCCCAACGCGTGTCGATGGCACGGGCGCTGGTGACCGGCCCGAAGGTCGTCTTCGCCGACGAGCCGACCGGCGCGCTCGACTCCCTCGCGAGCGAGCAGGTGATGACCGCGCTGGTGCACACGGCCCGGGAGGCCGACACGACGGTGCTGCTCATCACGCACGACGCCCAGGTCGCGGCGTATGCGGACCGTGAGGTGTCACTGCGCGACGGTGTCGTCTCCGAGGGCGCGGCGGACCTGGAGGTGGCTCAGTGATGAGTGCGGTGATGGGGGATCTCCGGCTCGCCTGGCTGCTGACGCGGGGTTCCGACCGGCGGGAGTGGTGGCGGGTGACGCTGACGTCGGTGGGGGCCGCGCTGGCCACCGGGTTCGCACTCGCGGCGGTCGCGATCGCCTCGGTCCGCGGGATCGTGGAGTTCCCGTATCTCAACGGCCTGCTGGACGAGCCGGGGGTACGTTCCGGGGTGGTCGTCGCGCTGCTGCTCCTGCTGGTGCCGGTGCTCGGGTTCCTCGGGCAGTGCGCGCGGATCGGTGCCGTGCACCGTGACCGGCGGCTGGCCTCGCTGCGTCTCGTCGGGGCGACGGCGAAACAGGTGCGGCGCATCGCAGCTCTGGAGGCGGGCCTCGCCTGTCTGCTGGGCTCGGCGGTCGCCGCGGTGTTCTCCGTACTCCTCCTGCTACGTGTGTGGGAGGGGCCCCCGCTCCTCCTCTGGGGCGGCTTCGCGCTGGTGACGCTGGTCGTGCCGATCGTGGCCGCGCTGGTGAGCGTGGTCGCGCTGCGCCGGGTCGTGGCCTCGCCGCTGGGGTGGGTGCGGCGGGTGCGGCCGGAGCGCGGCCGGGGCGCCGTTCTCACTCTTGGGGTGCCTGCGCTGCTGGTGGGCGTGGCGGCCGCACTGGTCCTCGTGTGGGGTGCGCGGGCGAGCGCCGCCGCGTTCCCGCTGGTGGTGTTCGGCGCGGTGGTGCTGACCGCGGTGGGCTCCGTCGCGGCCGCCGGGGCCACGGCCCGGATCACCGGCCGGTGGCTCGCCGCCCGGACCGAGAACCCGGCGGTGCTGATCGCGGCCGAACGCCTGCGCACCGATCCCTGGGCCGCCGCACGCTCCCACGCCGCCGTGCTCCTGGTGGCCATCGTGGGCGTGAGCTTCCTGGGCGTACGGCAGATGCTGCTCGACGACCTGAACGGTCCGGGATACAGCCGCTCCCCCGAGGACATGGCCTTCTACACCACCGGCATCAATCTCGCGGGCGCCGCCGTCCTGGTCGGTCTTGCCATCACACTGAGTGGTCTCGCCGTCGCCTCCGCCGAGTCGCTGGCCACCCGGCGCCGGGGCCTCGCCGCGCAGGCCGCCGCCGGTGTGCCGCAGGCGGTGCTCGGCCGCGCGCTGCTCCTCGAGACCGCGCTGCCGCTGGCCCCGGCGATGCTGCTCGCGGGCATCGGCGGTACGGCGGTGTATCTCGCGTACGGCCTTGTGGTGGAGGTCTCCCTCCCGCTGCTGCTGCCGCTGCTGTTCCCCGCGGCGGTCTACGTGTCCTGCCTCCTCGCCGCGGCCACGTCCCTGCCGCTGCTGCGACGCGCGGTCCGGCCGAGCGAGCTGCGCTACACGTAGCTACGCGTGACCGTGTGGCGAAGCCCGGGGCAGCCTCGCGCCCCTAAGGAGGCCGCAGGCCTCCTAGGGGCGCGGGGAACTGCGCGACCAGCCACAACGCACCCGCAGCCAACAGCCGAACCGCAGTCCCCCTGCTCAACCCAGCGGAGCGCGCGGGCAAGACTAAGGCCCGGATCGTCAGGCGGAAATGCCGTCGATCCGGGCCATCGCGTCATCCGCGCCGTACGGCTGCAGGTATGGCAGCCAGCGCGGGTCCCTATGCCCGGTTCCGATGATGCGCCAGGCCAAGCCGGAGGGCGGGGCCGGTTTGTGCCGCAGCCGCCAGCCGATCTCGAAGAGATGGCGGTCGGCCTTGACGTGGTTGCAGCGGCGGCAGGACGCCACCACGTTCTCCCAGGCGTGCTGACCTCCGCGGGAGCGCGGGATGACGTGGTCGACGCTGGTTGCGACGCCACCGCAGTACATGCACCGGCCGCCGTCGCGGGCGAACAGTGCCCGACGGGTCAGCGGAACGGGCCCCCGGTAAGGGACCCGTACGAACCTCTTCAGCCGGACCACGCTGGGTGCGGGGACAGTAACGCTTGCACTATGCATAAAGGCGCCGGATTCCTCGAGGCAGACAGCCTTGTTCTCGAGGACGAGGACGAGCGCGCGGCGGAGCGGTACGACGCCGAGTGGCTCGTACGACGCGTTGAGGACCAGGACATGCGGCACGGATGCCTCCTTGTACGCCGGCGGCGCGTGGCTCGCGCCGGGACGATCTGTAGTCAGTCTCCCCTCATGCCTGGTGGAAGCGCCACCATGTCCCGGTAACGGGCTGGGAGTGTTTTCGACCACACCGTTTTCTCTTCCCCGTGTTCATCCCCAGGTGAGCACAGTCTCTCCCTCGAACTTTGCGGCGATCCACACATGGTGCCCCGTTAGTGTGTTGAGTCTGCCCGTCCGGTGACCCTCTTGTGACTCCCATGCCGCGGGCGGGCCGCTACGCCTGGAGGTACCTGCCGTGTTCTTGTCCGTCCTGTCGGCCGCCGATCCCTCAGACGAACCATCGGCACCATCGCTCCAGGACGCCCAGGAGAGCGCGAACAACGCCGCCAGCTGGGTCGAGCAGAACTGGTCCACGTGGCTCAGCATCGGCCTCAGGGTCCTGCTGATCCTCGTGATCGCGGGCGTACTGAGAGTGGTGATCCGGCGGGCCATCACCAAGCTGATAGACCGCATGAACCGCACGGCCCAGGCCGTCGACGGCACCGCGCTCGGCGGTCTCCTCGTCAACGTCGAGCGCCGCCGCCAGCGTTCCCAGGCCATCGGTTCGGTACTGCGCTCGGTCGCGTCCTTCCTGATCCTGGGCACGGCCGGACTGATGATCCTCGGCACGTTCCAGATCAACCTGGCCCCGCTGCTGGCGTCGGCGGGTGTGGCGGGCGTGGCGATCGGTTTCGGTGCCCGGAACCTGGTCACCGACTTCCTCTCCGGCGTCTTCATGATCCTCGAGGACCAGTACGGCGTCGGCGACACGGTCGACGCGGGCGTCGCCTCCGGCGAGGTCATCGAGGTGGGCCTGCGCGTGACGAAGCTCCGCGGCGACAACGGCGAGATCTGGTACGTCCGCAATGGCGAGGTCAAGCGCATCGGCAACCTCTCCCAGGGCTGGGCCACGGCCGGCGTCGACGTCACGGTCCGCCCCGACGAGGACCTCGACGCGGTCAAGGCCAAGATCCTCGAGGTCGGCGAGACCATGAGCAAGGAGGAGCCCTGGAACGAGCGCCTCTGGGGCCCGATCGAGGTCCTGGGCCTCGACAGCGTCCTGCTGGACTCGATGGTCGTCCGCGTCTCGGCGAAGACGATGCCCGGCAAGGCCCTGTCCGTCGAGCGCGAGCTGCGCTGGCGCATCAAGCGCGCCTTCGACGAGGCCGGCATCCGCATCGTGGGCGGCCTCCCGGCCCAGCCGGAGGCCGAGCCGACGTCTGCCGACCCGACGGCCGGCATGGCCGCCCCATCGGCCTACTCGAACACGTCGTCACCCCAGGCCCAGGCAGCGACGCCGCTCACGCCCGCGCAGGCGGCTTCGGCCTCGCCTTCGCCGAACGTCGCGAAGTAGCGGCTTGCATTGCACTTTGTACGAGTTGTACGAGGATGACGGCGCCCGGAGGCTTCCGGGCGCCGCTTCGTTGTGCGCACGGTGGCCGCCGTAACGGTTCAGCACACTCGTTCGAGTGAAGGTCCGGGCAACCTCGAACCCTCGACGGCTTGGCGCCGCATATTCCATCCATGGACGTCACCTCCACCGCCGAACTGCGGCAGGACCCGGCCGAGCTGATGATCGCCTTTCAAGCGAAGTGCGGGATGCCGCTCCGGCCCGAGCACATCGAAGGAAGCACCATCGTGCCGTCACCGCGAGACCATAAGCACAATGCGGGTGGCGGGGCGGGGAGCGGTAGCTAAGGATCACGGGCCAAGGTCGGTGATCTCTGTCGGCTTCACCACGCGGGCGATGCGCACGCTTGGCGGGAGGCTGTCGGCCAGCCCGCCCTATGCCGGGACACCGGTTGCGAAGCGTGAACACTTTCCGGGAAAGTGTTCACGCTTTTCGCAGGTGCATGCCGCGTGGCACGGACTCAGCGCACCCAGTTCTTCAGCGGTTCGGTGTCGAGTGTGATGCCCACCGGGTCAGGAAGTGTGACCTCCTTGCCGAAGGGCAAGGTCTGCACCTGCTCGTAGCGGACGCCGTCAGGCAGGCTGTGCACTTTGATCTCGCAGGTGTCACGGTCGATGAGCAGGTACACCGGGATCCCGGTCTCCGCATAGGCACGGGGCTTCTCGACGCGGTCGCGCCGGTCGGTGTCCGAGTCGTAGGACGTGACTTCGACGACCATGAGGACGGGGGTGGGGTCGGCCCACTCGCCTGCTCCCGCGAACACGTGGCTGGGCACGAGAGAGCCATCGGGGCGAGCCCGGCCCTCACGGTAGGTCTCGACCACCAGTCCCTGATGCGAGTCGAGCCATAGGTCGGGCCGATGCTGCATGCAGACACGCGTCAGCCATTCGATGATGCTTCCGTGGTCGCCGTCGGGCACGGCCTTCCCCCCGATGTGTCCGTTGATGAACTCAAGCCGTGCACCCTCAGCGGTGCGGGCCGCGTGACGGGCGATTTCCTCGAACTCTATGGCTTGCATCTGCGGGCGGTCGGCGAGCATGGTCACCTGTGTCCTCATACCAGTGCGGGGCTCTGACCTCCAGCATACGGAGGCCGACACCTGGGCGCGGGTGCGTCCGGTCAGCATGGGCGGCCGCCTGTGAGTACTGCCCAGACCGTCTTGCCAACGCCGTCACACGGCCGTACGCCCCAGTCGCCACGCGGGTCGCTCCCCCGTGCCTTCTCGCGCAGTCCGGATGCGGAGAGGGCCAGCACAATGGCGTGGCTCGTTCTTCGGTGCTGCGCCAGGAGAGCGTTGACGAAGGTCTCGAAGGTGATCGGGTCGATCTGGCACTCGTCGTTCTCCATCGGCCCGATGCCTGATGAGAGCTCAAGCTCCGCCTCGAAGAGCTCCACTTGACGCCGGAACAGGCGGGAAGCTCCATTGGACGGATTCCACAGGGTCTCGTCGCCTATGTCGAAGCACTGACTCACCACGGCCCTCTTCAGTTGATCACGGCAGGTCAGCCTATCCAGTCGGATCGTCACCGTCGTTGGCATTACGCCTTGGCCCCCGGGGGCAACTCGCACACAGGAAGCGGCCGGGCCTTCAGCGACGGCGCTGCACATCCAGGCAGCTGATCTCTTCGGAAGCGGTGGCGCCGTACGGTTCGATGGCGGTCTTTGTGCCGGTCGTGCTGCCGGACAGGCACAGCCCGCCACCCAGTATCCGCAGGTCGAGGGTGAACTTCACGCTCTCGCCCGAGCGTTGTGGGCCGTGGAGGCGTTCGTCGATGTAGCCGAGGTCGTGCAGGGTCTTCCTGACCTGCTGCGGCGTCGGGTCGGGCGTGTTCTTGAGGGCCTTCGTGATGCGCCGGGTGTGGATGCCGGCCGTGCACTTCTCCACGGAGCTCAGATCCACCTCTCTCTTGTCGGCCTCGGGGTCCCGGGGTTCATCTGTGGGGAACGGCTCGTCCGGGAGGGGCGGCTCGGGCGGGGGCTCTGTGGGCACCACCGGCGGCTCCGCAGGATCGCGTTCCGGCGGAGGCTCCTCCAGCTCGGGAGTTGGGAGGTCCCCCACGCACGGCTCGGCGAGGGAGACGACGAGTTCCATGAACGGGAGGAACTCGGGGCCCTCGGTATCGACGTCGTCCGTCTCAGCGGCCTCCGTCTCGGCGCCCCCGGTCTCTGCGTGGGACGCTGCGGCCGAGCCGGCCTCGACCCGGTCGTCGGATCGGGTCTCCGGGTCCCCGCCGCCCGCTCGTTCGGTGCCGCAGGCGGTGAGGGCGAGCGCGCACAGCGCCGCCAGTGCCGCACCGTGCCGGACGCGTGAGGGGCGCCGTATGCGCCCCATACGGGGTTTTCCCCTGGAAAGTCGCCTCATGTAGGCAGTGTGGGCGCGAGCAGCGGAGGGGGCATGAGTACAACTACTCAGAGCAGCCCTGACGGTTCCGCCACGCCCACGATGAAGCTCCCGTCCACCAGCCGGACGTCGGCCGACCACCCCAGCGCGGCGAGGTCGCCAGTCAGGGTCTCGGCGTCGTGGAAGACCTTCACGATGCGATGGCGGCTGCCGTCGTCCAGCGGACGCAGCACCGCGGGTACGGGCTGCCGGGCGAGAACCTCCTCGTGCACGGCTTCCCCGGGACCGTCGTCGATGAAGATCGCCCTGCCCTGCGGAGCGAGCGCCGCACCGACCGTGTTCCAGAAGTCGGCCATCCGCGACGGCGGGACGTGGGAGAGCCAGAAGGCGAAGAAGACGGTGTCGTAGCGACGACTCGGCCGCCACGTGAACACGTCGGCCTGGGTGAACAGGACGTTGGGGGAGGTGACTCGCGAGCAGGCGATGTCCAGCGTCTCCGCCGCCGCGTCGAGGGCGGTCACCGAGCGGGCCCGCGCGGCGAGCGGCCCGGTCCACTGGCCCGTTCCGCAGGCCAGTTCCAGTACGTCGCCCGTGACGGGGAGGTCGTCGACCGCGGCCAGTAGCTCCCGCAGATCCGAGCGCTCGGCATAGACGCGGTCGTACTCGGGCGCGCGGGCCCGGTAGTAGGCCATCTGCTCCGCCAGAAGGGCTTCGTCGTCGCCAGCCATGGTCCGACCCTAGCCGTACGCCCCTCGGCCATCCGCAAGTAACGACTTTGTTGCCTCTGGTGGCCGGTATTGACGCCCCCGTGGCCGACGGCCTACTTTCCCCTACCAATAGGAAAGTTTCCTAACAGTGATCGCCTCGCGAGTGGACGTACACACCAGACCGTGGACGCCCGCACGAGATCGCTGAAAAATTGGCCGCGGAAGGGCAGGTGGCGACAGCGATGGCAGGATCCACCGGTACCCCGGGGGCCGCAGGTACCCCGGGCACCACCGGGACCCCCGGCACCCCGCGCGTGCTGCGTGCCATGAACGACCGGGCCGCTCTCGATCTGCTGCTGGAGCACGGACCGCTGTCGCGGACCAGGATCGGCAACCTCACCGGGCTGTCGAAACCGACCGCCTCGCAGCTCCTCGCCCGCCTTGAGGCAGCAGGACTCGTCGTCGTGACCGGCACCAGCGAAGGCCGGCCCGGACCCAACGCCCAGTTGTACGCGGTGAACCCCGCCGCCGCCCAAGTCGCCGGGCTCGACGTCACTCCCACCGGAATCCGCGCCGCGGTCGCCGACATCACCGGCCGTACCGTCGGGCGGTTCGAACTGCCGACTCCGGGCCGGAACGCGCAGGGCGCCATCGACCGCGTACTGCGGGCCCTGGACGGTGCGGTCAAGGACGCCGGGCTGCACCGCGCCGACGTACACCGGATCGTCATCGGCACACCCGGCGCCTTCGACCCCACCACCGGCAACCTCCGTTACGCCCCTCATCTGCCCGGCTGGCACTCCCCCCGGCTGCTGGAGGAACTGGCCGCCGCACTCGGTCCGGTCCCCTTCGAAGTCGAGAACGACGTCAACCTCGCCGCCATCGCCGAGCAGTCCATCGGCGAGGCACGCGGCTGCGAGAACTTCACGCTGCTCTGGGGAGAGCGGGGCTTCGGCGCCGCGGTCGTCATCGGCGGCCGACTGCACCGGGGCGCCACCGGAGGCGCCGGCGAGGTCGCCTTCCTCCCCCTGCCGGGCACCCCTCTCGTACGCAACGTCGCCCGCAGCAACTCGGGCGGCTTCGAGGAACTGGCCGGTCGCCGGACCGTGTTGGGCCTGGCCCGCGACCACGGTCTGACGCTCCCGCCCGGCGGAGCCGGCGGAAGCCTCACCCAGAAGGCGACCGCGGTGGTCGCCGAAGCCGCGCGTACGGCCGAAAGACCCGGACCAGGGCAGGACGTTCTCGCCGAGTTCGCCACCCGCCTGGCCACCGCACTCGCCGCGATCGTCGCGGTGGTCGACCCCGAACTGATCATCCTGGCCGGCGGGGTGATCACGGCCGGAGGGGAGCCCCTGCGCTCCCTGATCCAGTCCGAGCTCGCCGACCTGGCCGTGCCCAGACCCGCCATCCGGCTCAGTACGACGCCCGACAGCCCCGTACTGACCGGAGCCCTGCAGTCCGCCCTCGCGGCCACCCGCGCCGAGGTCTTCGACACCACGGGTCGCACCCCCTGACCCGTACGTCCTCACCCGTACGTCCTCACCCGTACGTCCTCATCACCTGTACGTCCTCACCCGTACGTCCCGAACCGCTGACCCACCCCCTTGATCCTTACCTCTGGATCCCCAAGCACACCCCCGTCATCACCCTGTCATC
>NZ_JAAKZY010000181.1 GCF_011045015.1 Streptomyces scabichelini | reverse complement strand
ACCCAGGGGCGCGGGGAACTGCGCGACCAGCCACAACCAACCCGCACCCAACAACGAACCCAACCGCCCAACCGCCCAACCACCGGAGGCAACCCGTGATCGAATTCGTGCGGAACGCCCGCCTGTGGTTCGCACCCGACCGCATCAGAGAGGAAGGCGCGACACCGGACTACCGGTTCTCGCTCGCCAACGAGCGCACGTTCCTCGCCTGGCTGCGAACCGCGCTCGCCCTCATCGGCGGCGGCTTCGCCGTGGACCAGTTTCTGCCGGATCTACGGTGGGGCTGGCGCGTCGGACTGGCGCTCGGGCTACTGGCCGCGGGCGTCCTGTGCTCGTTGCGGGCAGTGAACCACTGGGTTCGCTGCGAGCGCGCGATGCGCAGAGGCGAGGACCTGCCCGTGTCCCGCTTCCCGGCGCTGCTGAGCATCGTGGTCGCGATCGTCGCCGTAGCGATGGTCGTGGTCGTACTCGTCGGCTGGGAAGGCTGACGGTGACATGACCGTGCCCACCCCCACGCCCACCACCCGGGACCCCGGCCTGCAGCCGGAACGCACACGGCTCGCCTGGAGACGTACGACCCTCGCCGGCACGGTCGTCGCCGTGCTCGCCGCGAAGACGGCCCTCCAGGGCGGGCCGACGGTCACAACGGTCCTGACCTGCACCCTGTGCGCAGCGCTCTGGCTGGGCTTCCTCGCCGTCGCCCATCACCGCATCCGCACGCTGGCGACGGCCGAGGGCGGACGCCCGGTGGCGCTCAGCCCGAGACACGCGGCCACAGCGGCTCTGTGCACGGTGGCACTGGCCGCCTGTGCGGCGGCGCTGGTCCTTTGAACGCGTTGAACCCGATGCACGCGTTGACGGCGTTGAACCCGATGCACGCGCGCGATCGAGACCCCGATCACGTTTCGTCGCCGCACTGGACGACATACCGACCGGTCGGCATCATGTGTAGGGGTCCCCTACACCGGCGTACGGAGGAAACACGATGAGCCCAGACCACCCGCCAGGTCTCGATCTGGACCGGCTGCGCGGCCTGCTCGACGCCGAGCGGCCCGGGCTGGTCAAGGGCCCGCTGACCGGCCGGCTGATCGAGGGCGGACGGTCCAACCTCACGTACGCCGTGACGGACGGCACCGCGAAGTGGGTCGTACGGCGGCCCCCGCTGGGCCATGTGCTGGCCACCGCGCACGACATGAAGCGCGAGCACCGCGTGATCAGCGCTCTGTACCCGACAGCCGTGCCGGTGCCGCGGCCGGTGCTGCTGTGCGAGGACGAGGAGGTGCTGGGCTCACCGTTCTACGTCATGGACTTCGTCGAGGGCACGCCGTACCGGACCGCCGGGCAGCTCGCCCCGCTCGGCCCGGAGCGCACCCGCGACGCCGTGCTCAGCCTCGTCGACACGCTGGTCGAACTGCACGCGGTGGACCCCGCCGAGGTGGGGCTCGCCGACTTCGGCCGGCCCGAGGGCTTCCTGGACCGGCAGCTGCGGCGCTGGGGCAAGCAGTTGGCCGCCTCCCGCAACCGGGAGCTGGCCGGCATCGACGAACTGCACGCCGCGCTCGGGCGCGAGCTGCCGCACTCGCCCCCGGCCACGGTCGTGCACGGCGACTACCGGCTCGACAACGTACTGATCGGAACCGATCCGACCACAGGCGCCGACCGGATCACGGCGATCCTCGACTGGGAGATGTCCACGCTCGGTGATCCGCTCACCGACCTGGGGCTGCTGGTGATGTACAGCATCCCCCTCGGCGCGCCCGACTCCCCCGTGTCCACGACCGCCGAGGCCGCCGGGCACCCGCAGCCTGCCGAGCTGATCGAGCGGTACGCCGCGCGCTCGGGGCGCGACGTGTCCGCCGTCGCCTGGTACACGGCGTTCGCCTGGTTCAAGCTCGCCGTGATCCTCGAGGGCATCCACTACCGCTACACGCTCGGCCAGACGGTCGGCGCGGGCTTCGACCGCATCGGCGAGCTGGTGCCCGTGTTCATCGAGCACGGCCTGACCACCCTTCAGGAAGGCTGACCGGACATGGACTTCGCTTTCGACGCGCGCACCGAGGAACTGCGCGGCAAGCTCCTCGCCTTCATGGACGAGTACGTCTATCCGGCGGAAGCCGTCGCCGAGGAGCAGCGCGCCCGGCTCGCCTCACCCTGGGACACGCCCGCCGTCGTGGGTGAGTTGAAGGCCGAGGCGCAGCGGCAGGGGCTGTGGAACCTCTTCCTGCCGGACACCGAGTACGGTGCCGGGCTGACGAACCTCCAGTACGCGCCGCTCGCCGAGATCACCGGCCGCTCCCCGCACTTGGCGCCGACCGCGACGAACTGCGCGGCACCGGACACCGGCAACATGGAGGTGCTCGCGCAGTTCGGCGACGAGCAGCAGAAGAAGCAGTGGCTGGAGCCGCTGCTGGCCGGGGAGATCCGCTCGGCGTTCGCGATGACGGAGCCCGAGGTGGCCTCGTCCGACGCCACGAACATCACCACGCGCATCGAGCGTGCCTCCGATGGCACGGACGAGTACGTCATCACCGGCCGCAAGTGGTACATCTCCGGGGCGATGAACCCCGACTGCAGGATCTTCATCGTGATGGGCAAGACGGACCCGGACGGGGCCGACATCCGCCGCCAGCAGTCCATGGTCCTTGTGCCCCGCGACACCCCGGGCGTCGAGGTCCGCCGCGCGATGCAGGTCTACGGCTACGAGGACCACTCCCACGGCGGGCACGCGGAGATCGTCTTCGACCACGCGCGCGTGCCGGTGTCGAACCTCGTCGGTGAGGAGGGCGGCGGTTTCGCCATCGCCCAGGCACGGCTCGGTCCTGGCCGTATCCACCACTGCATGCGGCTGATCGGCATGGCGGAGCGGGCCGTCGAGCTGATGTGCCGACGGGCCGTGTCGCGCACCGCCTTCGGCAAGCCGCTCGCCCAGCAGGGGGTCGTACAGAACTGGATCGCGGACGCGCGCGTCGCCGTCGAGCAGCTGCGGCTGCTGGTCCTGAAGACGGCCTGGATGATGGACACCGTCGGCAACCGCGGGGCGCACACCGAGATCCAGGCGATCAAGATCGCGACTCCGCGGACGGTCGTGGACATCCTCGACAAGGCGATCCAGCTGCATGGCGCGGGCGGCGTCAGCCAGGACTTCCCGCTGGCCGAACTGTGGGCGAGCGCCCGCACGCTGAAGCTCGCGGACGGCCCTGACGAGGTGCACCAGCGGTCGCTGGCACGCCGGGAGATCCAGCAGTACCTGTAAGCCCGAGCCGTACCTGTCAGTACCTGCAGCCAGTACCTGTAGCCCGCTCAGGGACGCAGAGCCCGCAGCAGGAGGTCGGCGAGATGGTCGGCGACCTGCTGCGGGCTCAGCGGCCCGTCGGGGCGGTACCACGTCGACAGGTGGTGGACGGAACCGAAGTGGTAGTCCACCACCAGGTCGGCGGGCGTGGCCTTGGAGAAGACGCCCGTTTCCTGGCCCTCCTCGATCAGGGCGCGGAAGCGCTCGTGGTAGCGGCGGCGCTCGGCGCGTACCTGTTTGTCCTTCTCGGGGCTGAGGTGGTGCATGGAGCGCCAGAAGATCATCGCGTCGTCGAGGTTCTCGATCGTCGTGACGACGACGTCCGCCGCGGCGCCCCGCAGCCGCTCCTCCACGGGCGCGTCCGCACCGGCGAAGGAGTCCAGGCGGTCCTGCTGGAGGCGCAGCACGCGCGCGTACACCTCGTGCAGCAGATCGTCCTTGGAACCGAAGTAGTGGTAGAGCGCGCCTTTGGTGACGCCCGCCGCCTCGACGATCTCCTGCACCGAGGTCCGGTCGTACCCCTGCTCGGCGAAGAGTCTGGTCGCGGCGGCCAGCAGCCGCCGCGGGACGGGCGTACCGTCCCCGTCCATCGTCCTGGGCACTGCCGCCACCTGCCTTCCGAAAGTCACCGACCGCTGTCCGTGCTGCCCGCGCTGTCCGCGCGCGTACGCAGCTCCCGCCGGAGGATCTTGCCACTGGCCGTTTTCGGCAGTTCGGGCAGGATCTCGACTTGACGCGGATATTTATATGCGGCAAGTCTCTCTTTGCAGTAGTCGGCGAGTGCTTCGGGGTCCGTCTCACTGCCGGGACGCAGGCTGATGTACGCCTTGACGGTCTCGCCGCGGTAGCCGTCGGGCACCCCCACGACGGCCGCTTCCCGGACCGCGGGGTGGGTGTAGAGCACGTCCTCGACCTCGCGCGGCCACACCTTGAAGCCGGACGCGTTGATCATGTCCTTCTTGCGGTCGACGACGTAGAGCCAGCCGTCCGGGTCCATGAAGCCGATGTCGCCGGTGCGCAGTTCGCCGTCGGGGAAGGTCTCCGCGGTGGCCTCGGGGCGCCGCCAGTAGCCGGGCACGACCTGCGGCCCGCGCACGAGGATCTCGCCCTGCTCACCGAACGGCACCTCCTTGCCCTGGTCGTCGACGATGCGTACGACCGTGTCGGGTCCCGGCACGCCGACGGCCAGCGTTCCGGAGACCGGGTCGACGGGGGCTTCCTGGCCGGGCGGCACGGAGGCGCAGGGCGCGCTGCACTCGGTGAGGCCGTAGCCGTTGCGGATGTACGGCCCGAAGCCGGCGCGGAACTTCTCGACCAGCGCGGGCGGCAGCGGTGCCCCGCCCGAGGAGATCACCACGAAGGACGCGAAGTGGTCGCGCGTGCAGGACGGGTGGGCTGCGAGGGCCATGAAGGCGGTCGACGGGCCGACCGTGTAGACGGGCCGGTGCTCGGCGAACGCGTCGAGGACGACGCCCGCCTCGAAGCGGTACGCGAGGACGAGCGTGCCGGCGCTGTTGAGGCACGCGCCGAGCTGGCAGACCATCCCGGTGATGTGGAACAGCGGCGCCATCGCGAAGTAGACCGGCGCCTGAGGCAGGCCAAGGCCGGTGCGCTGCCGCTCGGCGTTGTACATGATGTTGCCGTGCGTGTTGGTGGCGCCCTTCGGGGTGCCGCTGGTGCCCGAGGTGTAGCTGATCAGCGCGATGTCGGACGCCACGAGGTCACGTCCTCCGGGCGCCTTGCCGCTCTGCCGGGCGACGGTCACCAGGTCGTCCGCGTCCGCGGCCTGCGGCAGCCGCTCGAAGCCCAGCACGCGCGCGTCATCACGGGTTTGGAAGTCCAACTCACTGGCGGTGAGGGCGATGCGTACGGGCGAGTCGGCGGCCGTCTCGCGCAGATACGACTCCCAGGCGCGGTCCGAGCACACGAGCGCGGTGGCTTCGGCGTCTCGCAGGACGTGCGTGACCTCGCCGGACTTGTACATCGGGTTCACGGGGACGACGATCGCGCCCGCCTTCCAGGCGCCGAGGAGGGCGAGCACGAAGTGCGGGCTGTTCTGCAGCAGGATCGCCACCCGGTCGCCCCGCTCCAGGCCACGGTCCGCGAAGTGCGCCGCCACGGAGTCGCTCAGGGCGTCCACCTCGGCGTAGGTCAGCCGTCCGTCGAAGTAGGCGAGGAAGGTGCGGTCCGGGGTGTCGGCGACGGCCCTGCGGAGGGCGTGCACCAGCGACGGCGCCGGGCTGACGGCCGCACGCTGGGCGTCATTGAGGCGGCCGAGCCACGGCTTGGCCGCGTACAGGGAGGTCGTCACCGGCCGTCCGCCTCCCACTTCTGCTGAATGTGGTTCATGTTCGTCAGCCAGCGGTCCGGGTCGGCGGCCCGCGCCTGGTAGTACCCGGCGACCTCGGGGTGCGGCAGGATCAGGAAGCGGTCCGCCTCGATGCCCTCGAAGAGCGCGTCCGCGACCGCCCCGGGTTCGATCGCGGTCGGCGTGAGCACCAGGTCGCCCGCGCTGCCTGTGGCGTCCAGCATGTCGGTGCGGACGCCCTGCGGACAGATCGCGTGGACCTTGAGGCCCCGGTGGCGATACGTCATTGACAGCCACTCGGCGAAGGCGTATGCACCGTGCTTGGTCACGCTGTAGGGGGCCGCTCCGATCATGGTGAGCAGTCCGGCGGCGGAGACCGTGGAGACGAAACGGCCACTGCCGCGCTCGAGCCAGGCCGGGAGCAGTTCGTGGGCCGCGCGCACGTGGGCCATCACATTGACGTCCCAGGAGAGCGCCCATGCCTTCTCGTCGGCCAGTTCCGCGCCGCCCAAGGCGACGCCCGCGTTGGCGCAGTAGACGTCGACCGTGCCGCCGAGGGCGTCCCGCGCCTCGGTCACGATGGCGGAGGCGTCGCCCGGCACCGCGATGCCGCCGATCTCGTCGGCGACGGCCTTCGCCTTCGCCCCGTCGAGGTCGTTGACGACGACCCGGGCCCCTTCGGACGCGAAACGGCGGGCCAGCGCGGCCCCGATACCGCCTCCCGCTCCGGTGACGACCACTCCGGCATCCTGCACGGCTTCCACCATCGGTCTCCTTCGACGCGACGCGAATCGGCTCTGTATCGGCTCTACGGCGGACAGACTAACCGGTCGGTATGTAGAGAGGGAAGGGCAACGGCACCCCGCAGGTGGCGCCCCGTTAGGGGCGCGGGGCTGTATCGATTTGCGGCTCCGCCGCGTGGGCGCGACAAGCCACAAAAAAACCCGCAGCCTACGAACAACCGGCGGAAGCCATACCGTGCTCCTGCCGGCGCTTCCGCCGACGTTCCGCACTCACGGAGGTCACCATGCACCTGTCCAGACGGAACTTGCTAGCCACCACCACCGCAGCCGCGTTCTCCACGGCCTCCTCAGCCTCGGCAGCACCAACAAAGCCGAGGCCGGCACCAGCACCAGCCCAAAAAGGCCAGCGCATGCGAACCGGCTTCGAGCGCCTGGCCGCCGCCGGCTACGCCCCGCTCGCCGGGGACCGCGTCGGCCTCGTCACCAACCCGACGGGCGTCGCCAGGGACGTACGCCACATCGTGGACGTCATGCACGCCGACGACCGGGTGAACCTGATCGCCGTGTTCGGCCCCGAGCACGGCTTCCGCGGGACGGCCCAGGCGGGCGGCTCCGAGGGGCGCTACGACGACCCGGCGACCGGGCTGCCCGTCTACGACACGTACTTGAAGAGCGGCCGGCCGCTGGCCGACATCTTCACGGCCTCCGGCGTGGACACCGTCGTCTTCGACATCCAGGACGTGGGCGCCCGCTTCTACACGTACATCTGGACGCTGTACGACTGCATGGAGGCGGCGGCGCTCGCGGGCAGGCGTTTCGTGGTGCTCGACCGGCCGAACCCGGTGACCGGGCGGGCGGCTCAAGGGCCCGTGCTGCACAAGGAGTTCGCGACGTTCGTCGGGCGGCAGCCGATCTCGCAGGTGCACGGCATGACGGTCGCGGAGCTGGCGCGACTGTTCAACGGCGAGTACCTGACGGATCCGGTGCCGCTGGAGACCGTCCTGATGAGCGGGTGGAAGCGCACGGAGTTCTACGACGCGTCCGGGCTGCCCTGGGTGCCGCCGAGCCCGAACATGCCGACGCCCGACACCGCCCTCGTGTTCTCGGGGACCTGCCTGTTCGAGGGCACGAATCTGTCGGAGGGGCGCGGCACGACCCGCCCGTTCGAACTGCTCGGCGCGGAGGGCGTCGACCAGCTGTGGGCCGCCGAGGTGAACCGGCTCGGGCTGCCCGGCGCGCACTTCAGGGAGGCGTACTTCGTGCCCACGTTCTCCAAGTTCCAGGGCAGGACCGTCGGGGGTGTGCAGATCCATGTCCACGACCGGGCGGCCTACGACCCGGTACGCACCGGGATCGCGCTCCTGGTGACCGCCAAGAAGGTCTGGAGCGGCTTCAGTTGGCGGCCCGACAACTGGATCGACAAGCTCACGGGCTCCACGCGGGTGCGCACGATGATCGACGCGGGGGCGGGTGCCGACGACGTCGTGGCGGCCTGGCAGGACGAGCTGACGGCGTTCCGCCGCGTGCGCCGGGAGTACCTGCTCTACCGCTGACCTGACGCCATGTATGGCCAACCTCCCCCGCCGGCAGGACGATGCAGAACGATGCCGGGTGATGCGCGCACATCGCACCGGATGCGCGCACATCACATCGGATTCGGGGCCGAAGGGGGGCTCGTCATGGCGGTACCGGATGTGGCCGTGACTCCTTACTGGGAGCTGATGTTCGACGCGGACGGGGATGTGCACGGCGCGCAGCGCGACCGGCTGCTCCAGCAGGTGCCGGGGCGGGGCGTCAGGGACCTGATCGTGTTCGCACACGGCTGGAACAACGACCGGTCGGGCGCCACGCGTCTCTACAGCCGTTTCTTCGAGCCGATCCCCGGGCTCGCACCGAACGCCCGCCTCGGATACGTGGGGGTGGTGTGGCCGTCGATGCGGTTCGCGGACGAGCCGATCCCCGACTTCGAGCGGTCGGTGGTCGCGTCCGTGGTCGCGGACGCACCGGCCAGTCCTCGCCTGGACAAGAACACTCGGCGGGCGCTCGCTGAGGTCTTCCCCGGCCGGGCCGCCGTGATCGACCAGATCGGCCGGCTGCTCGATCAGCAGCCGGACGAGGGTGCCTCCCTGGAGGAGTACGGGCGGCTGGTGCGGCTGCTCGTCGAGGTGCCGCCGGAGGGGCCGGAGGCCGGGTTCGCCGCCGACACGCTGACGGAGGGGGTGCCGCGGGGCGAGCCGGAGATGCTCGTCGGGGACACGGCGGAGATGTGCCGCGCGTTCGCGCGGGCGCTGGCCGATATCGAGGCGAGCGGCGAGGGAACACAGGCCGGGCAGGCACCTGACGGGACCACGGCCGCCTTCGGGCTGCCCCGGGTGTGGGACGGTGCGCACGAACTGCTGCGCCAGGGCACGTACTTCGCCATGAAGCGGCGTGCGGGAACCGTCGGTGAGCGCGGCCTCGGCCGCCTGCTCGGGCAGCTCGCGCAGGCCGCACCCGACCTGCGCGTCCACCTCGTGGGGCACAGCTTCGGCGCCCGGCTGGTGTCGTTCGCGCTGCGCGGGCTCCCCAAGGGCGTACGCACCGTGAAGTCCGTGACCCTGCTCCAGGGGGCCTTCTCGCACTACGCGTTCGCACCACGGCTGCCGCACGACGCACGGGGCAGCGGGGTACTCCACGGGCGGCAGAACCGTATCGACGGCCCCTTGGTCTGCTGCTTCTCACGCCACGACTCCGCCCTCGGCACGATCTACCCGCTGGCCTCACGGATGGCGGGCGACGACTCGTCGCTCTCGGACCTCGGACTCCCCCGCCTCCTCGGCAAGAAGTGGGGCGCACTCGGCCACGACGGGGTTCAGGCGGTGGCGGGCACGAAGGCGTTCAAGCTCGCCGACGCCCTGCGCACGAAACTGCCCACATCGGGATGCGTGAACGTCGACTCCGCCGCCGTGGTGAAGCGCGGCGGGGCCCCGTCCGGGGCCCACAGCGACATCTGCCACCGGGAGTTGGCGCGGGTGGTGCTGGCGGCGGGACGTGTGCGGTGACGCACCAACGGGTGGTGGCCCACAGCTGTGGGCCACCACCCGTTGGCCAACAGACGTTGGCCCTCACGCGTTGGCCAACGGATGTTCACCGGTCACTCGTCACCGATGCCCGGGAAACTCCACCACCTGCTGATACGTCGGCCGGTTCTGCCACTGGATCGGGCGGTGGGTGATTCCGCCGACGGCTCGCTGGACGATCGCGTCCGAGCACCACTGGTCGCCGGGCGAGCAGACGTCGTCGCCCGGGTAGACCTCGGTGGCGGGCTTGGCCGCGGCCTGGGTGAGCGTGGTCAGCAGAGCCGTCCGGCAGGCGTCCAGATCGCCGTCGCCGCAGTACGTGCGGCCCAGCTTGCCCTCCACCGAGTCGCCGAGGACCGTACGCAGGTCCTTGTCGACGTAGCCCCACCAGCCGTACTGGAAGGCCGAGCCCGCGTGCGAGCCGGTCGGGCCGTGGCCCGCGGACGGTGACTCGTCGACCGTGAGAAGCACGGTCAGCGCGTCCCACAGCTCCTTCCCCAGGCCCGGCTTGAACTCGGCCTCGACGAGCAGCGGCCACCACGCGTCCATGACCCGGATCGCGTCCGTGTGCCCGTACTTCTTCGAGTTCGCGGACGTCTGCTTGCGCTGGGCACCCGCCTTGAGCCAGGCCTCCAGCTGGTCGACCGCCTTGGCCTGCGCCGGATCGCTGATCGGCTTGCTCCGCAGGACCTTGAGCAGCTCCGGCAGCACCTGCTCGCCGCGCAGGTCGGTGACGGCGGCCTCCGCCATCGCCTTGGTCAGGGACGCTCTGGTGACACCTCCCTTGTCGACGAGCTTCTTCACCCGCCCGTCGAGGAGATCACCACGATGGACCGCGCCCAGGCTGAAGTTGGCGGAGCTGAAGTCCTTGGCCTGTTTGTTGTTCCAGGAGATGTAGTAGTCCTGGTTGACCGACTGCGGATGCTCGGCGGGCGGCGCGAGCGCGGCCGTGTTGTGCTCCGGGTCGAAGTCCTTCCACTCGTACGCCTTCTCGGCCTTCACCGGGAACGACGCGTCGACGTCGCCCGCGCGCACCGGGTGGCTCCCGCTCATGTAGTAGGCGGTGTCACGGGAGTCCGCGTAGAACCAGTTGAAGGCGTACGAGATGTTCTGCGCGGCCTTCTGGAAGGACTTCGCGTCCTTCACGTACGAGGGGTCGTTCATCATCTGGAAGCCGATGATCGAGTCGGCCTCGTGGCGGTAGGTGGACCGCAGTGAGGTGTACGCGACGGGTTTGCCGTCGATCGTCGCGCGGTGCGTGACGATGCCGTAGTTCGTTCTGAAGACCTGCATCCGGTAGGAGCCCGCGGCCGTGGAGTCGGCGACCGTCGGCTTCCAGGCGTTGGTCTTCTCCAGCTTCTCCATGGGCGTGCAGACACCGTGGTAGAGGTACGACGTGGACTGCTTGGTGGGCTTGCCACCGCCCGGCTCGCACAGCTCCAGGGCGTACGTGTCCGTGATGTCCTGGAGGGACGAGGTGGCCGACCAGGAGTAGTCCTGGCCGCGACCGAGCTGCACGTACATGCCGACGCCCGCGAAGGAGACGCCGCGTGCGCTGATGCCGGGCCCTTGGAGCTCCTGCATCATCAGCAACTGCGGTGCGAAATAGCCGGTCTGCGGACCGAAGACGGCGACCGGATGGCCACTGGCCGTGTGCTTTCCGGAGACGAGCAGGGCGTTGGACATGCCCTTCTTGGTCGCGCCGCCGCTGAAGAGGTCCTCCGGGAGCACGCCTTCGTTGAAGACTCCCTTCAGGGGCTTCAGTTTGCTCGGCGTCTTCACCGAAGTGGTGGTCGTCTGCGCGCCCGACTGGGCCGAGCCGGTGCGGTCGTGGACGAGCTGTTCCTTCTCGACGGAGCCCGGGTCGGGAAGGGCGGTGCCCTTCGGGTTCGCGGGTTTCTGCCCGTACGGGAAGCTGCTGTCGTCGTGGAGGGTCAGCACCGTCTCCGGGTCGTTGCGTCCGCGGAACGACTCCCAGATCTTGCTGCCCTTCTCGACGCCGTATTTCTGCTGGGCCGCCAGGAGGGAGATCGCGGACTCGACCTCTCCCCCGCCACCGGTTCCGAAGAGGCCGCCCACGACGGAGGCGAGCGCGATCATGTCGGTCACCTTGAAGGGCTCGATCTCGCCCACGTTGGTGATCGAGTCGATCTTGCCGGTGAGGACGTACTCGCCGGGGAAGTAGCGGCCGTTCTTGGCGGCCACGCGGTAGGCGTTGAGGCCGTCGACATAGGCCTGGGCGTCCTCCATGGCCTGCTTGCCGCGCTCCCCGGAGTTGTTGAGGAGCCAGTCGACCTGCTTCTGGAAGTCGGCCTCCGTGTACGGGGCCTGCGGCCAGAACTGCTGCTCCAGGCCCTGGTTCGATTCCGCACCGCCCGCGAACGGGGTCAACTCACCGCGCCCGATGTGCCGGAACAGGTCGATGAGCCACATCCGGTCCTGGCCGGCCGCATAGCCCGCGCCGTACTCGGTGCCGTAGCGCGTGGTGCCCTTGATGTGCGGAATGCCGTACTTCTTGTCGCGCGTGATCGTCACGTCGTCACGGGGCCGGGTGACGGAGGCGACCTGGTCGGAGGGCACGCCGAAGGAAGCGTCGGCGTAGAAATTCTTGAGGGTGTCGTCGGTGAGGGACGGGTACCCGGACGACAGCGCGTCGTACGGGCCGAGTTGATCGTCCGCGTGGGACGGCTGTGTACCGAATAGCTGATTACCGAGGATCTCGGCGAGCGTGGCACTGCCGTTGGTACCCGGCGGCAGGATGTCCGCGCACTGGCCCTGGCAGTAGTCGTCCGCCTTCGCCGCGGGACCGGCGGCCGCCGACTGCGGCAGCGGTGAAAGCAGCCCGGCGGTGAGAACGAACACTGATGCGGCCATCAGGAACCCCGCGAATCTGCGGGGAGTTCTCAGGCCGTGGGGGGTGGTGCGTGGGGTGCGCCATCGCATTAGTGCTCCTCCCGACGTTGATGAGCTGGAGGTTACCGCCGGTAGCCCAGAAGTTGAAGATGAGCATGCGTCACCTTTTCGCATCACCGTGCCGGGCGACGTCTTCGGCAGATGGCTGAGAGGAGCAGGGCGGTTGGCTGAAATGCCTTTCCACAGGGGGTTGATGGCGGCCATCGGAAATCGGATGGAGCCGAATCGGCCGTCGATACGTCTATTCGGCAACGTTCGTACGACGACGCCGAAGTGACCGAAGTACAGGTGCAGGTGTGACGGAGGTGCAGGGCGATGGCCGGTTTCCGGAGTCTGGCGAGACAGGTGCGCGATCCGAGGAGCGATCTGGCACTGCGGCGCTATTCACTGCGCAAGTGCCTTGAACGATTTGCCCCTTATGGGCATCGGGCCACCTGGGACCATCTGTGCTCCCGGGCCGGATTCGGACCCGAGGACCGATCGCCGGATCCGGCGCGGCTGGTGGCCGCGCTCGACGAACTGGAGGAGGCGCGCTCGGTATGGCTCGCCTACGAGGACGCGTTCGCCGAGCGCCGCAGGAAGGAGAAGCACGACGGCCTGCGCAGTCCGGGAAGCGTGGACGACTGGCACCGGCTGACCTGGGGCGGTTGCGGCGTCGCGTGGTGCGACAACCCCCGGGTCCATCCCAACGAGCCGCTGGCCGAGGTGCTGCGCCGGCTCATCGCGGCCCTGGAGCGCGAGCCCGGCGCGGTCTGCCCGGTGTGCTCGGGCGACCGCCTCACATGGAAGTACGACCTGGCCCATGAGCCGTCCTCGGGTCCGGTCTGCACGGTGTGCGGAATCGTGGTCCCGCGGCCCGTCCTGACGCCCGAGGCCCTGGCGGAGGCCAGGCGGGGGCGGTTGCTGGTGTCGGTGTGAGCCGAAACGGCGCACGACGGGGGTGCGCCCGAGGGAGCCGCACCCCCGTGCATGCGATGGCTACGGCTGCACGACGTCGGTATGGATGGCTAGCTTGAACTGGGCGTGGAAAATCGGCACGGCGATCTTCGCGTCGCCGGTTCCGCGCGCGGACACCTTCAGGCCCAGCGGTGTTTCCGGGTGGACGAACATCTGCCAGACGTAGGTGCGGTACTGGCCGCCACGGGTCGCCTGGATGTCGGTGGTGGCGGTCGAGTTGTAGCCCGTCGTGACATTCAGCGGGTCGCGAACGAAGCGCGCCCGGTACTCGTGGGCGCGGGCGTCCGCCTCCCAGAACACCATCGCGGAGAGCACGCCCCAGCCGTCGTGACTGGGCCAGATCAGCGCGGAGCGCGGATCGGGGTACTTCGACGCGGTGTCTCCGCCGCGCGCCGGGTCATGCATGTTCCAGGGGTCGTACTGCTCCTCGCCCGTCACGTACGGAAAGCGCACCAAGTGGTAGCCGTCCTGGTCGTACGTGATCTTCTGTGCCCCCGAGTGCGCGGCTTGCCACATCAGGGAACAGATGGCGACGCTCATCGGTGATCTCCTTTTGCCGGCGTTGTCAGTGGCGCCTGGCACCATCGGGTCATGGTGCAGGTTTGTCTGAACGGGCCCCGAGGGGCCGTCGACGGTGCGGTGGTGCCCATGTCGCCGGGGGCGATGGCCGACTCCGCGGCGGAGGCCGTGGCGGCCGGGGCGTCGGACATCCATGTGCACCCCAAGTCTCCTTGTGGAAAAGACACGTTGTCCGGGAAGGCGGTTGCGGCAACGCTCGAAGCGATACGTTCCCGGGTCGCCGTCCCGGTCGGGGTGACCACAGGTGCCTGGGCCGAGCCGGATCCCGCCACCCGTCTCGCACGGATCCACGAATGGACCGTCCTACCGGATCACGCCTCCGTCAACTGGCATGAGCCGGGCGCAGAGGAGATCGCGGCGGCGCTGCTGGAGCGCGGGATCGGCGTGGAGGCCGGCATCTGGTCGGGCACGGACGGCGCGGCCCGGTTCGCGGCCTCGCCACTGGGGCCGCGAGTGCTGCGGGTGCTGGCAGAGGTGACGGACCCCTCCGGGGAGACGGCCGAGGCGTCGGCGCGGGCCTTGCTGTCGGAGCTCGGCAGCGCCCATGGCCGGCCCGTGCTGCTGCACGGGGAGGAGGGCGGCGCCTGGCCGGTGCTGCGGCTGGCCGGGCGGCTGGGACTCGCGACCCGCGTCGGCGTGGAGGACACGCTGGTCCTGCCGGACGGCCGGCGGGCCCTGTCCAACGCCCGGTTGGTGACCGAGGGACTTCTCCAGTACGGGTCGGCCCAACGGTCACCGTAGGGGAAAGCGAGGAGTTCCCTTCGCAAGCGGGGCACCCCCGGGGGGGGCTGCTTCAGCAGCTGCCCTCGGTTTCTCTCTCCCACTGCTGCTTCCCGGACTCCCGCTCGGGCTCCCCGCACTCCCGCTGCTGCTTCCCGGAGGGGCGGCGTTCCACCATGAGCCGCGAACCGCTCCGCTTCTCGCCGAAGACATCGTCCGGGTTGGACAGCACGCAGGTCTCCAGGGAGAGACAGCCGCAGCCGATGCAGTCGGTGAGGTGGTCGCGCAGACGGCTCAACTGCTTGATGCGTTCGTCGAGTTCGGACCGCCAGGCCTCCGAGAGGTGGGCCCAGTCCTCGCGCGTCGGAGTGCGTCCCTCGGGGAGTTCGGCGAGCGCTTCGCGGATCGTGGCCAGCGGGATGCCGACGCGCTGGGCAGCCCGTACGAAGGCGACCCGGCGCAATGCGTCCCGGGCGTAGCGGCGCTGGTTGCCCGTGGTCCGGCGGCTGCTGATCAGGCCCTTGGACTCGTAGAAGTGCAGGGCGGAGACGGCGGCGCCGCTGCGGGCCGACAACTGGCCGACCGTGAGTTCATGGATCTTCTCTGGAATCTGGGGCATCCTTCGAAGCCTACCCACCTCGTCACACTCCGGTACGTACCCTCCCGGTCCGTTGACATGGGCCCACTGCCCGACCATGCTAAGCAGTCGCTTAGACATACATACGCGGGAGGCCAGGGACATGGCAGAGCCGAGGATCTTCACGTCCGCCGACGACCTGAAGGCGGCGGTCGGCGAGCAGCTGGGGCACAGCGACTGGCTGGAGATCGACCAGAAGCGGATCGACCTGTTCGCGGACGCGACCGGCGACCACCAGTGGATCCACGTGGACCCGGAGAAGGCGGCCGCCGGGCCGTTCGGCACGACCATCGCGCACGGCTACCTGACGCTGTCGCTGCTACCCACGCTGGTGCCGCAGGTCATGCGGGTCGAGGGCATGAAGATGGGGGTGAACTACGGCAGCAACAAGGTACGGTTCCCCGCGCCTGTGCCGGTGGGTTCGCGGCTGCGCGCCACGGCGGTGCTCAAGGACGTCACAGAGGCGGGCGGCGGCGTACAGGTCACGGCCGCGGTGACCGTGGAGCGCGAGGGCGGCGACAAGCCGGTGTGCGTGGCGGAGTCGGTGTCGCGCTACTACTTCTGACCATGCGCTCCGCTGGGTAAGGCCGTTTCGACGCTGCGGGTTCGTTGTGGCTGGTCGCGCCCACGCGGCGGAGCCGCATATCGGTACAGCCCCGCGCCCCTAAAGGGGCGCGGCGGAGCCGCACATTGATACACCCCCGCGCCCTTGTCGGGCGCGGCTACTTCTCCACCCCCACCATCCGCAGCACCAGGTCCGCGTACAGCGCGCCGACCTCGTCCGGCGTCCGGGGGCCGTTCACGTTGAACCAGCGCGCGACGTCGATGCACAGCGAGAGCACGGCGAGTGTGGTGCCGTGGACGTCGAGCACGTCGAACTCGCCGGTCGCCGCGCCGTCCTCGATGATCCCGCGCACCTCGGCGTTGACCTGACGGCGCAGCGCGAGGATCTCGGCGCGGGCGTCCGGGCCGAGCGACTCCAGTTCGTACTGCACGACCCGTGCGGTGGTACGCCCCCCGGCGTGCCAGCGGACGAAGGAGCTCACGGCGTCGGCGAGGCGCTCGGTCGCGCTGCCCTCGCCCTGGGCCGCCGTACGCAGGATGTCGAGAGCCCTTTCGTGGCCGATCCTGCTGATCCGGTGGAGCAGTTCTTCCTTGGTCTTGTAGTGGATGTAGAGCGCGGCCGGGCTCATACCGGCGCGGCCCGCGATGTCACGGGTCGTCGTCGCGTGGTACCCGCGCTCGGCGAAGGCCTCCACGGCGGCGACGAGCAGCCGCCGTGCCGCATCCGGGGTGACCTCGGCCCACGGCGACATCTCGCCGCCGGCCGTCTCCTCCGCCGTACTCATCGCAGTTCGTCCCTTCTCCACTGACAGTTCTCCACTGGCAGGACGAACCACAATACCTCGCAGCCTGAGCGAGCGCTTAGCGTGCCCGTTCAGAGCTTTTCGAAGGGGTCGTGCTCCGCGAGCAGCTTCTCCAGCCGGGCCTGGTCGACCCGGCTGACGATCTGCCCGGCCTCCTGCCGGTCGCGGATCACCTTGGCCAGGGTGAAGGACGAGGTGACGAGGTAGAGGACGGCGATGCCCAGGAAGCCACGCACCCAGGCGTCGGCGTGCAGGTTGAAGATGCCGACGGCCGTGGCCGCGATGGCGACGGCGAACGAGACGACCGCCTGACCGTAGAAGGCCGCGGTGGACTGCTGTTTGACGGGTGTGTCACTCATGAGGAAGAGGATCGGCGAATGCGGCGGGCATCACATCCGCTCCGGTACTCAGCCGCGTACTCAGCGTACTCAGAACGCCGAAACACCCGTCAGCGCACGCCCGATGACCAGTTTCTGTATCTGGCTGGTGCCCTCGTACAGGGTCATCACGCGGGCGTCGCGCAGCAGTTTTCCGGCCGGGTACTCGTCGATGTAGCCGTAGCCGCCGAAGACCTGGAGGGCGTTGTTGGCGGCGCGCACGGCGGCCTCCGAGGCGAACAGTTTGGCTTTGGAGGACTCGGTGGCGAAGGGTTCGCCGCGGTCGATGAGGTCGGCCACGCGCCAGGTCAGCAGCCGCGCCGCGTCGACGTCCACGGAGATGTCGCTGATCAGTTCCTGTACGAGCTGGTGGTGGGCGATCGTCTTCCCGAACTGTTCGCGCTCGGTGGCGTACCGCACGGCGGCGTCCAGTGCGGCCTGGGCGATGCCGACGCAGCCCGCCGCGACGGACATCCGGCCCTTGGCGAGCGCGGACATGGCCACGGCGAAGCCCCTCCCCTCGGGGCCGAGCATCGCGGATGCGGGGACGCGTACGTCCTCGAGGACCAGCTCGGCGGTGGCCTGCCCGCGCAGGCCGAGCTTGCCGTGGAGGGTGTGGCGGGTGAGGCCGGGGGTGTCGGTCGGCACGAGGAAGGCGGAGACGCCCTTGTGGCCGGGGGCGTCGGTCGAGCGCGCGAAGAGCAGCACCACATCGGCCCAGGTGCCGTTCGTGATGAACATCTTGGTGCCGTTGAGGAGGAAGTCGTCGCCGTCGCGTACGGCCCGCGTCGAGAGGTTCCCGGCGTCCGAGCCCGTGCCCGGTTCGGTGAGGCCGAAGCAGCCGATGTACGTGCCGGAGGTCAGCCCCGGCAGCCAGCGCCGCTTCTGCTCCTCGCTCCCCCAGGACGCGATCGTCTTGGCGACGAGGCCGAGCGAGACGGAGACGATGCCTCGCACGGAGGAGTCGCCGCGGCCCAACTCCTCCGTGACCAGGCAGTACGCGAGGTGGTCACCGCCGGAGCCGCCGTACTCCTCGTTGACGGTCAGGCCGAGGAAGCCGACCTCGCCGAGCTTCTTCACGATCGAGCGGTCGACTTCCTCCGCGCGGTCCCAGGCGATGGCGTTCGGGGCGATCTCGCGGTCCACGAAGTCCTTGGCGAGCTGCCGGACGGCGGTCTGCTCCTCGCTGAGCTCCAGGTTCACCGTGAACACCCCCATGGAAAGCCGCTGCATCACCACTGCAGACGGTCTAAAATTAGCACTGCTAGTTTCTGTCTGCAGCCCTACTATGTGCGCCATGGCCCGACCGCGCAAGCCCCTCCTCAGCACCGACCGCATCGTCGCGACGGCACGGGCGCTCGTGGACGCGGAGGGCCTTGCCGCCGTCTCCACGCGTCGGCTCGCCGCCGAACTGGGAGTGAGCGGGCCCTCGCTCTACAACCACTTCCGCACGAAGGACCAGATCCTGGAGGCGGTCGCGGACTCAGTGAGCGCGCAGGTCGATCTGTCGATGTTCGAGGACGGCCGGGAGTGGCGGACCGCGCTGCACGACTGGGCCGTCTCCTACCGGGCGGCCCTGCGCGACCACCCGAACATCGTGCCGGTCCTCGCGCGCGGCCCCGGCCGCCGACCGGCCGGTCTCCGGCTGGCGGACGCGGTGTTCGGCGCGATGGTCGAGGCGGGCTGGCCACCCGCGCAGGCCACGTCCATCGGCGCGCTGATGCGGTACTTCATCATGGGCTCCGCGCTCGATTCCTTCGCCGGGGGCTTCGTGGACGACGAGAGCGCGTACGACCCCGCCGACTATCCGCATCTCGGGCAGGCCCATCTCCTCGCCGAACAGCAGGAGAAGATCGACGAGCGGGCCTTCGAGACGGGACTCACGGCGCTGCTGGACGGGCTGACGCAGCAGTACGAGCAGCTGGCGCGAGCGGTCTGAGCGGCCTTGGCGCCCTGTAAGGGGCGCGGGGCTGTATCAATTTGCGGCTCCGCCGCGTGGGCGCGACCAGCCACGACGAACCCGCGGCTTCGAAACCGGCCCCCCAGCGGAGTGCCAGGCACGCTTGCTCGGAGGCGGTTCCACGGTTCGGCGGCCACCGAACCGTCCATGTCGCATGCTGGGGTCATGAGCACCAGGAACGCGCACCGCACGCGGCCCGGATCCGCCCAGGCTCCGGGACTCGCGGCCCTTGCCGGGCTGATCGCCGACGAGACACGGGCCGCCTTCCTGCTGGCGCTGCTCGACGGTCGGGCCTGGACCGCCGGCGAACTGGCGCGGTACGGGGGCGTCGCCGCGTCGACGGCAAGCGAACATCTGGGCAAGCTCGTCGCGGGCGGACTGCTCGCCGAGGAACGGCAGGGGCGGCACCGCTACGTACGACTGGCCGACGCCCGGGTCGCCCAGCTCATCGAGGACCTCGCCGCGCACGTCGCACCGAGCGCCGGGCGGCCACGCGGCTTGCGGGAGTCCAGTGCCGGGTCCGCGATGGCGCGCGGCCGCACCTGTTACGACCACCTCGCCGGGCGCCTCGGCATCGCCATCACGAACGCCCTGACCGCGCTCGGGCTGCTGCGGCAGCACGCGGGGTTCGCGCTCACGGACGACGGGCTCGCCTGGTTCGACGACCACGGCATCCCTCTCGTACGCACCGGCCGTCGGCCGCTCGCACGCGCCTGCCTCGACTGGACCGAACGCCGCCCGCACCTCGCGGGCGTCGCGGGCGCCACCCTGTGCCGGCACGCGCTGGACGCGGGCTGGTGCGTACGCATCGGCTCGGAGCGGGCCGTGAAGGTCACCGACAAGGGCGAGCAGGCCTTCGCGGAGCTGCTGGGCATCGAACCGGCGACGCTGCACTGAGACGCTGCACCGACCAGCCGGCCCCCTGGCAAGGCCCAGCACCCGTCTGTTCCACCTGTTCCACCTGTTCCACCTGTTCCACCTGTTCCGCCCAGCACGCCGTCCGAAATTCGCGAGCCCTTCCTCTCCTCCCCACCTAGCCTCTGGAGCGTGATGAAACCTCCCCTGTCCGCCCGTCGTATGGACCTGCTCGCCGCCGGTGCGGCCGCGGTGACCGTCGTGTTGTGGGCGTCCGCGTTCGTGTCGATCCGGAGTGCGGGATCGGCGTACTCGCCCGGGGCGTTGGCGCTCGGACGGCTGCTGGCCGGGGCGCTGGTGCTCGGGGTCATCTGTCTCATACGCGGAGAGGGGCTGCCGCCGCGTGCCGCCTGGCCGGGGATCGTGGTCTCCGGGCTGCTCTGGTTCGGGCTCTACATGGTGGTGCTCAACTGGGGTGAGCAGAAGGTCGACGCGGGCACGGCGGCCCTGGTGGTGAACGTCGGCCCGCTGGTCATGGCCCTCCTCGCGGGATGGCTGCTCAAGGAGGGGCTGCCGCCTCGGCTGCTCGCCGGGATGGCGGTGTCCTTCGTGGGCGCGGCCGTGGTCGGTCTGTCGATGTCGGGCGAGGGCGGCGCATCCGTACTCGGCGTCCTGCTCTGTCTGCTCGCCGCGGTGGCGTACGCGGGCGGGGTCGTAGCCCAGAAGCCGGCCCTGCGGCACGGCTCCGCGCTCCAGGTGACGACGTACGGCTGTGTGATCGGGGCGGTGGCCTGTCTGCCCTTCGCCGGCCAACTGGTCTCCGAGGCCGGTGACGCCCCGCTGTCCGCGACCCTGAACATGCTGTATCTGGGCGTCTTCCCGACCGCCCTCGCGTTTACGACCTGGGCGTTCGCCCTGGCGCGTACGACGGCGGGGAGGATGGGCGCGACGACGTACGCGGTGCCCGCGCTGGTGGTGCTGATGTCCTGGCTGGCGCTCGACGAGGTGCCGGGCTTGATCACCCTCGTCGGCGGGCTGGTGTGCCTGGCGGGCGTGGCGGTGTCGCGGTCCCGGCCACGCGCCACGACGGCCCCGGTCACGGCCACCGCCACGACCGCTGCGGCTCCAGAGGCGAGTCCGGAGCCGCAATCCGAGCAGGCGTAGCAACTCGGTCGGGTCTGGGGGCGAAGCCCCCAGGGGCAGGGGATGGGAACTCGAGCAGGTAGGGGCGGTGGGTGGCAGGGGCGAAAAGCCCATGGCCGGTCGGCCAGCCCTAGAACACCACCAACGC
>NZ_JAAKZY010000180.1 GCF_011045015.1 Streptomyces scabichelini | reverse complement strand
GGGGGCTGCGCCCCCAGACCCCCCGTCGGCCTGGCGGCCTCGTCCTCAAACGCCGGACGGGCTGAAGATCAGCCCGTCCGGCGATTGAGGACCCGAGGGCGGGGGCCGAGCCCCAGCCGAGTCGGGGCCTCCGGCCGAGGGCCGTCCCCCTCGGCCGGAGATCTTCAACCTGCTCAGCCCTGCGCGGCGATCCGCGCGAGGCGCTGGGCCTCGGCCCGTGTCGAGCGGGCGACGGCGTCCTCGTCGACGTGCAGCAGCCGGCCGTTCTCGACGATCTGTCTGCCGCCCACGAAGGAGGCGGTGACCGGTGCCGCGGCGCCGAAGACGAGGGCGGTGACCGGGTCGGCGATCGACGCGTGGGCCACGGTGTCCAGCTTCCAGAGCACCAGGTCGGCGAGCTTGCCCGGCTCCAGGGAGCCGATCTCCCTTGCCCTGCCCAGGACTTGAGCACCGCCGTACGTGCCGAGACGCAGCGCCTGACGGGCGTTCAGGGCGGCCTCGCGGTGCGCGCCGAGGCGGTTGATGAGGAGGGCGTTCCGGAGCTCGGTGTGCAGCTCGCCCGACTCGTTCGACGCCGTTCCGTCGACGCCGAGGCCGACCGGGACGCCGGCCGCCAGCATGTCGGGGACCCGAGCGATCCCGGCCGCCAGACGGGCGTTGGACGAAGGACAGTGCGCCACACCCGTCTTCGTACGGGCGAAGGCGGCGATGTCGGAGTCGTTCATGTGGACGCAGTGCGCCATCCACACGTCTTCGCCGAGCCATCCCGTGGACTCGAAGTAGTCGGTCGGGCCCATGCCGAACAGTTCCTTGCAGAACTGCTCCTCCTCGACGGTCTCCGAGCCGTGCGTGTGCAGCCGTACGCCCTTGCGGCGGCCCAACTCGGCGCCCTGCTTCATGAGTTCGGTGGAGACGGAGAACGGTGAGCAGGGTGCGACCGCGATCTGTGTCATGGCGCCGAAGGACGCGTCATGGTGCTCGTCGACGGTCGCCTCGGTGGCGGCGAGCGCGCCGTCCAGGGTCTCGACGGCGAAGTCCGGCGGCAGACCGCCGTCCTTCTCGCTGCGGTCCATGGACCCGCGGGCCAGCGTGAAGCGGACGCCCGCCTCGCGGGCGGCACCGATGATCGCGCCGGAAAGGTCGCCGGACCCCTTCGGGAAGACATAGTGGTGGTCCATCGCGGTGGTGACACCGCCGCGCGCCAGCATGGCGAGTGAGCCCTGGGCCGCCGCGTACGTCATCTGCTCGTCGATGCGTGCCCAGGTCGGGTAGAGCGCGACGAGCCAGTTGAAGAGGTTGTGGTCCGTGGCCAGACCGCGGGTGATCCACTGGTAGAAGTGGTGGTGCGAGTTGACCAGGCCGGGAGTCACGAGGTGGCCGGTCGCGTCGATACGGCGTACGACGTTGTCCAGGCCCTCGGGGGCCTTGCCGACGCCGATCGACTCGATGCGATCGTCGGCCACGACGACATGGCCGGAGGCGTACTCGGTGTCGTCGGCGTCCACGGTCGCGATCGCGCAGTTCTCGATGACGATGCGCTGAGCCATCGTTCGTCCTCTACTTTCCGTGTACTTTCCGTGTCCGCGTCAGAGGTTGCTGAGGTCGACCGGTATGTGCGCCTCGCAGCCGTCCCGCAGGACGGTGGCCTCGATCAGTCCGTACGGCCGGTCGGCGGCGAAGTACACCTCGTTGTCGTTCTTGAGGCCGAACGGCTCCAGATCCACGAGGAAATGGTGCTTGTTCGGGAGTGAGAAGCGGACCTCGTCGATCTCGTCGCGGTTGTCGATGATGCGCGCGCCCATCTGGTACAGGGTCTGCTGGAGCGACAGCGAGTACGTCTCCGCGAAGGCCTGGAGCATGTGCTTCCTGACCTGCTCGTAGGACGTCTCCCAGTCAGGCATCTGCTGCTCGTCGTCAGTCCAGTTGAACCGCCAGCGCCCGGAGACCTCGGTCGCCAGAATGCGGTCGTACGCCTCGGGGAGGGTCGTGTACTTGTCCTTGACGTAGCCCCAGAACTCGGAGTTCGTCGAGTTCATCACGACGAGGTCCTTGAGACCCGAGACGACCTCCCAGCTCTCACCGTCGTACGTGATCTGCGTGAGGCGGGTCTCCTGACCCTTGCGGACGAAGGAGTGCGCGCCCTCCCCCGAGTTCTCGATGCGCTCCCAGCCGTATTCCTCGATACGTATACGCGCCCTGTGGATCGGCTCCTGACTCGTCACGAAGTGGCGGGCGAGGTGGATGCCGAACTGCTCGGCGGACTCGATGCCGTGTTCCTTGGCGAAGGCGTACACCGTGTTCTTGGTGGTATCGGTCGGCAGGACGTTCGCGTTGGAGCCGGAGTAGTGGACCTCGTCCATGTCGCCGCTCAGCGACACCGAGACGTTGAGGTCCTTGATGCGGTGGGTGGCGCCGTCCCGCGTGACGCGTACGACCCGGTTCTCGGCCTTGCCGTACTGGTTCTGTCCAAGGATGGGCATCGTGCACTAGCTCCCTCGGTATACGGAGTAGCCGAATGGGTTGAGCAGCAGCGGTACGTGGTAGTGCTCGCCGGGCGTCACGGCGAAGGTGACCGTGACCTCCGGGAAGAACGCGGCCTCGTCCCGGTGCGCGGAGAGGTACGCCTCGGTCTCGAAACGGAGGCGTACGTGCGTGGTACCTGCCGGCAGCGCCGGGAGGTCCTTGCAGCGGCCGTCGGCGTCCGTGGCGGAGCTGCCGAGCGCCGTCCACTCGGCGCTGCCGCGTGCCGACAGCGCGACGGGCACGCCCTGGGCGGGGCGGCCGATGCTGGTGTCCAGGATGTGGGTGGACACCGATGCGGTACTCATCAGTCGTCGTCCTGTTCTGCCACGAGTCGGGCGAGGCGGATGCGGTTGATCTTGCCCAGCTCGGTGCGGACGATCTCCCGCTCCTGCTCCGGCGAGTTGCCGATCCGTTCCTTGACCGCGTCCCGCATCTGCTGACCGGTCAGGCCGGTGGCGCAGATCAGGAAGACATGGCCGAACCTCTCCTGGTACGCGAGGTTCAGTTCGAGCATCTCCGCCCTGAGCTCCTCGGAGGCGCCCGCCATGCCCCGCTGCTCGCGCGCCGAGGCCGGATCGCCCGGCTTCGGCCGCCCGATCGGCGGGTGCCCGGCCATCGCCTCCGCCAAGTCCGCGGTGGTCAGCTCGGCCATGGCGGCGTCGCTCGCGGCGTAGAGGTCCTCGGGGATGGCGTAGGGGCGGGCGGCCAGCAGCCGCTTCACCCAGGCCGTGGAGGCGCACACCTCATACAGCACGGCGTGGACCGCCTGATCCTCCAGGGCATTGAGGCGGGCGAGGCCTGGAGGTGTGGGAGTCGACGTCATGCCGACAGCTAACGCCCTCCACCGCAACGCGTCAACAGTTTGTTGAAAAAATCGGCGGTGTGGAAAATCGATGGCGCCGACTGACCTTGATCAGACCTGCTTCTCGCGGTTCAGGTAGTTGTAGACGGTGAAGCGACTCACTCCAAGAGCACTCGCCACGGTCTCCACGCCATGCCGAACGGAGAACGCTCCGCGCGCCTCAAGCGTCCGTACGACCTCTTGCTTGGCCTTGCGGTCGAGCTCGGCCAGCGGCTTGCCCTGCTTGCGCTCCAGCGCGGCCAGGATGTGGTCCAGCGAGTCGGCGAGTTGCGGCAGACGTACGGCGACGACCTCGGCGCCCTCCCAGGCGAGCACGACGTCGTCCTCGCCGGCCTGGTCCGGCGGCAGCATCTCGCCCCCCATGGCGTCGACGAGCGGCTTGACTGCCGTGACGAAGGGATCGTCCCCGAAACCGGTCACTTATCGCCCTCCCCGATCACATTGACCTGGAGCGAGATCCGCGTGGCGCCCGCCTCAAGTGTCCTGCGCAGCAGCGCGTCGACGGCGGTGAGCACCGCGTCGGCACCACCCTCGGCCGTGTTGCCGAACGGGCCGACATCCACGGCATCCAGTTCGGCCGCCTCGATGACCTCACGGGCGACCAGCGCATGCGGCGGCGCCTCCTCGAGATCGAAGGGCTCGGTCGTGAACTCCACTCTCAGTCGCACTGTGCGACCTTACCTCCGGCGGTTGGGCGGGGGGCCTACGGAGGTGGAGGTATGGGTTCGTATCGCGGCTGCAGCGCCGTCGTGGCTGGTCGCGCAGTTCCCCGCGCCCCTGAAGGGGCGCTCCCGGAGCCGTCAGTCATCATGCTCACCAGCCACAAACAACCCGCACCCTCCCACCGGCGGGAGGGGGCGTGGGCCGGTGCGTCGTACGCCCGTCGCGTAGGTTCGGTCTCAGGAAACCCGCACCGTGTACCAACACCGGGCCGTATGCCCACCCTGCGACGGGCTGACGCACCGGCCCACGGCCCCGCACCCACCCACGAACCCAGGGGCGCGGGGAACTGCGCGACAAGCCACAACGCACCCGCACAAAACAACGAACCCACCCGCCCAACCGCCGGAGGCAGAAGTTGCGGTCGGACGATCAGTTCGCGTAAATTCCCCAGCAGGTCATGAGCGACAGCCAAAAGGCCCCGGCCGGCTGTCCGGCAACCCTCCGTCCGTGGCGGGGTGCCCCGGGTGAAGACCAGGTCGTAGGCAGCAAGGCCTGCGGCAAGCGCGGACCCCTCGCGTGAACCAGGGGTCCTGGTCGTTTGAGGGAGCTCTGTTCTTCATGTCTGTCTTCACCGTCGCCGCAGACCAGTCCGTCTGTGAGCCGCTGCCCGTTCTGGGGCAGGACGTCACCGTTCCCCTCGTCACCGGCGGCGAAGTCACCTACGCCGCGCTCGACTACGCCGCCAGTGCTCCGGCGCTGCAGAGGGTGTGGGACGACGTGGCCGCGTACGCCCCCTACTACGGGAGCGTGCACCGTGGGGCCGGGTATCTGTCCCAGCTGTCCACCGACCTGTTCGAGAACGCCCGGCAGACCGTCGCCGAGTTCCTCGACTGCCGGGACGAGGACCAGGTCGTCTTCACCCGTTCCACCACCGACTCGCTGAATCTGCTCGCCGCCGCCCTCCCCGCCGACTGCCAGGTCTACGTCTTCGAGACCGAGCACCACGCCTCGCTGCTGCCCTGGCGGAACGCCCACGTCACCTACCTCGACGCGCCGCGCACACCGCAGCAGGCCGTCGCCACCCTGGAGCGCGCCCTCGCCGACCGGGATCCGTGCGGCGAGGGCCCCGCGCTCGTCTGCGTCACCGGTGCCTCGAACGTCACCGGCGAACTGTGGCCCGTGCGCGAGCTCGCCGCCGCCGCGCACGCGCACGGTGCGCGGATCGTGCTCGACGCCGCGCAGCTCGCGCCTCATCACCCCGTCTCCGTACGGGAGTTGGACGTCGACTGGGTCGCCTTCTCCGGGCACAAGCTGTACGCGCCGTTCGGGTCGGGTGTGCTCGCCGGGCGCTCCGACTGGCTGCGCGCGGCCGAGCCGTACCTCGCGGGCGGCGGCGCGAGTCGCAAGGTCTCGCGTCGGGCGGACGGCGGCGTCGATGTGGAGTGGCACGACAGCGCCGCGCGGCACGAAGCGGGGTCGCCGAACGTCATCGGCGTCCACGCCGTCGCCTCCGCCTGCAAGGCACTCGCCGAGGCAGGCTTCGACTCCCTCGTGGCCCGTGAGCGGTACCTGATCGACATCGTCCGAGCGGGGCTCGCCGAGGTCCCGGAGGTCAAGATCCTTTCGCTCTTCGGCGACGACGCGCCCCGCGTCGGCGTCATCTCCTTCGTCGTCGAGGGCTGGAACAGCTCGCACTTCGCCGCCGCGCTCTCCGCCGAGTACGGCATCGGCGTGCGGGACGGGCTGTTCTGCGCCCACCCCCTCGTCCGTACCCTCCTCGGCGGCGATCCGCAGAACCAGGGCGAGTGCGGCGCCCCCGAGGCGGTGCCCGGCGAGAAGTCGCTCAATGCCATTCGGGTCAGCTTCGGGGCGGGCACGCCGGACGAGCACGTGGAGCGGTTCGTCCGGGCCGTCAAGGAACTCGTACGGGACGGCGCGCAGTGGAACTACCGCACGGTGGACGGGCGTTGCGTCCCGGCGGTGTGACTCCGCGGCGGGTGCCCCACGCGTCCGTCCGACCGCTGCCCTGACACGTATCCGGCGTATACGCTCCTTTTGGACGGCCGTTCGTGTCGCACGACCGGACAGGGGGAGCACGGGGTGCTGCAGGCGTTGCGCGAGACGGATCCACGGCGGATCGGGCCGTACGCGGTCCTGGGCAGACTCGGCGCCGGTGGCATGGGCGAGGTCTATCTCGCCGAGTCGGGCACCGGGCTGCGGCTGGCGGTGAAGGTGGTGCGGGCCGAGCACGCCGAGGACCGCACCTTCCGCGCCCGGTTCCGGCAGGAGGTGCGGGCCGCGCAGACCGTCGGCGGGGCCGGGACGTACACCGCGCGGGTCGTGGACGCCGACACCGAGGGCGAACGGCCCTGGATGGCAACGGAGTTCGTCGACGGGCCGAACCTGCGCGATGCCGTCCTCGATCACGGCCCGTTGCCCGAGGGCGCGGTGCGGGTGCTGGCCGCCGCCCTCTGCGAGGCGCTTGCCGCGATCCACGCTCAGGGCATGGTGCACCGGGACCTGAAGCCGTCCAACATCCTGCTGGCCGCGGACGGTCCGCGGGTGATCGACTTCGGGATCGTACGGGCCCTGGAGGCAACCGCGCTGACCCGCACCGGGACCGTCGTCGGCTCGGTCGGCTATGTCTCGCCCGAGCAGATCCGCAACAACGGTCAAGTGGGGCCGCCGAGCGACATGTTCTCGCTGGGCGCGGTCCTCGCGTACGCGGCGGCGGGGCGTGAGCCGTTCGGCGAGGGCAAGGACGCGGTGATCCTGATGCGCATCATGACCCGGGACTTCGACCTGTCCGGGGTTCCGGAGGCCGTCCGGCAGCTGGTCGAGCCCTGTCTGCGGGAGGATCCGGGGGAGCGGCCCACCCCGGGAGAGATGATCTCAGCCGTGGGGCACACGGCGCGGTCGCTGAGCGCGAGCGTGGGGCCGGGCTGGTTCACCGCCGCCGGTGCCGCAGCGGCCGCCCGTTCCGAGGCTGCCCGCGGGCCCGCCGCCGAGCCCGCTGAGGGAGACCAGCGGTGGCTTCCGGAGCGCGACTCCGGGGAGCGGGAGAGCCGGGTCGAGTACGTGGCTCCGGTGACGCTCCCGAACGCCGCGGCGCTCCCGGAGGCTGCCCCGGTGACGTTCCCGGATGTTCCGGCCTACGCGCCCGACGTGCCCGCGGCGCCGTCACGGAGGCGGCTGCTGCGGGGGCTCGGGGCCGGGGCACTGGTCGCCGCGGGGGCCGGAACCGGTGGGTGGCTGTGGTTACGGGACCGGGACGGCGGAGATGCCGGAGCCGGCGGAACCCGAGGCGGAGCCGTCGGCGAAGGCTCGGAGCCGGCGGCATCCGCTGCCGCGACGTCGCCCGCGGTCGTGACCTGGCAACAGGCCACCTTCGGACTCGGCGGGAAACACGGTCCCTGCGTCGGGGTGGCACCCGACGGCATCCAGGTGTACATCGGGGGCAGGACCGGGAAGCTGTACTCCGGGCTGCTGGACGGCGTCGGGGTCCTTGACACCGACGTTCTGGGAGGGCCGGTCCTGCCGCCCCTCGTCGTCGGTGACCGTGCCTACTGTCTGCTGGACGAGGGCAGCACCGTGGACCTGTGCGCGGTCGATTCGGTGGTGAGAGGACCGCAGTGGAGGCGTCGCGGCATCGAGAAGGGCTGCGGTGTGTTCCCCGTGGCGGCGGGCGACCTGGTGCTCGTGACGACCGGTACGTCCCGTGACAAGGGCACCGTCCGCGCCTACCGGGCCAACGGCAGCGTGGCCTGGGAAACACGGACGCCGGGAACGCCGACGAGCGAGCCCATGGTGGCGGACGGCGTCGTCTACGTGGGCACCTTCGCCGACGTGGTGGCTGCCCTGGACGCCAAGAACGGAAAATTGCTGTGGACCGCCGAGGCGGGCACCGACCCGGGGCGGCCCGAACTCGTCGGCGAAACCCTGGTCGTCGGATGCTGGGACAGACAGTCCGTGCGCGGCATCAGCGTGAAGGGTGACGTGCTGTGGAGCGCCGAGAACGAGGACGTGGGCGTGTACACGGGCGGCGGGGGCCTGGGGACGCACATGCCGTTCACCGCGTTCGAAGGCATGGCCCTCACCACGAACAACAGGCAGCTCGTGGCCGTCGATCCGAAGGACGGGTCCACGGCGTGGACGTTCCGGGGCGACGGCGAGGTACGGACGGCCGGCGCCCCCGCGGTGTACGGACTCATGGCCTACGTGTGCCTCGACGAGACCCTGTACGTGGTGGACTGGAAGGGCCAGGAGCAGCGGGCGGTGAGCCTGGCCGGGATGGAAGCCGGGACGACCCACTGGCCCGTTGTCCACGCCCAGTCACCCGTCTACACCAAGACCCTCGTGTACGTGGGCACTCCCGACGGCATCGTCGCGCTCGACCTGTCCGCCTAGGCCTCTCGTCACACAGCCGCTCCTCGCGGCAGCCCAGCCCCCAAGAGGATCATCCGCAGCGCCCGCTCGGTCGCGTCGGTGAGCAGTTCGGAGGCTCGTACGAGGGCCTCGGCCAGGGCCATCGGAGCCGGCAGGATCCCGGTGAAGGCGTCCACGCCCGGCACCGTGTGCGCGCCCTTGCCGAGCGTGCCCGCCAGGGCGAGGACCGGGCGCCCGTGCAGTTTGGCGCGGCGGGCCACCTCGGCGGGGACCTTGCCGCGCGGCGTCTGGTGGTCCAGGGCGCCCTCGGCGGTGAGGACGAGGTCGGCACGGGCCAGCCGTGCGTCCAGGTCGAGGTGGTCCAGGAGGACGTCGAAGCGGGGGAGGAGCCGGGCGCCGAGGGCGGCCAGGCCCGCGCCCAGGCCTCCGGAGGCGCCGGTTCCGGGGCCGCCGTACAGGTCGGAGGTGACGGAGAGGTCGCGGGTGAGGACGTCGCGGGTGAGGACGTACGCCCAGTTCTCCAGGCCCGCCGAGAGCTCCTCGACCTGTGCGGGGGTGGCGCCCTTCTGCGGGCCGAAGACCCGGGCGACGCCGCGCTCGCCGCACAGCACGTTGTACGGATTGCAGGCGACCAGGAGCTCCACCTCCGCGAGGCGGGGGTCGAGGCCGGTCGGGTCGATGCGGTGCAGGCGCGTCAACTCCCGGCCACCGTGCGGGAGTTCGAAGCCGTCCACGTCGAGCAGCCGGGCGCCGAGTGCCTGGAGCGCACCGGCGCCCCCGTCCGACGTACCCGAATCGCCGCAGCCCACCAGGATCCGTCGTACGCCCGTGTCGAGCGCGGCGCGGATCAGTTCGCCGACGCCGTATGTGGTCGTGGCGCCCGGATCGCGCAGGGAGCGCGGGACGAGGGAGAGGCCCGCGACCGCCGCCATCTCCACCACCGCCGTGTCCCGCGCGCCGAGGAGCGCGAAGTGGGTGCCGATGGGCTCTCCCACCGGTCCCGTGGCGGGCAGGGCGACCAGCCTGCCGCCGGTCGAGGCGGCCAGCGCGGCGGCCGTGCCCTCGCCGCCGTCCACCAGGGGGATCAGGTCGACTTCGGCGTCCGGCACGACACGGCGTACGCCCGCCGCGATGGCGTCGGCGGCGGCCTGGGCGGACAGGGACTCCTTGAAGCCGCTGGGGGCGACGGCGAAACGGGTCAGCATGGTGGAGCTCCTTCAGGGGTGGGGCGGGCGGTTCAGGGTTCGAGGACCGGCACGCCCAGCAGCGGCCACACCGCGAGGGCGAAGAGCAGGACGAGTGCGGCGGTCAGCGGTGCAAGTACGGCGGACAGGCGCAGCAGGTCGCGCGGGGCGTAGGTCGGCGTGCCGGGGATCTCGGCGAAGAGCGTGACCGGTTTCGCGGAGGCCGGAAGCGTGTGGCAGAAGCCCGCCGCCGCGGTGGACGCCAGCGCGGCCGCCACCGGGTTGACCCCGGCGCCCACGGCGGCCGCGACGACCAGCGGGACGAGGACCGACGAGCGGGCCGAGCGGGACTGGAGCACGAGATGCGCCGCCGTGCTGACCGCGACGACGAGCGCGAGGAAGACCCAGGGCTCCACGTCGACCGGCAACCCGGCGACCAGCCACTTCGCCGCTCCCGAGTCGGCGAGCGCGACCCCCATCGCCATCGTCGCGGCCATGAAGAGGAGCAGCGACCAGGGGACGGTCTTCAGGGCGTCCTTGAGGCGTACGGTGCCGAGCGCGGGCGAGGACGCGACGACCGCGCCGATCAGGGCGACGACCGCGGGCGACACCTGGTGGAGCGGTTCGCTGCACCACAGGACCACCACGGTGGCGAGCAGCAGCAGGCAGCGCGACTCGGCGGACGACCACGGTCCGGTGACCGGCTTCTCGCTGTGCCGCTGGATGTCATCGGCCGTGATCCGTACGGGACTTCGGCGGTCCGCACGCCGCGTGGTCGTCAACAGCACGACCTCGGCGGCCAGATGGGAGGACGCCACCGCCAACGGCAGCCCGAGCAGCAGCCACTGCGTGAAGCCGATCCGGTCGCCGGTCGCCTCCCACAGCACCGACACCGTGATCAGATGCGCACCCGCACCGATCAGGGTCGCCACCGCCGACAGAAGGATCACGGTCGGAAACAGCAGCGCCAGCATCACGACCAGTCGCTTCCGGTCGGCCAGCACCTTGGCGAGCGCGAGGAACACGGGCAGCGCGAGCGCCGCCCGGCCGGAGGTCGCGGGCACCGCGAAGGCCGTCACGACCAGCGCCGCCGTGGTCAGATGCACCAGCTGCCGAACGCTGCGCGCCCCGCCCACCAGGAACGCCGCCGCCCGCCCCGCGAGCCCCGTCCGGGCCACCGCCGCCGCGAGCACGAAGGCGCAGATCAGCAGCCACACGGTCGAGTCGCCGAGGGTGCCGAAGAGCGTCTCGCTGCTGATCACTCCGGTCACCGTGAGCGCGAGTCCGGCGCCCAGGGCGATGTACGTGTCGTCGATGGGTGTACCGATCCACGCGCAGGTCGCAAGGGCGAACACGGCCAGCGTCAGCCGCGCGTCACCGCCGAGCCCGGGGAAGTTGCCGGGCACGAACAGCAGGGCGCAGATGCTGAGGGCCACGCACAGGGTGGCGGCTTGGCGGATTTCTCGGGGAGTCAGGCTCACGACACTCAGCGTTCAGCTGGGGCGTGAGCCCCCAATGAGCCGCACATGAAGGAAACTTCACGCGGGCGCCAGGCCCGGCCTCACGACGGCAGCCGGTACCCCATCCCGCGCACCGTCTCCACGCTCTGTGCCCCCAGCTTCTTGCGCAGCGAACGCACGTACACATCAACGATGTTGGACCCCGGATCGAAGTCGTACCCCCATACGTGGGAGAGGATCTGCTCGCGCGAAAGGACCTGCCCGGGATGGCGCAGGAACAGCTCCAGGAGTACGAACTCCCGTGCCGTCAGGTCGACCGTCCGCTCTCCCGCGCGGGCCCGGCGGGTACGCAGGTCCAGGGTCAGGTCCCCGCCGCGCAGCATGGTCACCTCGGGCGCCCTGGCCGCCGTACGCAGCCGCAGCCGTACCCGGGCGAGGAGTTCCTCGAAGCGGAACGGCTTGGTCATCCAGTCGTCGGCGCCGCCCTCCAGGCCGGCCACCGTGTCCCGTACGGAGTCGCGGGCGGTCAGCACGATCACCGGGACCGTCACCCGGGCCTCGCGCAGTTCGCGCAGCACGGTGAAACCGTCCCGTCCCGGCAGCCCGATGTCGAGAATCACCAGGTCGAAGCCGCCGGTCAGCGCGTACTCGTAGGCCGCGTCGCCGTCCGCGACGACGGTCGTGGTGAAGCCGCCGGCGCGCAGGCCCTTCTCGACGAAGGAGGCGATGCGCTCCTCGTCCTCGACGATCAGGATCCGGTTCATCCGCGGCACCTCGTCATGTGCGTTCCTCTTCCTGTACGAGGACGAATTCCAGTACGAGTACGAAGGTCGCCCCGTCGCCCTCGGTGTCCCTCAGCTGCACCTGGCCCCGGTGGCCCTCCGCGATCGCGCGGACGATCGACAGGCCGAGGCCGGCACCGGAGCCGCGGGCGCCGCGCCGGGCGGTGCCGCGGCGGAACCGTTCGAAGATCAGCTCGGCGTCCTGCGCCTGCACGCCGGGTCCTGAGTCGGCGACGTACAGCTCGACGCGGGAGCCGGAGAGGCGCGAGCCGATGCGGATGGACTGCCCCGGGGCGGTGTGCTGTACGGCGTTCTGCGCGAGCTGCACCATCGCCTGGGTGATGCGCTGCGGGTCCAACCGGGCCTCCCCGTCGGCGACTTCGGCCAGCTCCCAGTGGCGGTCGCCGAGGGTGCGGGCCTTGACGAAGACGTCGGCGGTGAGCTCGGCGAGCTGTACGGGCTCGGGGGTGACGAAGTCGGGGCGTTCGGCCTTGGCGAGCAGCAGCAGGTCCTCGACTATGCGGCTCATCCGGTCCAGCTCGTCGGTGACCAGGCGCACCGTCTCCTCGCGCTCGGCCGGATCGTCACCCATCAGCTCCAGATGGCCGCGCACGATCGTGATCGGGGTGCGCAGCTCGTGGCCGGCGTCGTCGACGAACTCCCGCTGGGCGGCGAAGGCCCGCTCAAGTCGGTCGAGCATCGCGTTGAACGTCTCGGCGAGCGCGGCCACGTCGTCCCGGCCGCGGACCGGGATACGCCGGGTGAGGTCCTGCTCGGTGAGCTGCGCGGCCGCCGTACGGACCAGACGTACGGGCTTGAGGATCCGCCCGGCCACCACCCAGCCGATCCCCGTCGTCATCAGCAGCGCGACACAGGAGATGGCCAGCAGGATGCGGAACACCTCGTTCGCGCGGGCCTGCTCGCGCCCCGGGTGGAAGGCGACGACGAAGGCGGCGTCCGGTGCGCTGCCGGAGCGGGCGACGGCGACCTTGGCCCAGCGGATCTCGCCCGAGGCGCGGTGCAGGGTGCCGGTCGACTCCGGCGACTCGAAGATGCGGCGGCGGGCGTCCGCGTCCCTGTGCAGGGGCCGTGCGACGTCGATCTCGCGCGGCTGGAAGCGCTGTGCGGGACCCGCGTCCGGCCTGCCCACCAGGCCGATCAGCTCCTCGTCGGGATCGGCGTACTGCCGCTCCAGGAAGACCCGCAGCAGCCGGTCGGGGTCGGTGAAGGGGCGACCGGTCTCCGGGTCCACGCCGCGGTCCTCGAAGTGGGCGAACTCGCCGGTCTCCTGCGCGAGCAGCCGGCTCACGCGGTTGTCGACGTCCCTCAGCAGGATGGAACGGGTGGTCATGGCCACCGCCGCGAAGCCGACCGCCGTCACGAGCAGCAGCCAGAGCAGGATGCGGACCCGGGCCGATATCCGCCGCTGTACGGGAACGGTCTCAGCCGTCGTCGCCGGGTCCGTCGTCGTCCGCCCCGCCACCCGCTCCGTCGTCGTCATCGTCGTCACCTGGGGCCGAGGGGTCGTTGCTCACCGGAGGCCGGGACACGACCTCGTCACTCGGCGTCGGCTTCTTCGAGGGCGTCACCGACGGTGACCCGCTGTCGAGCTCCACCTTGGGCGGGACCTTGGGAGACTCCGGGCTGTCGGTCAGGGCGTAACTGGTAGCGGCGATCCCGAGCGGAATAGCCACGACGGCGGCGAGGGCAGCCATCCGATGAGAGAAGACCATGGGGGAGATCCTCCGGCCGCCACCCACCGCAGATGATGAGCCCAAGATGAGGAACTCTTCATCCGAGGCTGCAGTGGCGCCCCTTTAGGGGCGCGGGGCTGTATCAATTTGCGGCTCCGCCGCGCGGGCGCGACCAGCCACAACGAACCCGCAGCTACGAATCCAGCCCAATCGCGAACGCCGCCTCAAGATCATGCTGGGAGTACGTCCGGAACGCCACATGCGTATCCGTACCCTCCACCCCGGGAATCTTGCTGATCTGCCCAGGGATGATGTCCGCAAGATCATCATGGGCCTTCACCCGGACCATGGCGATCAGATCGTAGGTACCGGTAACCGAGAAGACCTCACTGACGGAGTCAAGCGCGGCGATGGACTCGGCGATCTCAGGAATCCGGTCCACGCTGGTCTTGATGAGCACGATCGCGGTGATCACGGCTGGTTTTCTCCCTCGGTGGCCGTCGCTGGGGATTTCACTCTATCCGTCCGGCCATAGCGGACCCCCGCGTAGACGAAGCCGAACGAAAAGCCCAGCAGGTGAGCCAGATAGGCGACCCCCGGTCCCTGGGCCCTGCCGCTCGCCGCCAGCCACTGGAGGGACACCCAGAACGGCAGGACCACCCAGGCGGGGAACCGCAGCGGCAGGAAGAAGAGGAACGGGAAGAGACTGGTCACCCGGGCTTTGGGGAACAGGTAAAGGAACGCGCCGAGGACCGCGGAGATCGCCCCGGAGGCGCCGACCAGCGTCTGTCCGGAGTCGGCGTGGGTGGCCGCATAGCCGAGCAGGGCGAGGTAACCACAGCCCACGTAGAAGAGGGCGTACTCGATGTGGCCCATCCGTTCCTCGGCCATCGCGCCGAAGACATAGAGGAAGAGCATGTTGCCGAGGAGATGCAGCCAGCCGCCGTGCACGAAGAGCGCCGTGGCCGGGGTGACGGCGGCGCGCGGCGCCCCGCTGAACAGCTCGACGGGCACGACACCCCAGCGTTCGAAATATGCCCGCTGCGCGGAAAGGAGCTCGTCACCGGTGCCGTAGGCGGGATTGAGTCCCGAGGCGGGGCCGATCAGAAAGATCAGACAGCACAGGGTGATCAATCCGTGGGTCACGGGTGCGGGCTGGCTTCGAATCGCCCCGGTGACGGTCGCACCCCATTTGCCGATCATGGCCAGATCATGACGTAACCGGAACAAGTAGCACAGAGTGCCTCGCCGCTTACCGGGGACGGGCGTCGACTACCCGCCAGGCCGTAGTGTTACGAGCCAACACGCGCCGGAGGTGCCTGGCGCGGCACGGAAACTAGGAAAGAGAGCGACTGCGACGATGACGGTTCCCCTGCCGACGGCCGAGACCCGGTGGCGCTGCACGCTCTGCGGCAACCTCACGCGTTTCGACGTGACCCGTTCGTCGAAGGTCGTCGAGTACGTGCACCTCGATCTTGCCGGTGAGCCGAAGGTCGAGGAGCGGGAGGTGGTCAGTGAGACCATCGAGTCGGTGCGCTGCCGCTGGTGCAACGCGGTGGATCAGGTGGAACTGGTGGACAGGCCGGGCGCCGGCTCCTGAGGGAGCCGGCCCGTCGAGACAGTTGGGATGACCGATGGTGGAGACCACAGGCGGGGAGCCGGCCGACGGCGCCGCTGAGGTGCTCGACCGTCCGATGCCCGACGGGGTGCGCCGCAGGGTCGTACAGATCGTATCGGACGGTTTCGGCGGGCTGACGGTCGCCGAACTGCCCGCGCAGCTGCGGCAGTACGCCCGGTTCACCCCGACCCGCCGCGCCAAGTTCGCGGGGAACGCCATGGCGGCCGCCCTGGAGACCGATCCCCTCTTCCGGCAGCGCATCGGCGAGCGGCTCAGAGAGGCCCAGTCGGAGCTCTGCGGCGCCCTCGACTCGGGCTCGCCGCCCCCGGCCGCGGACCCGCTCGACGTGGCGGCCGCGGCCTATGTGCTGAGGCCCACGGGCTGGGTGAAGCTGGTGACCGCCGCGGGCGAGGAGGCCCAGCGGGCGGACGCCGAGCGCGCCGACGAGGAGAACCGCGCCGAGCTGGAGCGGCTGCGTCAGGAGCTTGCCGAGGCCCGCGGCCAGACCCGGGCCGAGACCGAGCGGTTGCGTACGGAGCTGGAGTCGGCGAAGAGGGAAGCCGAATCGCTTCAGCGCAAACTGCGCTCGGCTCTCAGCGACGTCAAGCGCGGCGAGGCAGCCCTGCGGAAGGTGCAGGGCGAGATCGAGAGCGTACGGGCCGACGGGCAGGCCCAGGTGTCGGCCGCCGAGAGCGAGACCCGGCGGCTGAAGGCCCGGCTCGGCGAGACCGAGGCCGCCCTGGAGGCCGCCCGTCGAGCGGCACGCGAGGGCCGCAGTGTCGAGGACATGCGCGTACGGCTGCTGCTCGACACCGTCCTCGACGCGGCACAGGGGCTGCGGCGCGAGCTCGCCCTGCCGCCCGTGTCGCAGCGGCCCGCGGAGACCGTGGACGCGGTCGAACCGGGACGTATGACCCCGAAGGACATCGCCGCCCGCGCACTGTCCGAAAACGATCCCGCGATCCTCGACCAGTTGCTCGCGCTGCCGCAGGCGCATCTGGTCGTCGACGGCTACAACGTCACCAAGACCGGTTATCCGCAGATGCCGCTGGAGAAGCAGCGCCTGCGGCTGCTCGGTCAGCTCTCGCAGCTCGCCGCGCAGACCGGCGCCGAGGTCACCTGTGTCTTCGACGGGGCCGAGCTGGCCGCCCCGGTGCTGCTGGCGCCGCCGCGCGGGGTACGGGTGCTGTTCTCCAAACCGGGCGTCACCGCTGACGAGTTGATCCGCCAGCTGGTGCGCGCCGAGCCGCCCGGCCGGCCTGTCATCGTCGCCTCGACCGACCGTGAGGTGGCCGACGGGGTGGCGAAGGCGGGAGCGCGGCCGGTGGCTTCCGCGGTGCTCCTCAAGCGGTTTTCGCGGGGTTGAGCCGGGCGCGTTCGGGGCAGGCGAGTCGGCCGCCTCTCGTATGGCAGGACTTCTGCGGCATACGCCCCATGAGTACCGTAGATCCCAAGCGTAACCTCTGCGCCCCTTGCCCGAATTGGCGAAGTCTTCACACAACGTAGCGTCAAGCCTGCATTACCGCATGTGAGTTCACTGTAAAGAATGCGCTCGGTAACCGAGATTTTTCCTGCGGGGATTTGATCTGATCACAGGAAGGTCACTAAGGTCTGGCCTCGAACCTCCGCTCGGGTGATCACTCATTGGGAGTGACGGTGGAGGGGCACCGCCAACCGGTGTTCTCGGTGGGCGGCTGAGGTAAGAAGGAGCTCGCCCACGTGGCGTCCCACCGTCGACCTAAGCAGCCGAGCCGCACCCGCGTGACTGTGCTCACGACCGCCGCCGCTGCTGCCGTGGCCCTCACCTCGCAGGCGGCCAACGCCGCACCCGGCGAGAAGCCCAGCAAGGACGAGGTCAAGGCGAAGGTCGACGAGCTCTACCACGAGTCCGAGCTGGCCACCGACAAGTACAACGGGGCCAAGGAGAAGCAGGACAAGCTCGAGAAGGAGATCGGCACTCTCCAGGACCAGGTCGCACGCGGCCAGGGCGAGCTCAACGACATGCGCGACGGCCTCGGTCTGATGGCCAGCTCCCAGTACCGCTCGGGCGGCATCGACCCCTCCGTGCAGCTGTTCCTCTCCTCCGACCCGGACGACTACCTCGACAAGGCGTCCACGATGGACCAGCTGAGCGCTCAGCAGGTCGAGGCGCTGAAGAAGGTCCAGGAGAAGCAGCGCACGCTCGCCCAGCAGCGCCAGGAAGCCGCCGAGAAGCTCAAGGACCTCGCCGACACCCGCAAGACCCTCGGTGGGAAGAAGAAGGAGATCCAGGGCAAGCTCGCCGACGCCCAGAAGCTCCTCAACACCCTGACCGCCCAGGAGAAGGCGGCTCTTCAGGCCGAGGAGCAGCGCGCCAGCCGCGACGCCGGAGACCGTGTCGACCTCGGCAACGAGGCGCCGGCCTCCGAACGTGGCGCCGCCGCTCTCAGCGCCGCGGAGACCCAGCTCGGCAAGCCGTACGTCTCCGGTGGCAGCGGCCCCAACTCCTACGACTGCTCCGGCCTCACCCAGTGGGCGTACGCCCAGGCCGGGGTGTCGATAACCCGGACCACGTACACGCAGGAGAACGACGGCACGAAGATCGGCCGCAGCGCCCTCAAGCCCGGCGACCTGGTCTTCTTCAACAACCTCGGGCACGTCGGCCTGTACGCGGGCAACGACACGATCATTCACGCCCCGAAGCCGGGCACCGTCGTCCGCTTCGAGTCGATGAGCACCGTCGGTTCCTTCCAGTTCGGCGTACGCGTCTGATTCCAGGGCCTGTTGGGCCGCCCGGCCACCCCGTGGGGCGCTGTCACCCGCGTCCGATGGGGGATACTCGGTCGTATGCGGTCAACGGGTATGGCCCGTGTCGCCGCCGGGCTGGTGCTGGTCCTGGTGGCCGCGGTCGGCTGCACCGGGAGCGATGACGGCGACGCCGCGCGTACGGACCCGCCGACGTCGGCCCGTGCCACGAGCGAGAACCCCAGCGCGACGCCCACCCCGACACCGACACGGACACCGGCCGACCCCGTGTCGATCCCGGGCCTGATCGCGCGCAAGCACCAGGGCTCCGACCTGCGGCTGGGCGCCGTGCGGGCCCGCACCGGCTCCTACACCAGCTACACGGTCACGTACGAGGCCAACGGGCTGACCATCTCGGGCCTCATGAACATCCCCCGGGGCAAGGGACCATTCCCGGCCCTGGTGCTGGCACACGGCTACATCGACCCGGCCGTCTACACCACCGGCCGCGGACTGGCCCGGGAACAGGACCTGCTGGCCCGCAACGGCTACGTGGTCCTGCACACCGACTACCGCAACCACGCGGGCTCCGGCAAAGACCCCGACAACGACGTCGACCTCCGCCTCGGCTACACCGAGGACGTCATCGGCGCCGTCATGGCGCTGCGCTCGTCCGGGCGTCCGGAGATCGACGGCGACCGGATCGGCCTGCTCGGACGCTCGATGGGCGGCGGTGTCGTGTACAACACGCTGGTCGTGGCCCCCGGCCTGGTCGACGCCGCGGTGGTCTTCGCCCCCGTGAGCTCACGCCCGGCCGAGAACCTCGACCACTTCCAGCGCCGCGAAGGCGATCCCGTCGTCGCCGAGATCGAGGCGAAGCACGGCAGCCCCAAGGAGAACCCGGAGTTCTGGGAGCAGGCCTCGCCGCTGACCTACGTCGACCGGGTCACCGAGCCGTTGCTGCTCCACCACGGCACCGCCGACGACACGTGTCCCATCGCCTGGTCGGAGCGGACCGTCGCCGAGTTCGAGGCGGCGGGCAAGGACGTCGAGTTCGTGAAGCACCCCGGCGAGGGGCACACGTTCGCACCGCGGTGGCCCGCCTCGATGGACCGCACGATGGCCTTCTTCGAGCGGCACCTCCGCTAGGCGCTCCGCTGAGGGCCGGTTTGGAAGCTGCGGGTTCGTCGTGGCTGGTCGCGCAGTTCCCCGCGCCCCTAAGGGGCGCCACCCCGCCCGAACGGGCGAATTCCGGTACGTCCCGCTGACCGCACGTTCCGCCGATGACCTGCGTCTGAGGCGGGGCGTCACGGTCCGTGCACCCTGAGGGCTTTGTTCACCGCGTAGTCGCGCGGCTACTGTCTGGCGCGCTTCCCCCAACTCAGGGGGTCCGTCAGCGGAAGGGAGAGCGGCTTCCCGTGGGGTCACATCGCCGTCCCGCACCATCCGGTCTCGACCGGGGCGCCCGCAGCGCCACCCTCTGCGTGCTGTCCGCCGCGGCCGCGGCCCTCGGCCTCGTGCCGGCCGACGCCACACCGCAGGACGAGACACGCGCCGAGGTGGACCGGCTGTACGCGGAGGCCGAGAAGGCCACCGAGGCGCACAACAAGGCCGACGAGCGCGCGGACACCCTGCGCGAGAAGGTGACCACCGCCCAGGACCGGATCGCCCGCCAGCAGGACCGCATCAACACCATGCGGGACGCGCTCGGTTCGCTCGCCGGTGCCCAGTACCGCTCCGGTGGCCTCGACCCCTCCCTGGCGCTGCTGTTCTCCGACGACCCCGACGACTACCTCGACAAGGCGGCCGTACTCAACCGGATCAGCGCCCGCCAGGCCGGAGCGCTCAAGGACCTCCAGACCGCCATGAGGGATCTCTCCCAGGAGCGCCAGGAAGCCACCCGCGACCTCGCCGAGCTGGAGAAGAGCCGCCAGGCCGTCGCCCGCCACAAACGCACCGTCGAGCGGAAACTCGCCAAGGCGCGGCAGATCCTCAACGCGATGCCGGACAGCGAGCGCGCCGCCTACGACCGTGCCTCCCGCTCCGGGCACGTCCCCGGCCTCGGCGGCGCCGTCCCGCCCTCCGCACGCGCGGCCGCCGCCGTCGCCGCGGCCCGCTCGGTCGTCGGCCGCCCGTACGTCTGGGGCGCCAACGGGCCCAGCGGCTTCGACTGTTCGGGCCTCACGCAGTGGTCGTACGCGCAGGCCGGCGTCGGTCTGCCACGCACCTCCCAGGCCCAGGCGGGCGCGGGCCGCCAGGTGCCGCTCTCGCAGGCGCAGCCCGGCGACCTGGTGACCTACCGCGACGACGCCAGCCATATCGGGATGTACATGGGCAACGGGCAGGTGATCCACGCGCCCTACCCGGGCGCTCCCGTGCGCTACGACCCCGTGGGCATGATGCCGATCTCGTCCGTGACGCGGCCCTGACCCGGCGGCGCGGGCCCCGTACGATCGGGACTCGTGGCAGGTCGTGGGCGTGCGCCGTGGTGGATGGTCGGGCTGTTGCTGGCCGGTCTTGTGGGGTGCGGCTCCGCGGGCTCCGACACCGCGGCCACGGAAGTCCAGCGACTGCTCGACCGGCGGGCGCAGGCGGTGCTCGACCGCAGCGCGAGCGCGTACGTCGCGACTCAGGTGCCGGCCGGCGAACGGACCGCCGCGCGCACCGAGTTCGAGCGGCTGCGGGCCCTGCCGCTGGCGTCCTGGTCGTACCGCGTGACCGGCTTCCACCGCTCCGGCGACCGCGCCACGGCCGAGGCGGACCTCCGCTACCGCATCGACGGCTACGACAAGGCGCCCCTCGTCGCCGCCCGCACGCTGGCCCTCAGTCGCGCCGACGGCCGCTGGTACGTCGCCTCCGACCGGCCCGCCGAGGACGCCAGCGAGCAGCTGTGGGAGCAGGGAGCCGTCCAGGTCGTGCGCGGGGAGCACAGTCTCGTCCTCGGCGTCGGGCAGACGGCCAAGGCCCTGCGTGGGTACGCGGACCGGGCCGACCGTGCGGTGCCCGCGGTGCGCGAGGCATGGGGCGAGGACTGGCCGGAGCGGGTCGTCGTCCTCGTACCGAAGTCGCTGGAGGAGATGGCCGAGCTGCTCGGGGCGCCCGCGTCCGGGTACCGGGGGATAGCGGCGGTCACCACCGGTGAGGTGAGCGAGGCGAACGGGGGGTCCTCCGGGGC
>NZ_JAAKZY010000017.1 GCF_011045015.1 Streptomyces scabichelini | reverse complement strand
GCGCCTCAGCCGCGGGGCCGTCCTGCTACGCCTACTTCAGGCCGATCTCGTCGCAGTCCGCCTCGTACTTCGACGTGCAGATGTCCGAGACCTTGTAGATGCCGTCGTCGACGACCGTCTCCTCGATGTTCTCCTTCGTGAGCGGGGAGACGAAGACGAGGTGGGCCGGGATGGCCTCGTTCGTGGGGCTGTTGACCTTGTCGCGGGTGAGGGCGTCGAACTCGATGCCGTGGCCCCGCGCGCGGGCCACGGCCATCTCGGCGGCGGTCTCGGCCTCTTCGGGGTACGGCTTGTAGACGCTCATGTACTGCTCGCCGGCGACGATGCGCTGCACCGCCTCGAGCTCCGCGTCCTGGCCGGTGATGGGAGGAAGGTCGGTCACGCCGGCCGCCTTCAGTGCGGAGACGATGCCGCCCGCCATACCGTCGTTGGCTGAGTACACACCGTCGATGTTCTCGGCGCCGATGGACGAGATCGCGGCCATCATGTTGGCCCGCGCGTTCGACGGCTTCCACTCCTTGGTGTCGTACTGCTTGGCGATGGTCACCTTGTCGCCGAGTTCGGCGAGGGCGGCCTTCTTGAACTGGGCGGCGTTCGGGTCGGTGACCGCACCGTTCATCATGACGATCTTCTCGGATCTGCCCTTGTCCAGGACCTCGGCCAGGGCCCGGCCCTGCGCCTCGCCGACCTGCTGGTTGTCGAAGGAGATGTACGCGTCGATCGGGCCTTCGGCCAGCCGGTCGTACGCGATGACGGGGATGCCCGCGTCCTTGGCCTTCTGTACGCCGCTCGCGATGTCCTTGGCGTCCACGGCGTCCAGGAGCAGTACGTCGACCTTGTCGTCGATCATCCGCTGAAGCTGCTTGCGCTGCTCGGCGGCGTCCTGATCGGCGTTGGCGTATACGACCTCTCCCTTGCCGTTGGTCAGCTCGTCGACCTTCTTCCTGATGATGGGCTCGTCGAACTTCTCGTAGCGCTGGTTCGCCTTCTCCGGCAGCAACAGGCCCACCGTGACGTCGTCGCCCTTGGTCGGGTCCGCCGACCCGGCCTCTTCGCTGTCGCCGAGCACACCGCAGGCGGCAAGCGAGAGAGTCATGGTGGACGCGGCCATGAAAATGGGGATACGACGCATACGGCTGTTCACTTTCGGTGCCTTCCGGACGAGAGCGCAATTTTGCGACCCAGGTAACGGAAAGCCAACGTGGACGTTTCAAAAGCGTCAAGCAGTTCCGGTTACGACATCACAACGGCACTCTGCGTGATCGGTGTGAAGACGCAGAGGTGAAGTCCTGGAGAATCGGCGGACGGGCGTGGAGTATCCGTGATGGCGTGTCAACCGGCGGTTCACCGTCCATGACGTCCACTGACGTCCACTGACGTCCACCCATGACGTCCACCCATGATGTCCGCGAGGCCCCGGAGGTCCCGATGCGCAAGATCCTGCTGAGCATGTCCGTGTCCCTGGACGGCTTCTTCGAGGGGCCGAACCGCGAGATCGACTGGCACCAGGTCGACGACGAGCTGCACCGGCACATGAACGAGTGGATCAGGCAGCTGGGTGGCTTCCTGACCGGCCGGGTCACGCACGAGCTGATGGCCGACTACTGGCCGACGGCCGACAAGGACCCCGAGATGCCGGAGGCCGAGCGGGAGTTCGCGCCCATCTGGCGGGACATGCCGAAGATCGTGTACTCCCGCACCCTGGACCACGCCGACTGGAACGCGACGATCGCACGGGAGGTCGTACCGGAGGAGGTCAGGGCCCTCAAGGAGCAGCCCGGGGGAGACCTCGTGGTCGGCGGCGCGGAGCTGGCCGCGGAGTTCCGCCGGCACGACCTGATCGACGAGTACCGGATCTACGTCCATCCGGTCCTGCTGGGCCGCGGCCGTCCCCTCTTCCAGGAAGCGGACGCCACCGCCCTTCTCCGCCTCGCGGAGAGCCACACCTTCGGCAACGGGGTTGTGATGCTGCGCTACCTGAGCGCTCCGCTGGAAGAACGGTGACTAACCTGCGGGCCGGTGGGGGCTGGTCACGCCCACGCGGCGGAGCCGCATATCGACACTGCCCCGCGCCCCTTACGGGGCGCGGTCGCTGCCGTACCCGCCGTGTCCGTCGTCCTGCGGGCGTTCCGGGAAGTGGAGGAGGCGGGCCGGCGGGGCGTCGGAGCGTGGTGGTTCGGTTGCGCGGGCGTGCTCCTGCCAGCCGGCGCGGAACCAGTTCAGCTGCTGCCGTTGCAGCTCCTCCTCGGTGAGGACGCGGACGCCCTCCGGCCCTGCCGCCCGTACCTTCTCGCCGAGTCCGATGAGCAGTTCGCCCACCAGCCTGGAGACACGTTCCGCCTCGTCACCCGGATTCCCCTTATCTCCCTTCGCTGTCAAGCCGTCAACCGCCCTCCGGCAGGAACTGCCGCGCCACCTTGGCGAACAGCTCCCGCAGTTCGGGCGGAACACCCATCCTCTGAGCCGCCTCCTCGGGGGTCAGCCGCAGGTGGACCTCACCGGCCGCGGGGAGCCCGCCGGGCACCGGCAGGTCGTCCTCCGAAAGCCGGCCCGAGCGGATGAGCATCTCGCGCAGGGGGACGCCGAGTACGGCCGCGATACGCCGCATCGTCTCCAGGTCGGGCATGGACTGACGCTGCAACAGCCGGCTGACCGCCGCCCGGTGCACTCCCGCGTCGTCGGCCAGCTTCGAACGGCCGCCCCCGCGCGGGCTGTCGATGTCGTAACCACGGTCACGCAGCAGGCCCTCGATCCAGCCGGCGAACTCGTCGAGCCCCTCGGCCCGGTGACTCTGATCCGTACGGGCACCGGCCCGTGAGCTGGAACGCATGTGTCCGCTCTCCCCTCGTCGCGCGGACAACGTACCGATCGCACACGCACCAACGTGTGTGCGCGCTCGCGCGTAACTGTGGAGATTCGGCAACGACCGCCGCATCGGCGGCAGTTGACGTACGGACTGCAGTGCCGTCATCGCATTGGCCTCCACGGAGCGTAGTCACTTGCGTACGCGCTCGCACCATGCGAGTCTATTCGCTCGCTCCCTGTATCGAACACATGTTCCCACACTTGGGGAGAGAGGAGCACCACGATGACCGATGCCGGAACGGAGGACGGCCATGACAACGACTGAAGCCGAGGAGGTCGCGCTGGAGCTGGAACGCCTGCGCCGCTCGGTCGACGTCGGCTTCGCCACCACCCGCGGCGACCTCGCCCTCCTCCTCCAGCGCGCCGACCAGACCGACAAGACCCTCGACGAACACGAGACCCGCCTGGAAGCGCTGGAACGCGCCCGCTGGCCCCTGCCGTCCCTGGCGGCGATCACGTCGTGCATCGCACTGGCTGTGACGCTGTGGCAGGCGACGGGCCGCTGAGGGCGACGTACGCTGTCCGAACTCACGTGCCCGCGGTAAAGGAAGCGCATGCCTGTCGAAACCCTCATCCAGGACGACCTGTTCGGCGAACTGAGCGTCTGGTCGGACCCTGAGAAGGGGGAAGTGGCCGTCGGGGGAAGGGCAGTTCCCGATGTCGTCCTGCGCCGCGTCGCCGGGACCAGGACCAACAGGACCAAGGAGCACATCCCGATCGGCACCCGGAAGCGCGGCCGGCTCACGCTGGACGTCGACGGCCAGGAGGCGGTCATCAGGCCCGCGAAGGGACGGGTGACCCGGCGCTCGTACCGCATCGACGTCCGGCACGCGGGCCGCGCCTACCGCCTGCTGCCCGACTCCATCGCGGGCAGCCGGCTCCTGAAGGACAAGGAGCACATCGGGGACTTCTCCTCGGACGGCGACGGGCGCGTACTGGCCGAGTGGAAGGAGGGCGCCCGGGTGGAGGCGGCGGACGCGGCCCTCGGATACGCGCTCGCCGCAGCCTTCGGCACCGGCGCGCAGCCCATGTGGACGCTCGCGCTCGACGCGATCGGCGACCTCATCCCCTGAGGGGGACCAGCCGACGTGAAGGGGCCCGGAGGATCGACGATCAGCCTCCGGGCCCCTTCACGCTGCTGCGCGCACTAGTCCGACTGCTGGCGCTTGGGGCGCCACACGACCAGCGCGCTCGTCTGCTGGACCTCCTGGTACGGGACCAGGTCCCGGCGGTAGGAGGCGTGGACGGCCGCCTCGCGCTGCTGCATCGCGGCGGCGGCGCCGTCCAGGGCCGACTCCAGCTCCGCGACGCGGGACTGGAGCGCGGCGACCTGGTTCTCCAGCTCGATGATGCGCTTGATGCCAGCCAGGTTGATGCCCTCGTCCTGCGACAACTGCTGGACGGTACGCAGCAGTTCGATGTCGCGGGCCGAGTAGCGCCGGCCCCGTCCGGCCGTGCGGTCGGGGGAGACCAGGCCGAGGCGGTCGTACTGGCGCAGGGTCTGGGGGTGCAGACCGGAGAGCTGGGCCGCCACCGAGATGACGTACACCGGAGTTTCCTCGGTCAGCTCGTACGGGTTGCGTCGACGGCCATCCATGGTGTCCTCATGCTCCCTTCGCCGCCTGGAACAGCTCCGCTCGCGGATCCTCGCCCGTGGTCGCCTCGCGGTACGCCTCGAGCGCGTCACGCGCCTTGCCCGACACGTCCTTGGGTACCACGACCTCGACGGTGACCAGCAGATCGCCGCGAGTGCCGTCCTTGCGGACCGCGCCCTTGCCGCGGGCCCGCATCGTCCGCCCGTTGGGCGTGCCCGGCGGCAGTTTCAGGGTGACCGGCGGCCCGCCCAGGGTCGGCACGCGGATCTCCCCGCCCAGCGCCGCCTCGGCGAACGTCACCGGCACCGTCACCGTGAGGTTGTCGCCCTTGCGGCCGAAGACCGGGTGGGCGCCCACGTGCACGACCACGTACAAATCGCCCGCCGGACCGCCCCGTTCACCCGGTGCGCCCTTGCCGCGCAGACGGATGCGCTGACCGTCGCTGACCCCCGCGGGGATCCTGACCTGCATCGTGCGCGACGACTTGGCACGGCCGCTGCCCTTACAGATCTCGCAGGGGGTCTCCGCGGTCAGACCGCGGCCCTTGCAGTCGGGGCACGGATCGGTGAGCGAGAAGCCGCCGCCCGAACCGCGCGCCACCTGGCCGGTGCCCACGCACGTCGGGCACACCCTCGGCGTGCCGTTCGCGTCGCCGGTGCCGGAGCAGGCCTTGCAGGGCGACTGCGAGGACATGCGCAGCGGAACCGTCGCGCCGTCCACCGCCTCCGTGAAGCTCAGCGTGACCTCGGACTCGATGTCCTGGCCGCGCCTGGGCTGCGTACGCGTGCCCGTGCCCGCGCCGCCCCGGTTGAACAGGCCCCCGAAGACGTCACCGAGCCCGCCGCCGAAGCCGCCGCCGGCACCGCCCGCTCCGCCGCCCTGGCCGGGTCCGCCTCCGAAGAGGTCGCCGAGGTCGAAGTTGAAGGTGCCGCCGCCGGCGCCGGGGCCCGGCCTGAAGCCGCCGTTGCCGAAGAGAGTGCGCGCCTCGTCGTACTCCTTGCGCTTCTTGGGGTCGCCGAGGATGTCGTTCGCCTCGGAGATCTCCTTGAAGCGCTCCTCCGCCTTCGTGTTCCCCTTGTTGGCGTCCGGGTGGTACTCGCGGGCGAGCTTCCGGTACGCCTTCTTGATCTCGGCCTCGGTGGCGTCCTTGGGGACGCCGAGGACCTTGTAGTAGTCCTTCTCGATGAAGTCCTTGGTGCTCATCCTCGACGTCCCTCCTTCCTTCTCACGCGCCGTACGGTCCGTACGTTCATTCGTACGCCCCGTACGTCGCCGACGTCAGCCCTCGTCCGGGCCACCGTTCTCCTTGTCGTCGGCGTTGGTCGTCGCCGCGCCCTCGGCCTCGTCGGCCTTGACGGTCTGCGCGCCCGGCTGCGGCTCGGCCACCGCCACCCGCGCGGGGCGGATGGTGCGCTCGCCAATGCGATACCCGGGCTGGAGAATCGCCACGCACGTCGTCTCCGTGACGTCGGGCGCGTAACTGTGCATCAGGGCCTCGTGGATCGTCGGGTCGAAGGGCTCGCCCTCCTTGCCGAACTGCTGGAGGCCCATCTTCGCCGCGACGGTCTCCAGCGACTCGGCCACCGACTTGAAACCGCCGACCAGTTCGCCGTGTTCCCGCGCGCGGCCGATGTCGTCGAGTACGGGCAGGAGCTCGGTCAGGAGGTTCGCGACGGCGATCTCCTTGACCGTGATCCGGTCGCGCTCGACCCGGCGGCGGTAGTTCTGGTACTCGGCCTGGAGCCGCTGGAGGTCCGCCGTGCGCTCACCGAGCGCCGTGCGCACCTGGTCCAGCTGGGCCGTCAGACCCGCCGTCTGCTGTGCTGCCTGTGCCGCTGCCTGCTGCTGTGCTGCTGCCGCGTCCCCGGCCGGGGCCGCCCCCTCCTGGGGGGCGGCCTTCGGCTCGGCGTCGTCAGAGGTGGCGCCGGAGGGAACGTCGGGCTGCTGCGGCTGAGCCGGCTGCGGCTGTTGAGGCTGCTGCGGCTGCTGCTCGTCGAAGCCCGGGGTCTCCTCCGTCACGCGGCACCGTCCTTCCGGTCCTCGTCGACGATCTCGGCGTCGACGACATCGTCGTCGGCCTTGGCCTGGGCGCCGCCCGCGGTGGCACCCTCAGGACCGTCAGCACCCTCAGGACCGCCCGCGGCCTGCGCGCCCTGGGCGTCGGCGTACATCGCCTGGCCCACCTTCTGCGAGACCGCGGCGACCTTCTCGGTGGCCGTACGGATCTCGGCGGTGTCCTCGCCCTTGAGCGCGGTCTTCAGCTCCTCGACGGCGGACTCGACCTCGGTCTTGACCTCGCCGGGGACCTTGTCCTCGTTGTCCTTGAGGAACTTCTCCGTCTGGTAGACGAGCTGCTCGCCCTGGTTGCGGCTCTCGGCGGCCTCGCGGCGGGCGTGGTCCTCCTCCGCGTACTTCTCGGCCTCCTGGCGCATCCGGTCGACCTCGTCCTTCGGCAGCGAGGAGCCGCCGGTGACGGTCATCTTCTGCTCCTTGCCCGTGCCCAGGTCCTTCGCGGTCACGTGCATGATGCCGTTGGCGTCGATGTCGAAGGCGACCTCGATCTGCGGGACACCGCGCGGGGCCGGCGGCAGACCGGTCAGCTCGAACATCCCGAGCTTCTTGTTGTACGCCGCGATCTCGCGCTCGCCCTGGTAGACCTGGATCTGCACGGACGGCTGGTTGTCCTCGGCGGTGGTGAAGATCTCGGACCGCTTGGTCGGGATCGTCGTGTTCCGCTCGATGAGCTTCGTCATGATGCCGCCCTTGGTCTCGATACCGAGGGACAGCGGGGTCACGTCGAGGAGCAGGACGTCCTTGACCTCACCCTTGAGGACACCGGCCTGCAGGGCGGCGCCGATGGCGACGACCTCGTCCGGGTTGACGCCCTTGTTGGCGTCCTTGCCGCCGGTCAGCTCGCGGACGAGCTCGGCGACGGCGGGCATACGGGTGGAGCCACCGACGAGAACGACGTGGTCGATCTCGCTGAGCTGGATGCCGGCGTCCTTGATGACGTTGTGGAACGGCGTCTTGCAGCGCTCCAGCAGGTCGGCCGTCAGCTGCTGGAACTGGGCGCGCGTGAGCTTCTCGTCCAGGTGCAGCGGGCCTTCGGCGGACGCGGTGATGTAGGGCAGGTTGATCGAGGTCTCGGTGGAGCTGGACAGCTCGATCTTGGCCTTCTCCGCAGCCTCGCGAAGCCGCTGCAGGGCCATCTTGTCCTTGCCGAGATCGACACCGTGGCCGCCGGCGAACTGCTTCACCAGGTAGTCGACGATGCGCTGGTCCCAGTCGTCACCACCGAGGTGGTTGTCACCGTTGGTGGCCTTCACCTCGACGACGCCGTCACCGATCTCGAGCAGCGAGACGTCGAAGGTGCCGCCACCGAGGTCGAAGACGAGGATCGTCTGGTCGTCCTTGTCGAGGCCGTACGCCAGGGCGGCGGCCGTCGGCTCGTTCACGATCCGCAGGACGTTCAGGCCCGCGATCTCGCCGGCCTCCTTGGTGGCCTGCCGCTCGGAGTCGTTGAAGTACGCCGGTACGGTGATGACCGCGTCCGTGACCTTCTCACCCAGGTACGACTCGGCGTCCCGCTTCAGCTTCTGCAGGATGAAGGCCGAGATCTGCTGCGGGTTGAAGGGCTTGTTGTCGAGCTCGATCTTCCAATCGGTGCCCATGTGCCGCTTCACGGACCGGATGGTCCGGTCTACGTTGGTGACCGCCTGGCGCTTGGCGACCTCGCCGACGAGCACCTCACCGTTCTTGGCGAAGGCGACGACGGACGGCGTGGTCCTGGCGCCCTCGGCGTTGGTGATGACGGTGGGCTCACCGCCCTCCAGAACGCTGACGACGGAGTTAGTCGTGCCCAGGTCGATGCCGACCGCACGTGCCATTTCGATTCCTCCAGCTGACTTGAGTGGAACGGACTCAAGTGTGCACGACGCTGGCCGCTGGGTCAAAAGGGCTGAGTCTGCCAGGCTCAACTTTTATATGAACCTTACCTTCAGGGGCCGGTTTTTCGCCTACGGGGCGGGGGTGTTGGGTTCGTCTGGCGAGTGCGGGTAGTGGTGGGTTGCTCGCGCAGTTCCCCGCGCCCCTAAAAGCCTGCGGCTCCGGGAGCGCGCCCGTTAGGGGCGCGGGGAACTGCGCGATCAGCCACAACGGACCCGCAGTCGCCCATGAACCTGGTCACACCACCCCCATAGGCGAACCCGCGGAGCGCTGAGGCGAGCCTCAGCGATACAGATCACCGCGCACCTGGCTACAGTGCGGCGCAAGATATGGGTAGTCTCAGACGGACCGCATAAGTTACCGCTTAGTAATGACCTTCGAGCCGAGCTCGAAGACCCCTCGCAGGCCCGAGGAGCCCCGAAATGCAACTCGCCGCGATCGTCGTGTCGATGGTCCTCATGACAGTCGGCGTCGCCCTGTTCGGCCGTGCCACCCTGCAGATCTTCCGCTTCGTGATGCTCGGCCAGCCCCTCCCGGCCGGCGCCCGGACCAACGACCCCGTCCTGCGCACCATCACCTTGGCCAAGGAGTTCCTCGGCCACACCAGGATGAACCGTTGGGGCATCGTCGGCATCGCGCACTGGTTCGTGGCGATCGGCTTCTACACCCTGCTCCTGACGATCGTGAACGCCATCGGCCAGCTCTTCAAGGCCGACTGGTTGCTGCCGGTCATCGGTGACTGGGCGCCGTACAACGTCTTCGTCGAGTTCATCGGCGTGATGACGGTGGTCGGCATCCTGGTGCTGATCGCCATCCGGCAGCTGTCCAGGCCGGGCAAGGCGGGCCGCAAGTCACGCTTCGCGGGCTCCAACACCGGCCAGGCGTACTTCGTCGAGGGAATCATCCTCATCGTCGGCGTCTGCATCTTCATGCTGCACGCGCTGGAGGGCGCCCAGCACCACGTCGAGAGCTACGAGGCCTCGTTCTTCCTCTCGTACCCGGTGGTCTCAGCGCTGGAGGGGCTGGATCTCTCCACGCTCCAGAACCTCACCTACCTCTTCGCCGGCGTGAAGATCGCGGCCTCCTTCATCTGGATGATCACGGTCTCCCTGAAGACCGACATGGGTGTGGCCTGGCACCGCTTCCTGGGCTTCCCGAACATCTGGTTCAAGCGCAACGCCGACGGCTCGACCTCGCTGGGCGCCCTGCTGCCGATGACGTCGGGCGGCAAGCCCATCGACTTCACCGACCCGGGCGAGGACGACGTCTTCGGTGTCTCCCAGGTCGAGCAGTTCTCCTGGAAGGGCATCCTCGACTTCTCCACCTGCACCGAGTGCGGGCGGTGCCAGTCGCAGTGTCCCGCCTGGAACACCGGCAAGCCCCTCTCCCCCAAGCTGCTCATCATGTCGCTGCGCGACCACGCGCACGCCAAGGCCCCGTACCTGCTGGCCGGCGGCGGCAAGCTGGATCCATCTGCGCCTGGCGGCGCGGGGTCGGGCAACGAGAAGGCGAGCGAGGAGCAGCTCAAGGACGTGCCCGCCGCCGCCCTCGCCGAGGCCGAGCGGCCGCTCGTCGGCACCCTCGAAGAGAACGGCGTCATCGACCCGGACGTCCTGTGGTCCTGCACCACCTGCGGCGCCTGCGTGGAGCAGTGCCCCGTCGACATCGAGCACGTCGACCACATCGTCGACATGCGCCGCTACCAGGTGATGATCGAGTCCGCCTTCCCGAGCGAGGCGGGCACGATGCTCAAGAACCTGGAGAAGAAGGGCAACCCCTGGGGGCTCGCGAAGAAGCAGCGCCTGGAGTGGACCAAGGAGGTCGACTTCGAGGTTCCCGTCGTCGGCAAGGATCTCGAGGACCTCAGCGAAGTCGACTATCTGTACTGGGTCGGGTGCGCGGGTGCGCTCGAAGACCGCGCCAAGAAGACCACCAAGGCCTTCGCCGAGCTGCTCCACATCGCGGGCGTCAAGTTCGCGATCATGGGCGGCGACGAGAAGTGCACCGGTGACTCCGCCCGGCGACTGGGCAACGAGCCGCTGTTCCAGGAGCTCGGCATGGAGAACGTCGCCGCCCTGAACATGGCCTTCGGGGAAGACGACGAGGACGAGTCGACCAAGAAGCCGAAGTCCGCGAAGAAGATCGTCTCCACCTGCCCGCACTGCTTCAACACCATCGCCAACGAGTACCCGCAGCTCGGCGGCGAGTACGAGGTCATCCACCACACGCAGCTGCTCCAGCACCTCATCGACGAGGGCAAGCTCATCCCCGTAACCCCCGTCGAGGGTCTGATCACGTACCACGACCCGTGCTACCTGGGCCGCCACAACAAGGTCTACACGCCGCCGCGCGAGATCATGACCGCCGTCCCGGGCCTGCGCCAGCAGGAGATGCACCGCCACAAGGAGCGCGGCTTCTGCTGCGGCGCCGGTGGTGCGCGGATGTGGATGGAGGAGCGGATCGGCAAGCGCATCAACAACGAGCGTGTTGATGAGGCCCTGTCGTTGAACCCCGACATCGTCTCCACCGCCTGCCCGTTCTGCCTCGTCATGCTGACCGACTCGGTCAACGGCAAGAAGAACGACGGCAAGGCGAAGGAGTCCATCCAGGTCGTGGACGTGGCCCAGCTGCTCCTCGACTCCGTCAAGACGTCGGTCGACGACGAGCCTCCGGCGGGCGAGACCGAGTCGGAGAGCGAGCCGCAGCCCGTCAATTGACATGCTCTTCACCCTGATGGGTGGGATTCTGGCCGTCCCTACCGGTGACTGTGCCGCTTGGCGGCACGGTCACCGGTAGGGATTCCATGGCTTCCTGTTTCTTCGCGCTGTGCCGGGATTGCTCCTGGTCTTACCGGCGCTCCGCAGGCCGATACCGCCAGTCCGGCGGCCGTCTTGACATTCTGTGCGGCGTTGACGTCGCGGTCATGGACCGTGCCGCAGGCGGCACAGGTCCACTCGCGGACGTTCAGGGGTTTGGGTCCGTCCTTGACACCGCAGGTGGAGCAGACCTGGCTGGTCGGCTCGTACCGGTCGACCTTGATCAGAGTGCGCCCGTACCGGGCCGCCTTGTAGACCAACATGTTCACGAAGGTGCCCCAGCCCGCGTCGTGGACCGATTTCGCCAGCCGGGTGCGCGCGAGTGCGTTCACCGCCAGGTCCTCCACCGCGACCGCTTGGTTCTCACGGATCAGACGGGTGGACAACTGGTGGTGGAACTCGCTGCGGGCATCGGCTACTTGTGCGTGGGCGTGGGCGACCTTCAGACGGGCCTTGGCCCGGTTCTTCGATCCTTTCTGCTTGCGGGACAGCTCCCGCTGTGCCTTTCTCAGTTTCTTCTCCGCCCGGCGCAAGAACCGAGGGGAGTCGATCTTCGTGCCGTCGGAGAGGACGGCGAAGTGGGTGAGGCCGAGGTCGATGCCGATGGCCTGGCCGGTGGCGGGCATCCGCTCCGCGTCAGCGGCCGGGTCGGTGTCGATGACGAACGACGCAAAGTACCTGCCCGCACTGTCTTTGATCACCGTGACGCTGGAGGGGACGGCGGGCAGACGCCTGGACCAGGCGACCTTCACCGCCCCGATCTTCGGCAGGCTGAGGCGACCGCCGTCAGTGATCGACCAACGGGCGTTGGCGGTGAACCGGATCGCGGCCCGCTTGTCCTTGCGCGACTTCATCCGCGGCGCCTCGACCCCAGGGCCCTTGCGGGAGCCTCTCCTGGAGGCGAAGAAGTTGCGGTAGGCGGCCTCGGCGTCGCGCAGGGACTGCTGGAGCACCACCGCGGACACCTCCCCCAGCCAGGCCCGCTCTGGGCGGTGCTTTGCCTCCGTGATCAGAGCGCGAGACAGCAGGCCCAACGAGGGGTACGGCCCACCGTTGGCGTGGGCGTCGCGGCGGGCACGCACGGCGTCGTTGTAGACGACGCGGGCGCACCCGAACGCCCGCGCCAGCGCACGGGCCTGGCCGGGCTCCGGGTACAGGCGAAAGCTGTACCGGAGCTGCATGCCGTCGATCGTACGAGCGACCCACACACGCCCACATCAGGAACATCTGTTCCCCACCTCACCCGGGCCAGGACCAGGACCAGGACCAGGACCAGGTAAGCATGCCCCAGCTCCCCCCCCCGGGCGCAGTGGGTCGCGGTGATACTGCTGGATCCAGGGCTCTCCGCGGTACCTGCACCGCTTTGGTCTCGCGCATCCAGCGAGGAGCTGCGGGCGACATGCCGCTTCCCACAGGAAGAACCCGTCCTCGCCAACTTGCCGGGCCAATTCACACGTCACCACAGCCACCAAACCGCAGGCGGTCGACCTGGAATCCACAGGTGTGGACGGAGAGAACCGCGACCCCGGGCAGGGCGACAAGCATCGCCGGATCCGGCAACCCGAGGGCCGAGTACGGTTCCGCCTACCGGCGAGCGACCGTTTTCTGGGTCTTCCCGGGCTCCCCGGACGGCCTGGACACGAGCGCCTCGCAGCACATCACGGAGGGGGACCTGGACCTTGAGTGAGCGATCCCGCACGCGTTCCCGTGCGAGTTCCCGCACGGCTGCGGTCACGTGCGCGTTATTGCTGTGCGCCGTCGCCGGGTGCGGCACGGAGGACGGCGGCGGTACGTCGGACAAGCGGCCCTCGCCGACTCCGGCCACCGGCGACTCGGCCGACGCACAGAAGCCCGTACCCGCCGCTCCCGTCCCCCGGGGCGACGGCGGCAAGATCCGCGACGACGTGAACGGCGACGGGCACCCCGACCTCGCTTACGTCACCTCGTACGGCCCGGTCGGCGAGGACGGCGGCGGCACCGGCAGGAACTGCGTCGTCATCGTCTACGGCTCGGACAAGGGCCTCGACCCCGCGACCCGTACGGTCCTGAAACCGGGCGACGCGGCGCTCCCCGAGCACCTGGGCGCGACCTACCCCACGTACCCCGTCCTCGCCGACCTCGACGCCGACGGGTATGCCGACCTGAAGTTCGGCGGGAACGTCATCTGGGGCGGGCCCACCGGCCCCGACCCGAAGACACCGAGCACGGCCCTGCCCGAGGTCACCGGCACGCCCGGCGACTTCGACGGCGACGGCCGTCTCGATGTGCCCCTCGTCGAGGACAGCCGGGACGGCCTCGGAAGCCCGCCCTTCCGCGTCCTGTACGGACCCATCGACCGGAACGGCACCCCGGCCCGGCGTGGCGAAAGCCGCCCGGATCCCGTCAACCGCACGTCCAACGGCCTCGAGTACTCGCTCCACGCCGTCGACGCGGACGGCGACCGGACCACCGATCTCGTCGCTTCCGGGGGCACCGACGGCGAGCAGGGCAGGGCCGTCCTGCTCACCGCGGGCGACGGCCCCGCCGGATTCGCCGCGCAGCCAAGGGAGTTGAGGATCGGCAACACGGTCACCTCCGGTGACTTCGACGGGGACGGCAAGGGCGATGTGGTCGTCGGCGACAGCGGCAGCCGCAACAACGAGCCGGGCTACGAGACCGAGGCGCCCGAGGTGGACGGCACGCTCACCGTCTACCCGGGCGACGGCGGCGCGCCCCAACTCCTCGACCCGGCCCTCGACCTCGCCGGTGACTACCTGGCGGGCGACACGGACGGCGACGGCCGCGACGAGCTGCTGATCGGCTCAACGTCGGACGGGTACGCCTCGGAGCCGGAGATCACCGTGATCCCCGGCGGCCCGCAGGGGCTCGACGAGGAGGGACGCCGCACCCTCCGTCGTACCGGCCCCGCCCGCGTCCCGGGCGCGAAGTCGAAGCTCACCGAGGAGAAGCGGCGTCCCCACCTAGCCGCCGTACGCGACTTCGACCAGGACGGCCGTGCCGAGGTGGTCCTGCACTGGACGCTGCCGCAACGAGGGCCGTCGTACGTCTGGGTGCTCGAAGGGGACAAGGACACGGTGACGTTCGGGGACGGGCACTTCACGGGGGCCGGGTGAGACCGGGTGAGGCCGGGTGACTGACGCCCCGGAGCGGCTTCCCGGCGTCCTTCCGGCATCTTCCTGGTTACTGGCCAGTGACTTATGGCGTCCTGGCGCGCATCATGTGCGGGTTGTTGTCTCGCGATGCTGCTGAGGTTGATGTGGCCAAAGGGAAGATACGTGTGACCACAGGTGCCGTGGCGGGCTGCTGCGTCCTGCTGCTCGTCGGCTGCGGGCCCACGTCGCACGACGCCCGGCCCGCCCCGACCAAGCGCCGCCCGGTGAGCATGGCCGACCAGGGTTCCGCCGCCCTGCGCCCCGTCCCGCGCGGCAAAGGGAGCAAGACCCCCGACGACTTCAACGGCGACGGCCACCGCGACCTCGTCCTCAACGATCTGGTGAAGGGGGACAGCCACGGGGACGACGCGGGCATCGGAGTCGTCTACGGCGCGGGTCGTGGACTCACCCCGGGCGCACGGCAGTTGCTGACTCCGGCCGGGCAGGCGGCCCGTACGAAGGGGCAGTTGCCTGCCGTCTTCGATGCCGAGGCGAGCTGTGACCTCGACCAGGACGGGTTCACGGATCTCGTCGTCTCGACCGATCCGCCGTACGACGGTCTTGGGCAGCCGCCGGTGCCGTTGCAGATCCTCTTCGGCTCGCCCCGGGGTCTGGCCCGGCAGGCGGTGAAGCTGACGATCCCCGCACAGGCGCGTGGCGGCAACGACTGGCCGGACCAGCCGGTGTGCGGGGACTTCGACGGGGACGACGCCGAGGATCTGGTCGTGCACGCCTCGAACGGTCAACTCAGTTACCTGCGCGGCCCGTTCACCCGTAAAGGCGCCCCTGGCGGGGCCGGTGCGCCGCTGGCCTCACCGGGCAACGTTCCCACGGGTCCGGCCGTCGACGTCGACCGCGACGGCTACGACGACCTTCTCGTCCGTACCGCCGAAGGCAGTACGTCCTCCTCGGTCGTCCTGGGCGGACCGGCCGGACCCGCCCGCCCCGGCTTCACCCTCCCGAACGGCGCGGACGTCGCCTTCGGCCGTTTCGACGAGGGCAGGGGCGTCGACGCGGCGATCGGTTCGCTCGACGACACCGTGCTGCGTTACGACGTCCCTGGCGCCCGGCGCGGCACCCTCGACGTGCCGGGCACGGTTCTGGACTCCGGGGACTTCGACGGGGACGGGATCAGTGAACTGGTCTCCAGCGGTACGGAGTTGAGGGTGTTCCGGGGGCGGGACGGCGGCCCGTCCGCGTCGGACATCGTCACCGTACGGCCGCCCGCGTCGGGCACGACCCGCGTTCTCGCCGTCGCCGACTTCACCGGGGACGGGCGGGCGGACCTGGCCGTGCGGACGTACCTGGGAGAGACGAAGGACACGGTCGCGGTGTACGCGGGTGAGAAGCGGGACCTGGTGGCGGCGAAGCCCCAAGTCACCTTCTCCACGGCCGAGTTCCTGGGGATGGACTGAGCTGAGGGGTCGACTCAGCTGAGCTGTCCCATCAACCTCGGAAGCGGCGCGTCAGTACGCGTAGCGGCGCACGGTCTCCGGGTGGATGACGACACGGAGCAGGTCGGCGGCCAGCATCGTGGCGAGATCGTCGGCCCGGGTCCGGTCGTCGAGGTCCCAGTAGCGAGCGGCGAGGCGGGAGCACAGGTCGTGCGCTCCGTCGGCCTCCACCGTGACGCGGCCGGCGACGGACACCCAGCGCTCGCGCTCATCGACCGGTGCCGCGACAACGATCGAGGCGCGGGGGTCGCGGCGCAGGCGCCGCACCTTCAGCGAGTCCGGCTCCGTGATCAACTGGATCGTCCCCTCCGGGGTGGCCTCGAACCACACCGGCCGGGGCTGTGGCGGCTGCGTTCTCCCGGCCACGGTCAGGAACCCGTGCAGGGGGCGTGCGAGGAACTCGAGGTCCTCGGCGGTCAGCAGGCTGGTGGCGTTGCTCATCGTGGCCCTTTCAGAAGATGGTGAGGTGATGGGGACGGTGACGGTGACGGTCATGGCCGCCAGGCTCCCGCTGCCGCGGCCCGTACGACGTAGTCCTCGAAGGTTCGGGGCGCGCGCCCCAGCACCGTGGCGACACCGTCCGCCGTTTCGGCCACCACCCCGCGCTCCATCAGCACGAACATCTCGGTGACGTGGTGGGCGTCGGCCTCGGCCCAGCCCTCCTCGACCAGCGCCTCGGTGTACTCGGCGGGTGAAACCTGTTTGTAGGTGATGGTCAGCCCGGACGCCCGGGAGATCTGTTCGACGGCCTCGGCGAAGGTCAGTGCGCGCGGTCCGGTCAGTTCGTAGATCCGCCCGGCGTGCCGGCCGGGCTCGGCCAGCACCGCGGCCGCGGTGTCGGCGACGTCCTCCAGGTCGACGAACGGCTCGGGGACCGCACCGGCCGGGAGCGCCAGCTCGCCGGCGACCAGCGGGGCGTGGAAGAGGTCCTCGTCGAAGTTCTGGTTGAAGTTCGACGGCCGCAGAACGGTCCACTCCAGCGCCGAGCCGCGCACGGCGTCCTCGGCCGAGCGCATGTCCAGACCGAACGTGGAGTCGCCCCAGGTGTCGGCGCCGTGCCCGGAGAGCAGGACAAGGCGCTGCACTCCGGCGGCCTCGGCCCGCGCCACGAACTCGTGCACCGGGCCCGGCACGGGCGGGGGTACGACGTAGGCGGCGGTGATGCCCCGCAGGACCGCGTCCCAGCCGTCGGGGTCGGACCAGTCGAAGCGCGTCGGGCTCGATCGGGAGGCGGCGCGCACGTGCGTGCCGCGCAGCCGCAACCGGGCGGCGACCCGTCGGCCGGTCTTGCCTGTGGCGCCGAGGACGAGGGTGGTGTCGTTGCTTATGCCAGCGTTGCTCATGGCAGCGATTCAACGGCAGCCGCTCGGACGAATCCATGGGTGAAGAGCCGGATCACCTTTGCCATCGTCCAGCCTCGGCGTCTAACCTCGACTGGGTGGACGCGTTCGGTGACCTCTTCCGCGGGATGCGGGCCCAGGGCTCGTTGTTCGGCAGTTCGACCCTGTCCCCACCCTGGGCGCTGCACTTCGTCGACGGCCCGCCGCTGACGTTGTGCACCGTCCTCGGCGGGGCGGGCTGGATCGTGCCGGAGCACCGCCCGCCCGAACAGCTGCGCGCCGGCGAGACGGTCATCGTGCGGGGCCCCGCACCGTTCACCTTCGTCGACGAGGTCGGCACCCGGGCCGAACCGGTCGCGTGCGGCGAGTTCTGCGCGACGCCCGAGCAGGGCGGGACCCGGCACCGGCTCGGCTGGAACGACACCGGCTGCGGCTACGGTGACGGCTCGACGACGCTGATCGTCGGCGCCTACCCGGTGCGCGGCGAGATCAGCCGCAGGCTGCTGGACGCGCTGCCCGTCGTGCTGCGGGTGGCTTCCGGCGGCGGGGCCGACGCCGTACTCGACCACCTCGCCGCCGAGGTCGCCGCCGACACCCCGGGCCAGCAGGTGGTCCTGGACCGGCTGCTGGACTGGCTGCTGGTCTGCGCGGTGCGCGAGTACTTCGACCGGCCCGGCGGCGAGCCCCCGGCCTGGTACGCCGCCCAGCGTGACCCGGTGGTCGGCGACGCGCTGCGGCTGCTGCACGCCGAACCGGCGGCACCCTGGACGGTCGCCGCGCTGGCTGACCGGACCGGGGTGTCGCGTTCCACGCTGGCGAAGCGGTTCGCCGACCTGGTCGGCGAACCGCCGCTGACCTACCTCACCCGCCGGCGCATGACGCTCGCGGCGGATCTGCTGGCCGAGCGCGAGTCGGCGACCGTCGCCGAGATCGCCCGGACCGTGGGCTACACCGACGCGTTCGCGTTCAGCGCGGCGTTCAAACGGATCCGAGGCGTCAGCCCGAGCGAGTTCCGACGCACGGGTACGGCCGGTTCGTCCGCGGTCTTGGCAGGCGAGGCGGTCTTGACCTAGCCGGCCAACCGCCGCTCCGTGGCCGCCAGGTACTCCCGCAGCGTCTGGCGGGACTGGACGAGCGTGTCGATCTGCTCGTCCACTCCGGCGATGCGCGCCCGTAGCAGGTCCAGGGTCTCCGGGCAGGGCTTCAGATCGGGGGCCGCGCCGGTGACGCACGGTTGGAGGTACCCGATCTCCTGGGTCGACAGCCCGGCGTCGAGCAGTCTCCTGATCTGGGCCACGGTCAGTACGGCGTCGTCGCCGTACTCGCGGTAGCCGTTGTCGCCGCGGTCGGGCACCAGCAGGCCCTGCGCCTCGTAATACCGCAGTTGGTGCGGGTTCACCCCGGTCCGCCGGCTCAGCTCCCCGATCAGCATGCCAATTCCCCCCTTGACCTTCATACCGGTATGAACGTTGACGATTGTGCCACCGATCAGAGACCGATCAGAGAAGGAGCACATGATGCCCACTGGCACACCTGTCACGGTTCTGGGCCTCGGACTGATGGGCGAAGCCCTCGCAGGGGCCTTCTTGCGCGCGGGACACCCGACGACCGTGTGGAACCGCACGACGGCCAAGGCCGACGACCTCGTGGCCCGGGGCGCGACGCTCGCCGAGTCTCCGGCGGCAGCGATTGCGGCCGCCCCGCTCGTGGTGGTCTGCGTGTCGGACTACGACGCCGTGGCGGACGTCCTCGACGGACCGCTCGACGGGCGGGTTGTGGTGAACCTGACCTCGGGCACGCCCTCGCGCGCCAGAGCGCTCGCAGAGGAGGTGGCGCGCCGCGGCGGCGGCTACCTCGACGGCGGGATCATGGCCGTCCCGGACGCCGTCGGCACGGCCGACGCCATGCTCGCCTACAGCGGGCCGCGACCGCTGTACGACGCCCACGAGTCCACGCTGGGCAGTCTCGGCACGGGCCGCCACCTCGGCGAGGACCCCGGACTGTCGGCCACGCACGAGATGGCCACGCTCGTCCTCATGTGGGGCATGCTCGACGGTTTCCTCAACGGCGCCGCGATCCTCGGCACGGCCGGGGTGTCCGCCACGGCGTACCTCCCCATCGCACAGACGGCGATCGACACGGTGGCCGGCTGGCTGCCGGGCTACGCGCGCCAGGCCGACGACGGCATCTACCCTGCCGACGACGGCACTGTCGACACCCATCTGGCGGCGATGGCGCACGTGGTCGAGGAGAGCGAGTCGCTCGGCGTCAACGCCGAGCTGCCGAGGCTCGTCAAGGCACTGGCCGAGCGAGCGGCGACCGCCGGTCATGGCGCCAGCGGGTACGTAGCGCTGATGGAACAGTTCCGCAAGCCATGAGTCGCGCGGTGGCGGCCGGGTCACTCACCTGACCGCCACCGGGCAGGGGCCGGGTGACGGTGGACTTGTCACCCACTTCTAGACGGAAGTCGTGCGCTCCTGGACGAAAGACGGATGCCCGACCGCCGGCTGTCTCTCTAGCGTCGACCGGACCGATGACGCCCACCGACTGCTTCGACAGGAGCCGAGCGCATGCTGACCGTCCGTGGCATCTCCTACCTGGTCGGCGAGGCAAGTACCGATGACGGCACCGATGACGTGCGGCGGGACCTGGAGGTCATCGCCCGGGATCTGCACTGCACCACGGTGATGCTCATCGGCGGCGACGGGAAGCGGTTGATCGATGCCGCCCGCATCGCCCTTGAGGCCGGTCTCGGCGTCTACATCCGGCCAAGCGTTCCCGAGCTGCGCCGGCCGAAGCTGCTGGAGCACCTGGACGCCGTCGCCGAGGCGGCCGAAGAACTCCGCCGGGAACACCCGGACCGGGTGACGCTCCTGGTCGGCAGCGAGTTCTCCCACACCGTGCCCGGCATCGTCCCCGGCCCTCGCTCGTTCCTGCGCCTGAAGCTCATCGTGCGTTTCCACCGCGTGCTGCGGCGCAGGATCGACCGGCGGCTCCACCGGCTGCTCACCGTCGCCGTGACCACCGCGCGACGCCGCTTCGGCGGGCCGGTCACCTACTCCGCGGCCGGGTGGGAACACGTCGACTGGTCGCTGTTCGACCTGGTCGGCGCCAGTCTCTACCGCTCCCGCCGCAACCACACCACCTACACGGACCGCCTGCGGGGCCTGGTTCGCGACCACGACAAGCCCGTCGTCATCACCGAGTTCGGGTGCGGTGCCTTCACCGGGGCCGACCAGCGGGGAGCCGGTTCCTTCTGGATCGTCAACTGGTTCGCCGTACCCCCGCACATCCGCGGCGACCACCCCCGCGACGAGTCCGTCCAGGCCCGCTACCTCGGTGAACTCATCGACCAGTACAACGCGGAGGGCGTGCACGGCTGCTTCGTGTTCACCTTCGCCATGCCCGACTTCCCGCATCACGACGATCCTCGTCTCGACCTCGACAAGGCCGGCTTCGGGGTCATGGCGGTGACTGGCGACGGCGCGTACAGACCCAAGGAGGCGTTCCACGAGGTCGCGCGGCGCTACGGCGACACAGCCGTGGACGAATGACCGGTGCGGTCAGCGTGTGCGGTCAGGACCGGGGAGGGTTGCGGCACAGGCGCGCGAATGCCGAGCACTCGGGAGGAAGTTGTCCTTCAGCCGCTCAAAAGAGCGTTGCGTGAACATGAGGGAGAGGAGTGCTCACGCTGTCCGATGTCGGTGCGGGCCGGAGGGATCCGGCTGGGGACGGGTCCCGAGTCGGATACGTACCGTCGAGGACCATGACTGCGTGGCTGGGGCTGCTGTTGCGGGGTGTCGGGCGCCTGCTGATGTGGGTCGGGGGCGCCGGTGTTCTGCTGGGTTTGCTGGTGCTGCTCGATGCGCCGTGGCTCGACGGTGTCAGCCTCGCCGGTGTCAGCGCGATCGTCGCGGGTGTGGGGTGGGTGGCGCTGCGGGCCGGGCGGCGGCTCGGTACGACGCCTCAGTCCCTGGTCCGGGCCGGAGAGTGGATCAGCTGGTCCCTCGTTCCCCCGCTGGCCGCGTTCGGGCTTCGGGCGGGGGTGGCCGCCCTGGGAGTGGGCTCAGTCCTGATCGGGCTGCTCACCGGGCAGTCGCTGCCATACCAGTTGGTTGCGTTTGGTTTTGGCGGGTTCGTTCTCGCCATCGTTGCCCTGCTGCTGGTCAGCGACGTCCGTTCGCGCTGGGGGCGTCGGGAGTCGGGCAAGCCGGATGGGGACGACGCACCGGACGTCGAGACCGGCGAACCCTCCGGGCGACCCGCACGTCTGGAGTGGACGCTGCTGGTCCTCTTCAACGGCCTGAGCCTGACCGTACTCACGGCCGGGGTGCTCGACTTGAGCCGCGGGGGCAGTGAGGACCTGCTGGTGACGGGGGTGTGCATCACCGTGGTGAGTGCGGTTCCTTCGATGGACCTGATAGCGCGCTGGTGGCGCAGCCGGTCAGCAGGTCCGTAGATGACGTATGAGGGCGGCAAGTCCAGTACCACTGGTTGCTATTACGGTGCCGGGCTCGTCGCTTTCGCGGAGGAGGAGGGTGCCCTGGCGCACGGCGAGTTCGACGCAGTCGGCGTCGTCATCACCGCCGGAGAACGACGACTTCTGCCACACGGGAACCTCGGGCATGTTCGCGGCCTTTCAGATCTGCTGAACCAGGCTGTGAATGAAGTCCCTCGACTCTACGACTCCCAGCGCCTGCTTCTGCACCTGCGCGAATCCCCGTCGATAGCGATCGAGCTGCGCCTCTGCGTCCAGGTAGTTGCCTCCATGCGGAGTGTCCATCAGAACGGTGTCCAACTGCGGAACCGGGCCGCCGATGATCGTCGGCGCATAGCCGATACGGAAGCCGTCCACGTCGAACGGCACCACACGCAGGGTGACTTGAGGACGCTCGGACTCCGCCAGGATGTGCAGCAACTGCCGTCGGGCAATCCCACGGTCGGCCCTCCGGATACGCAGGGCCGCCTCGTGGATCACCACCTCGTAGACGAAGTCATCCCGGTTCAGGACCTCCTGGCGTCGTAGCCGGAACCGCGTGCACAGCTCGCGCTGATCCTCGGCCGTTCCCCAGGTGCCGTCGCTGTAAATCGCCCGCACCTGCTCCTCGGTCTGCAGCAAACCGGGGATGAACACAATCTCGAACGTCTTCAAGATCCCTGTATGGTGCTCCAGTTCCGCGAGGTCGAGGAACCCCCGAGGTAGTTGGCCGCGGTACTCCTCCCACCAGCCGCGCCCCCGCTCGGTCGCCATGACCGCCAGGGCATCGACGAGTGGGGTCTCAGCGTCGCCGTAGTACCCGGCCAGGAACCGCACGCGCTCCGCGCTCACGCCGACGCGTCCCGACTCCACATTGGACAGCTTGCCTTCGTTGATCCCCGTCGCACGGGCCGCCTCCCGAAGGCCCAGCCCCGCCCGCTCCCGGAGCTTACGTAGCTCCTTGCCCAGGCGCTCCTGCCGCACGGTGATGACGCTCCTAGCAACCATCTGCCCCTCTTCTCCCGCAAGTTGAGGACACGATAATCGGGGACGAGCTTGACCCAGGTCAAGTTCGACCCCTACCTTCAGTGACGCGCCGCACACGCTGCGGAACCGCCGGGACCCCCGGAAGCGCACCGCCCCGCCCTGCCATGGCGGCGCGACAGAGCCACCGCCCGACGCCTCCGCGCCCCAATGCCCTCCACCTCGCCCTGGGAGACCCGTATGTCCAAACCCTGGGAGTACACCCTGTACATCCCCAACGACCCCCGAGCCGTCCGCATCTGCCGCCACGCCCTCCGCGACATCCTCACCACCCACCACCTCTCCACCCTCATCGAACCCGCGGAGCTCCTGGCCTCCGAACTCCTCGGCAACGCCATCCGGCACACCGAGGGCCCCGCCGCCCTGAAGCTCAGACAAGCGGGGCCCTCATTCCGGCTCGGCGCCTGGGACACGGACCCGACACCCCCGGCGACCACGCCCAACCCGAGCACGTCGGGACACGGAATGCGCATCGTGGACGCGTACGCCGACGACTGGGGCTGGTTCCAGGTGAACCCCGGAGGGAACGGCGGCAAGTTCATCTGGTGCGAACTCGCCGCCGGAGCCGGAGCCGGTACCAGGCCTCAGTCGCGAGGGACGTGACCGTTGAACTCGGGCCGGTGCAGCCGGTCCGGAGTCAGGGGGCTCATGTCCGTCACGTCGCGCGGGACGATCTGGAAGCCCTGCCAGTGCACCGGCATCGGGGTCTGGTCCTCGTCGCGGGCGATGTGGTGGAAGCCGACGTTCACCCAGACGACCGGGCGGGTGAGAGCCTCGCCGTTCACGTACTTGGCCACGTTGGGCAGGCAGTTGGAGTTGACGCGGCGGTTGTCGCTCGCGTACTCCTCGCAGGCCTTGTACTGGCTGACGTACACGTCGTTCCGTGTCCAGGCATGCCGTGAGTACTTGTCGGAGCGGTTGTGCACGAGCTCCCACGACCGCGGGTGACCGTCCTTGTTGCGGCTCGCGGAGGCGACCACACGCCACCAGCGGTCGTTCGCGTTGTCGCCCGCGAACTCCTTGGTCAGCTGCGTGCGGCCGGTCTTGAGCCGTCCGTAGCCCCACTCGGGATTCGTCCCGTCCGTCTTCGTGTCGTACTGCTCGACCTTCGTCTTCCAGGAGCCCCCGGGCTTGAAGTCGAGCCGCCACAGGACGCTGTGCTGGTGGCTGAGGGCCTTGGCCGAGCCGTTCTTGCCGACGGGCCAGCCCCTGCCGTCGGCGGCGTTGAAGTCGTCTTCGGAGAGATTGCCCGTGGCGCCCTCCTTGGCGGTGATCGTGCCGTCGTCGGAGAAGTTCCACTGGGTGACGTAGTGGTACCAGCCGACCGCATGGAGCGCGTAGACGACCAGGTCCTGACCCTGCGCGGAGTCGGTACGAGCCGGGTTCTCGCCCACGTCACCGCTGTCCCCGTGGTACGCGAAACCGCGCGGCTGCGTCGTCACGCACAGCCCCTTCACCGTCCGCGCGGCGCCCTCGATCGGGCCTGCGGCACGGAATCCGCGGACCGTACCGCCGGGGCAGTCCGACGCCTTGATCGGCAGCGCGCCCTCACCGAGACGGTAGTAGGTGAGGTCGTTGTACTCCGCCGAACCGTCGTCGTACGGAACATTGATCTGCGCGAGCCGCGCGCTGCCGAGCACCTCGATGGGCTTGCTCTCGTGGCGCGGCTGGTAGGTGATGTGGGAGAGAACCAGCCCGGCGATGGGGCTGTTGCGCCAGCACATCCGCCAAGTGGTGCCGCCCGGAAGCTTCTTGGTGATGGCGGAGTCGCCCGTGCAGGCGGGTGCCGGGGCGGCGGGGGCGGCCGACGCACCCTCGGCCTGGCCGGCGGGGACGGCCAGGAGGGCACCGGCGCCGAGCACGGCACAGGCGCCGAGGACCGCCGTATTACGGGTGAGCCTGTTCAGCTTCAGCTTGCGCATGATGCGTACGTCCTTCGGGGCGATACGGGCGTCAGGAGCGACGGGGGCCACAGCGGCCGCAGGGGCCACAGGGCCGAGGCCGGTCACGGGAGCCTGTGCGCCGTGCGGGCGCTGAGGTCGATGACGAACTGGCGCGTGTCGATCCACGGCCCGCCCACGACGTGCGTGAACAGCCGTACGCAGCGGTGCGCCCCGTCGCAGTCGGCGGGCCCCGCGGTACCGCTCCGTTCGAAGACCAGCCCCTGTACGCGCAACTGCGCGGGCGCGGCGAGCGGTCGGCCGGTGGCCGCCTGGAAGTCCTGCCGTACGCCGTCCCCGAGCGGGCTCGCGAGCAGCACCTTCAGCGCCTCGCGTGACTCCTGGCCGGAGGGCGCGGGCTGAACTCCGGTGGCGGATTCGGTCCGTACGACCTTTCCGGTGCCCAGGTCGACGGTCTTCTTCACGAAGCGGTCGTCGCGGTAGTCGTAGAAGAAGACGTCCGCGCGCCGCTCGCCCTCCCGGACGGAAGGTTCGGTGGTGAGGCCGGCGAGATCGGCGGTCAGGAACTGGGGTGTGCCGTCCTCCCCCTGTACGTCCTCGCTGGTCGTACGCAGCGTCCGGTCGCCGGCGAGGGCGGCCTGCTGGGCTCGGGTGATCTCGTCGTCGGTGAGGGGGTCGGCGGCGCCGGTTCCGGCGTTCGCGGCGGTGGTCCCCGAGGCGTTCCCGGTGACGGTCGTCGACGGCGAGGCATACGGCGACGGCGACGGTGTCGCGGCGGCCTGCGGTGTGGCTCCCCTTCGCGTCCCCGAGTGTCCGCCGTCCCCGGAGGCCTCCATCGGCAAGGTCACGGCGACCATCGCGGCCGTACCGGCGACCGCCAGTGCCGTACCGGCGAACAACCGCCGCAGGGCGATGCGCTGCTCTTTCGCTCGTGGCTCTTTGCGTCGTTGCTCTTTCCCTCGTTCGTTCATGAGCTGCTCCCCCGTGCTGTCGTGACGTACCGGATGTCTCCGATGCCTCAAGTCCAGCCGCCAGGAAGTTGTTCGGCAGGCCCCCTCCGTCACACCAAACAAAGACGTAAGGCCAGTTGAGGGCCGAGAAGAAGCCTTGCGGGGCCCGTCGCGGCTCCCTACCGTGGCCCGAACACGGGGGATGAGGGGGAGACCGGGGAAATGGGGCGTCACGAGACTCCGCTGGACCCGGCGGCAGGCCCGGTCCAGCGCTTCGCGTACGAGTTACGCAAGCTGCGCCAGGAGGCGGGCGGCCTCACGTACCGCGAGATGGCCCGCCGGGCGCACTACTCCGTCACGACCCTCTCCCGGGCGGCAGCGGGCGACCAACTCCCCTCCCTGGCCGTGACCCTGGCGTACGTGAACGCCTGCGGCGGCGACCCGGCCGAGTGGGAACGCCGCTGGCACGAGGCCTCCGAGGAGTCGGTGCCCGACGACGAGGACGACGCCGACTCCCCGTACCAGGGACTGTCCCGCTTCGAACCCACCGACCACGACCGTTTCTTCGGCCGCGACGAACTGGTCTCGGCGCTCGGCGACTTGGCGTCCACGTCCCGCTTCGCGGCGGTCTTCGGCCCGTCGGGCAGCGGCAAGTCGTCGCTGCTGCGGGCCGGACTGATACCGGAGCTCCAGCAGAGCGGCGATCTGGCGGCCCTGCGCATCCTGACCCCCGGTGAACACCCGCTCCGTACGCACGAGAAGGCGCTGAAAGCGAAAGAGGACGACGGCAGCGAGGGCGGCGGCATCGGAGACACGGTCCTCGTGATCGACCAGTTCGAGGAGGTGTTCACGCTCTGCCGCGAACCGGCGGAACGCACGGGGTTCATCGACCGCCTGCTCACGGCACGGGAACCGGCCAGCCGGCTGCGCGTCATCATCGCCGTACGGGCCGACTTCTACGCCCGCTGTGCCGAACACCGTGCCCTGGCCGACGCGTTGAGCGAGGCAAGCCTCCTGGTGGGCCCCATGACCCCGGCCGAACTGCGGGAAGCGGTGATCCGTCCGGCCCAGTCCGCGGGCCTGATCGTCGAACGCGAACTGACCGCGCATCTCGTCGAGGAGGTGGACGGCGAACCCGGCGGCCTCCCTCTCCTGTCCCACGCCCTGCGCGAGACCTGGCGACGCCGCCGGGGGCGGGCGCTCACGATGGCGGGGTACGAGGCGGCAGGCGGCGTACGCGGTGCGATCGCGCAGACGGCGGAGGACGCGTACGGGACGCTGTCCGGCGAGCAGGCGGTCCTGGCCCGCCAGATCCTGCTGCGGCTGATCACCCCCGGCGAGGGTTCCCAGGACACCCGTCGCCCCGTGGACCGCGCGGAACTCGACTTCGCCCCGTCCGGCGAAGTGGCCCTGGTTCTCGACCGCCTGGCCCGCTCCCGTCTCCTCACCCTCGACGACGACACGGTCGATCTGGCGCACGAGGCCCTGATCACGTCCTGGCCCCGGCTGTCCGCCTGGATCGAGGAGGCCCGCGAACGCCTCCGTACCCATCGCCGGCTGACCGAGGCGGCCCGCACCTGGGACGAGCTGGGCCGCGATCCGGGCGCCCTCTACCGCGGCACCCGCCTCGCCACCGCGGACGAACACCTCGCGGACCAGCCCCTGACCCCGCTGGAGGAGGCCTTCCTCACCGCCGCCCGCACCTCCCGCAGCAGCGAACTCCGGCGCCGCCGCGGGCTGTTCACCACCCTCGCCGCCCTTCTCGTCCTCGCCCTCATCGCGGGCATCACCGCCTGGCAGCAGTCCCGTACGAGCGACCGCAGGCACCACGAGGCCGAGGCCCGGCGGATCGCGGCGGTGGCGGACAGCATGCGGGCCGCCGACCCGGTGACGGCGGCCCGGCTGAGCGTCGCGGCCTGGGAGCTCGCGCCGACCGTCGAGACCCGCTCGGCCCTGCTGTCCGCACAGAACCGCAGCGAACAGGACGCCTTCACCGTCCCGGAACGCGACGACCGCACCACGGTCCGCCGGCTGACGTCCGACGGACGAACCCTGGTGTCGGTCTCCCGCGAACATGTACGCACCTGGGACCTGCGCACCCATCGCCGTACGGGAACGTATCCGGGACCGGGCAAACTGCTGTCCGAGGACGGGGACCTGATCATCAGCCCGGACGGCCGGACCCTCGCCCTGGGTTCGGCACCCGGTGGGGACTGGTCGTCCACCACCCCCCTGTGGGATGTCCGGACCGGCCGCGTCACCGGGCGCCTCCCCGGCGGTGAGACCACGGTGTCGCACTTCGGCCGCGGCGGGCGCACCATCGTGATGTCCGCCTCCGACTCCTCCCCCCAGGTCTGGGACACGCGAACGCGCCGACTGCTGCTGAAGGTCCCCCTGCGGAACGAGAACGACGACCCCGTCACGCAGTACGCGGTCATCAGCGACGACGAGCGACTGCTGGCGACATGCTCGAACGAAACACCGCTGGAGATCTGGGACATCGCCCGTCGCCGCACACTGTCCCTGCCGTGGACGGCGGGGCTGGACCGCGACCTGTGCAAGGACGAGGACGGCGAGTTCGCCTTCTCGCCCGACGGCCGCGCCATCGCGCTCGCCTCCGGTACCGGAATCCAGGTCCGGGACATCCGCTCGGGGCGGGTCATCGGCCGGCTGACGGGAAAGTCGCTGAAGTCGGTGCGGTTCAGCGCGGACGCCAAGTTCCTCGTCGCGGCCGGCCCGGACGGCATCCGGATGTGGCGGCTCTCCTCCCCCGGCGAGCCGGTGTTCCGCCACACGCTGGCCACCGAAGAGTTCCTCTCGTACGAACTCGACTTCGCGGCAGGCCAGTTGCGCTATCTCAACGGGTCCGCCAGCGCCGTACGCTCCCTGGGTCTCGGCCCGGCGACGACCTCGCGCTGGCAGCAAGAGACCGCCCAGGGCGCGCTGCTCAGCCAGAACGGCCGGACCCTGGTCACCGTGCGCTCCACCGGTGCCGCGGCGGGCATCCGCCTGAAAGACACCCGCGGCGCGAAGAGCGCCTTCACGGTGCCGCACAAGCCGTGCCCCGCGGCCGAGGTGGAGGAGGGCGTGTGCTCCGACCTGATGGCGCTCAGCGCCGACGGCCGCACCTTCGCTTACCTGCAGAGCGCCGACATGAGCGACTCCGTCACACAGCAGTCGATCACGGTGTGGGACGTCACGGCCCACCGCAAGCGGGCGACGATCGCCATCCGCTTCGGACCGGAGGACTTCGCCGACGTCGACGGCCTCGCCCTCAGCGCCGACGGGCGCACCCTGCTGGTCTCCCGGGCGGCGGAGAACACGGTCGAAGTGTGGGACGTACGCCGGAACGAACGGACCCGGACGCTGAAGAACATCAGCGCGGAAGTCCTGGCAGTCCGCGGCGACCTGCGCACCCTGGCGTCCTCCAACGACGAGGTCGCCGACCTCCGCTCGGGACGGGTGGCCTACCGCACTTTGGGCGACACGGGCATCAGCACGGTGACCTTCAGTCCCGACGGCCGGTACTTCGCGGCGGGCGACAGCGACGGCCGCGTCACGGTGTGGGACGGCGAGATAGACAGCCGCCTCGGCATCCTGGCCGACACGGAGGCGACCGAGTTCGTCAGCACCCTCGCCTTCTCCCCCGACGGCGACACCCTGGCGGTCGCCGACGACTCCGGCACGGTCCGGCTCTGGGACGTCCCCTCCAGCCGACCGCTGGGCTCCGCCGTCCCCGGCCCCGGCGACCGGCCCCTCGCGCTGGCCTTCGCCGGGAACGGCACCGCCCTGTACGTCGCCGGCAGCCACGTCCCGCTCCAGACGTACGACTTCGACCCGGACCACGTGATCCGCCGACTGTGCGCCCGCACGGGTTCCGGTCTTTCGGAGCCGGACTGGAAGACGTACCTCCCGGACATCCCCTACCGCAGGACGTGCGAGGGCTCCTGACGCCTCCAGTGGCTCACGCGGCGACAGAGGCGAACAATTGACTGCGTAAGCCGCATATCACCCAATCCGCAGGAAGGTGACGATCAACATGGCTGAGCACCCGCACGCAACCCTCGTCCGCAAGGGCTATGACGCCTTCGTACGTGGTGACATGGACACCATGCGCGGGCTGATTTCGGGGGACGCCACGCACCACACACCCGGCAATCACCCTCTGTCCGGCGACTTCAAGGGCCAGGACGCGATCATCGACATGTACCGTCGGCTCGCCGAGGAGACGAATGGGACCATGCAGGTCGAACTGCGCCATGTGCTCGTCGACGGCAGGGGCCACGCGGTGACCGTGCACCGCTTCACGGCCGAGCGCAACGGGAAGCGGCTCGACGAGAACGGCGCCATCGTCTTCCGGATCGTCGGGGACAAGATCACCGATCTCGACGAATGCATCGAGGACATCGACAAGAGCAACGACTTCTGGTCCTGACGTCCCTCCCGGTACCGCAAAACCCTGAACCGACCCTGAGCAGCCACGGAAAATCGGCTGGACAACCCCTTAGGGGATGTCACAGGTCAGCGTCAAAGCCGGGCCCGTTGCCCCGGGCCCGGCACGCCACTCTGCGGGACCAGGTACGTTCGATTACGTGGCTGGATTCAGGATCGGACGCGGCCGGGACAACCGCACCCGGCAAGCACCTCCGCAACAACACCCGCGGCAGCAACCGTACGGACAGCAGGCGCCCCAGGGCGGCCCGTCGTACGGCTACCCACCTGCGCCGGGGCCGTACCCGCCGCAGGCGCAGCAGTACGGCAACGGCGGGCAGCAGTGGCCCCCGCCGGGCGGCCACGGCGAGCCGGAGTACTTCGGTGACCACGATCACCACGCCCAGGGCCCGGACCCGTACGCGGCCAACAACCCGGGCCACACGCAGGCGTTCGGGATCGGCGAGGACCCGTACAACCAGGGCGGGACCTACCGCGCCGGCCAGGCGCCGGCGCCCCCGGTGGGCCCGCGCCTGCACTGGAAGGAACTGCTGAGCGGCGTCATCATGCGCCCCAACCAGACCTTCCTGCAGATGCGCGACTACACGATGTGGGGCCCGGCCCTCATCGTGGCGTTCCTGTACGGCCTGCTGGCGGTCTTCGGCTTCTCCGGAGCCCGGGAGGACGCCATCAACGCGACCCTCTCGTCAGCGGTGCCCATCGTCCTGACGACGGCCGTGGCGATCGTCATCAGCTCGTTCATGCTGGGCGTGGTCACCCACACCCTCGCCCGCCAGCTCGGCGGCGACGGCGCCTGGCAGCCCACGGTCGGCCTCTCCATGCTGATCATGTCCCTCACGGACGCCCCGCGCCTGGTCGTGGCCCTCTTCATGGGCGGCGACGCGCCCTTCGTCCAGATCCTGGGCTGGGCGACATGGCTGGCGGCCGCCGCCCTGTTCACCCTCATGGTCAAGAAGTCCCACGATCTGCCGTGGCCGAAGGCCCTGGGCGCCTCCGCGATCCAGCTGATCGCGTTGCTGTCGATCATCAAGCTGGGCACGTTCTAGTACGCGATCAGTTCCCCGGGGGTCAGTTCCCCGGGGCCGGGGCCGGCTCGATGTTCTGGTTGGCGTGGAAGAGGTTGTGCGGGTCGTAGCTCCGCTTGATGCGCGCCAGCCGGTCGTAGTGGTCGCCGTAGGTGGCCCTGACCCGGTCGTGGGACTCACCGTCGCCGATGAAGTTCACGTAGGCGCCGCCCATGGAGTGGGGGTGCAGTTCGTCCCAGTAGTCAACGCACCACTGCTTGACCGTCCCGGCGTTGGCCGGGTCGGGATCGACGCCGCCGATGATGCCGGACCAGTTGGCGTGCCGGTACGCCCACGCCGTGTCCTCCCGTCCCACACGGTGGGCCGCCCCGCCGACCGGATACAGGTGCATCGTCGACAGGTCGGTGGGGATGCCCTCCGCGTACCTGGCGTGTACGGCGATGGCGTCGTCCGTGATGCGGTCGAAGAAGTCGCCGCGCCAGTACCACTGGAGGCCGCGCGGGATCAGCTCGTCGAACATCGTCTGGAGCGCGGGATACGGCATCGGCGCGATGAACTGGAGAGCCGGTACGGCGGGCTCGTTCACCGGCGCGAAGGCCTCGTCGACGCGGTCCAGATCCCCTGTCCAGCACCACACGACGCCGCACATCTTCTGCCCGTGGATCGCTTCCGGGAACGGCGGTCCGGGCGGCACGACGAGCGACGCGAAGAAGCCGTTCAGGTCCTCGGGCGCCTGGGGCAGGAAGTCGCGGTACCACTGCAGCACCTCGCGGATGTGGTCGAGGGGCCACAGCGTGACCCCGGCGGCCACGGTGTGCACGGGGTGCAGTTGGAAGGTGAAGGACGTGACGATCCCGAAGTTCCCGCCGCCGCCACGCAGCGCCCAGAAGAGATCCGCGTGCTCCTTCTCGTTGGCGGTGACGAAGCTGCCGTCGGCCAGTACGACGTCCGCGGACAGCAGGTTGTCCACCGTCAGGCCGTACTTGCGGGTGAGGTGGCCGTGTCCGCCGCCGAGGGTGAGGCCACCGACGCCCGTCGTCGACATGATCCCGGCGGGAGTGGCGAGGCCGAAGGCGTGGGCGGCATGGTCCAGGTCGGCGAGCACGCTGCCGCCGCCGACCTGTGCGGTCCTCGTCGCCGGATCGACGCGTACCCAGCGCATCGGTGAGAGGTCGATGGTGACGCCGTCGTCCACCAGACACAGTCCCGGGCCGCTGTGCCCACCGCCGCGGACGGCGAGTTCGAGACCGTGGTCGCGGATGAAGTCGACCGCGTTCATCACGTCCGCGGCGTCTCTGCAGGCCACGATGGCGGCCGGCCTGCGGTCGATCATCGCGTTGTAGATCTTGCGGGTCTCGTTGTACTCCGGGTCGCGCGGGGCGACGACCGGACCGCGCAGCACGGTCCGCATCGCCTCCAGGGTCGTTTCGTCCATGCCGGCCATGACGATCTCCTCGCAGAGAGACAACTCCTGGGTCGCAGAACATCGCAGAACACAGGTCGCAGAACACGAGTCGCAGAACAGCGCAGAACACAACCGGTGCCGCAGGGCTGACCTCTCCAGCGTCTCCCCGTACGGGGAGTCTCGCAATCGGCCCGCCGACGGGCTCGTCCACGGCCTCGCGCGACGCGGATCCCGAGCGCACCATGGGGGGATGGACAGGGCCCTGGACACGCACACCGGCACGGCTGCGAACGCGGACGCCGGCACGAGCACAGACATAGACGCCGGCACGAGCACAGACATAACAGACATACGAGCCGTCAGTGCACCAGCACGCGTCGCCGGGCCCGCCGAGGGGATCAGCCCGGAGGAAGTCGCGCTCGCGGCCCGCAACCACGGGCTGCCGCTGGAGGCCCTGCGGTATGACGTCACGCCGCCCGGACTGCACTACGTACTCGTCCACTACGACATCCCCGCCGCCCAAGCCGCCGACTGGACGCTCGCCGTACGCGGCCGGGTACGCACCCCGCTGAGCCTGGACATGGCGACCCTGCGCTCGTTCCCGGCGGTGACCCACCGGGTGACGATGGAGTGCGCGGGCAACGGCCGGGCCCGGCTCGCGCCGCGACCGGTGAGCCAGCCCTGGCTGGTGGAGGCGGTCGGCACCGCCGACTGGACCGGAGTCCCGCTCCGGACCCTGCTCGCCGAGGCCGGAGTCGAGCCGGACGCCGTCGAGGCCGTCTTCACCGGCGCCGACCACGGTGTCGAGCGCGGCGTCGAGCAGGACTACCAGCGCAGCCTCACGCTCGCGGACGCCACCGCCGACGATCCCGAGGTGCTGGTGGCGTACGAGATGAACGGCGCCCCGCTGCCACCGCAGCACGGCCACCCCGTACGGCTTGTGGTGCCCGGCTGGTACGGCATGGCCCATGTGAAATGGCTCCGCGAAATCGCCCTGACCAGCACGCCCTTCACGGGATTCCAGCAGTCGGTCGCCTATCGCTACCGTCAGTCCCCCGACGACCCCGGCGAACCGGTCACCAGGATCGCCCCGCGAGCGCTGATGATCCCGCCGGGCTTCCCCGACTTCATGTCCCGCACCCGCGTCGTACGCCCCGGCCCGGTGACCTTGGAGGGCCGCGCCTGGTCGGGCCACGCCCCGGTGACCAAGGTCGAGGTGAGCACGGACGACGGACACACCTGGGACGAGGCCGAGCTTCACGCGTCCGAAGGGCGCGCATGGGCCTGGCGGACCTGGCGTACGACATGGACGGCCGCACCCGGCACCCACGTACTGACCGCCCGCGCAACCGACGCCGCGGGCCACGCCCAACCCCTGGCCCAGCCCTGGAACCGCGGCGGCTTCGGCAACAACCTGGTCCAGCGGATCACCGCGGTCTGCCTGCCGGAGGGCGACTGAACCCGTCTGAAATGCGCGAGCCACACGAGCTGGAAAGACTGGAAACATGGCCACCAAGACAGGCAACGCAGCAGCCAAAACAGCAGGTAATGCAGCAGGCAAGGCGATCAAGGCGGCCCTCGAAGGCGGCCCCAACGACCTGCCCGAGAGGATCGTCCCCGCCACGGCTCCCGCCGGCGAGGACCTGAAGATCCCGCACCGCGGCGGATACGAACACTTCCGCCCGACGCCACGCACCCAGGACACGCCTGAGGGGAAACTCCCGGTCTACGAATGGTGGGAGCGAACGGAGATCGCCGAGTAGCCGATCAGGAGTCGAGCACCTGCCCCGCCCGCCTCACCACCGGTTCCTGCACACTCCACGGGAAGTTGATCCACTCATCGGTCCGCTTCCACACGTACTCGCACTTCACCAGCGACTGCGACTTCTCGTAGATCACGGCGGACCGCACCTCGGCGACATGCGCGAGGCAGAAGTCGTACACGAGCTTCAGTGTCTTGCCGGTGTCCGCGACGTCGTCGGCGATGAGCACTTTCTTGTTGGTGAAGTCGACGACATTCGGAACGGGTGCGAGCATGACGGGCATCTCGAGAGTGGTCCCGACGCCCGTATAAAACTCCACATTGACCAGATGGAGATTTTTGCAGTCGAGCGCGTAGGCGAGCCCGCCCGCGACAAAAACGCCTCCGCGGGCAATGGAAAGGACGACATCGGGTTCGTACCCGTCATCGGCGATCGTCTGCGCCAGCTCACGAACGGCGCCGCCGAACTGCTCGTAGCTGAGATTCTCGCGTATGTCGCTCATGCCGGCCCTGCCCTCACACCTGGGTCCGATGGAAGTTGAGGAAGGACCGCGAGGCGGTGGGCCCGCGCTGGCCCTGGTAGCGGGAGCCGTAGCGCTCGGAGCCGTAAGGGGATTCGGCGGGCGAGCTGAGCCGGAACATGCACAGCTGGCCGATCTTCATGCCAGGCCACAGCTTGATGGGCAGCGTGGCGAGATTGGACAGCTCAAGGGTGACGTGCCCGGAGAAGCCGGGGTCGATGAACCCGGCGGTGGAATGAGTGACAAGCCCCAGCCGCCCCAGCGAACTCTTCCCTTCGAGCCGCGAGGCGAGATCGTCGGGGAGGCTGATCACCTCGTACGAACTCGCCAGCACGAACTCCCCGGGGTGCAGGATGAACGGCTCGTCCCCGTTGGGTTCGACGAGGCGCGTGAGGTCGGCCTGCTCGATGGAGGGGTCGATGTGCGGGTAGCGGTGATTCTCGAACACCCGGAAGTAGCGGTCGAGCCGCACGTCGATGCTCGACGGCTGCACCATGGATTCGTCGTACGGATCGATCCGGACCCGTCCGGAGTCGATCTCGGCCCGGATGTCCTTGTCTGAGAGAAGCACGCCCTGAGGATACGCATCGCGTACGGGCCCACCACAATCGGAAGACGGCGACGGACCCGCCACAATCGGAAGACGGTGACGGGCCCGCCACGATCCGAAGACCGTGACGGGCCCGCACAGGGTGTAGCCGTAGCCGTGGTTGCCGCTTACCCCTTGCCGGCCGCTTACCGCTTGCCGGCCGGCTATCGCTTGTTGTCCGGCTACCGCTTCTCCATCGCCACCGGCACGACATTCCGGAGCCGGGCACAGCGCGGACAGCGGATCAGCCGTCCGGGGCCGAGCCGCTCGGCCTGCTGCATCGGAAGCGAAGCGGTGCTGAACACGTGCCCTTCGGCACAACGGACGACGGTGCTGCGTTCCATCAAGTCCTCAGAGTCCCTTCCCCAAGAGCCGCGTCTGACTGACGTGAAACGCCACATTACGGGACGAACGAGACGGCCCTCCAGGCGGCACTCCGATCCCTCCCGGACCCTCTCCCGCCCCTTCACCGTACGCCCCAACTCCCGCGCCCCGCAGCCCCGTCCACTCTCCGAAACCACCACAGGCCCCACGGCTTCGGCGCCGGGGGCCTGGCATGAGGTACAGTGAATCCGCGTTTCCGACACCGGTCCGAACAGCCCGATCGGCGTCTCACGCGGGTGTAGTTTAATGGTAGAACATCAGCTTCCCAAGCTGAGAGCGCGAGTTCGATTCTCGTCACCCGCTCCATGGAGAAGGCCCAGGTCAGAGACCCGGGCCTTTTTGCTGTCCGGCGTGATCAGCGGTCGCGTGAACAGGGCCGGGGCGGCCACCGTCAGGCCCAGGGCCGCGCCCAGGGTCACGACGCAGCACGTTTCGGCTGTAAGGGCCAGCAGCACCTGGCGCGGCGTCGCACCAGACAGGCGCAGCACGCGGAAGTCGCGCACCCGGCCCGCGGTAGCCGTCAGCAAGGTGGAGGCGACGGCGATCGCCGTGTAGCCCGCCGATACGGCGACGAGCATCAGAGTGAAGATCCACACAAGCCGGTCCTCCTCGGCGTCGTCCGAGGCCGCGTACGCCTGCACGGAGATCTCGTCGGCCCTGAGCCCGGCCAGGAGGCGCGTGGGGCCGGGGGTTGTGCGGCAAGCGACGTCCGCCAGTGCGGAAGGGTCGTGGTCGCGTACCAGGTCGCGCGGGAGGAAGACCTGGTACGGCATCGACTCGGCCATCACGGCCGTCACGCGCAACCGCCGCGTACGGCCGTCCTCGAAGGTGAGTGGGGCGACATGGCCCTTCCCTGCTCACCGCGGCCCGGGAACACCGGCCGGACCTGGTCATCACCGACGTCCGTATGCCACCCGGCCAGACGGACGAGGGGCTGCGGGCCACCCGCCGACTCCAGTCCGAGCAGCCCGGGCTCGCGGTCCTCGTCCTCAGCCAGTACGTCGAGCAGACCTTCGCCGAGGAACTGCTGGACGACCGCCGCGACAGCGTCGGAACGGGCTACCTGCTCAAGGAACGCATCGGTGACGTCGAGGAGTTCGCCGACGCCGTAACCCGCGTCGCCTCCGGATCCACGGTCGTCGACCCCGAAGTCGTACGCCAGCTGCTCGCCCGCCGCCTCGTCGTCACCGAGGCCGCCGTCGCAGAGCGGACAACCACGGCCAACAGCGGTGCGACCGAGCCTGTGCGACCGCACCCACACGACGAATCCGTGGTTTGAGGACGCCGCATCACTACCCAGGAGTGGCAAGGGACACTCCAGATCAGCCGGCGAGGCAGCCCATCGCCGGTCATGCGCGGAGGTAAGTGAGGACGGCGAGGACGCGGCGGTGTGCCTGGCCGTCGAGGTGGAGCTCGAGTTTCTGAAGGATGTTGCTGACGTGCTTGTTGACTGCGGCCTCGGTGACGTACAGCTCGCGGGCGATGGCGGCGTTGGTGCGTCCCTCGGCCATCAGGGCGAGGACCTCGCGCTCTCGGGGGGTAAGGCGTTGCAGGGGATCGCGGCGGCGGTTGAGGAGTTGGCGGACCACCTCGGGATCGACGACCGTCGCGCCCGCGGCGACCTGGGCGACCGCGTCGACGAACTCGCTGACGGCGCTGACGCGGTCCTTGAGGAGGTAGCCGACCCCGGTGTCGCTGCCCAGGTCGAGCAGATGGGCAGCGTAGGACTGCTCGATGTACTGGCTGAGCACCAGAACCGGCAGGCTGGGGCGCTCCTGGCGCAGGGCGACGGCGGCGCGCAGGCCGTCGTCGGTGTTGTCCGGTGGCATGCGGACGTCGGTGACGACGATGTCGGGAGCGTGTTCCCGGACCGCCGGGATCAGGGTGTCCGCATCGCCGACGGCGGCGAGCACCTGGTGGCCGAAGCGAGTGAGCACGCCGACCAGGCCGTCCCGCATCAGCGGGGAGTCCTCGGCGAGTACGACGGTCAATGGCATGGCAGCTCCACGTGCATCAGGGTAGGACCGCCCTGAGGGCTGGAGATGCGGAGTCTGCCGTCCGCCACGGCGACACGGTCGGCCAGGCCGATGAGGCCGGTACCCGCTTCCGGTGCGGCGCCGCCGATGCCGTCGTCGCTGACCGACAGAGCCAGAACGTCTGTGTGCAGGCGGGCGTGTACCTCGACTCGGGTTGCCCTGCTGTGCTTGACGGCGTTGGTCAAAGCCTCGGCGACCACGAAGTACGCCGCGGTCTCCACAGGGAGCGGCAGACGACGAGGCAGGCGGATGTCGACCGTGACGGGCAAAGCGGACCGCCCCGCCAGGTTCTCGACCGCGGCGGCCAAACCGTGGTCGGTGAGGGCCTTCGGGTGGACGCCGCGGCTGAGCTCACGCAGTTCGTCGACAGCGAGCCCGACCTGTTCCTGTGCCTTGGTGAGTTGCCCGGCCAGCGGTGAGTCCGGCTCGGTGTCGAGGGCGGCCAGCCCGAGCATCACATTGAGGGAGACCAGCCGCTGCTGCGCCCCGTCGTGAAGGTCCCGCTCGATCCGGCGCCGCTCCGCGTCGAAGGCATCGACCAGCCGCACCCTGGAGGCCCGTACGTCGGTGAGCTCACGGCCCAGTTCGCTGTCGCGCGGCGCCAGCATGAGACGTGTGACGGCCGCCCTGGCGCCGGCCCAGGCAGTGATGCTGTACGGCGCGGCGGCGAGCAGGCAGAGACCGACGATCACCAACGGCCAGGCCCCGGGATCATCGAGGGGCGACATGATCACCAGCGCGGGGACGACGAGGGCGAAGCCCAGGACGAGGAAGTCCATCCACCACAGAGCGGTCGCCGACACCGCAGTGAAGCCCAGCTCACGCCAGGTCGCAGGCTCTCGCAGCCGGGTTCGCACCCATCCGGCGAATCCCGGGCGTTCGGGGGTCCGGTGCGGGTCCGGCACCGGGTCAAGGTCCACCAGGCGCAGGCGCCACCGCTCGAAGCGGGTGACGGCGACACCGGACAGTGCCACACCGAGCAGGATCGGCACCCCCACCAACACCACCAGCGAGACGACTCCCGCGACGAGCGCGACCACAAGGACCGCGCCGGCGACGGCGCCGAAGACGACACCGGACAGCAGATAGGCGAAGGACCGCCAGGGCCAGCTGGAGCCGAGCACCTTCAGCGGGTTCTGACCGAGCGCCTGCCAGGCGGTCCGATGTCGCATTCCTCGAACGTACCGAGCCGGGGATCTTGGGGCAGTAGTGCGTGCACTACCTCTGAACTCGTGTGTGTGCCAGTGCGCCGGCGGGGGAGGGACCGGTGCACTGGGTTCCATGAAGCTGATCACCGTCCCTCCCGGCACGCGTCGCAGACTCGGAACCGTGCTGGCCGCGCTCGGTATCGCGGTCGCGGCCACCGCCGTACCGGCCTCCTCGGCCCCGCGGTCCACCGCCGCCCTGGATCCGGCCTCGATCGACCGATTCGTAAGCGACTACCTGGAGCAGACCCGTCTGCCGGGCGCGGTGGTCGCCGTGACCAAGGGCGACCGGGTCGTCCACACCGCGGGGTACGGGCACAGCGCGTCCGGGCAGGACATGACGGAGCGGACGCGCCTGCCCGTGGCGTCACTGTCGAAGTCCATGACCGCACTCGCCGTCATGCAACTGGTCGAGGCGGGCAAAGTCGACCTGGACCAGCCCGTGCACCGCTACCTGCCCGAGTTCACCCTGGCCGACCGGCGCTCTCAGGAGATCACCGTCCGGCAGATCCTGACCCAGACCTCCGGTATGGCCGACTCCGCCTACCCGGATCTGACCCGCGCCCAACCCCACACCCTTAAAGAGGCCGTCGCCGCGATGCGCGAGGCGCCCCTCGCCACCGCGCCGGGCACCCAGCACCGCTACCACAACCCCAACTACTTCGTCGCGGCACGCCTGGTCGAGGTGGTCAACGGACAGCCCTTCGCCGACTACCTCTCCGCCAAGCTCTTCGATCCGCTGCGCATGACGCACACCGCATCCGTCGACACGACCACCGAGATGCCCGACCGGGCCCGCGGCTACGTCCGCGCCTACGGCACGGTGTTCTCCCGTCCGCACCCCCGCTGGTTCACCGCGGGCGGCCACGGTGTCGTCACCACGGCCGACGACCTCTCCCAGTGGCTCATCGCACAGAACAACCAGGGCGTGTCCGCCGACGGCCGCCGTATCGCCACCGCACGCACCATCGAGCTCACGCACACCCCACCGAAGGCTCCGAAGGACACGGACTACGCGATGGGTTGGTGGCGGAACCAGCAAGGCAGCGGGACCGAGCAGATCCAGCACAGCGGCCAACTCCTGACCCACAACTCCATGGCCACACTGCTGCCCGGCAGCAGGATCGGCATCGCGGTCGTCACCAATACCGGCCTGATCGCCGGAGACGACGCCGCCCAGATATCGCAGAGCCTGGTCGACCTCGCGCGGGGCAAGAACCCCGAGGTGGCGAGGCCCTTCTCGATGACGGCCGACTGGGTCCTGGCGGCACTGACCCTGCTGGCGACGGGCCTCGGCATCCGCGGTGTCCTGCGCGCGCCCCGATGGGCGCGGCACACCGCACGGCGACCATGGTGGCGAACGGCCATGCGGTTGCTGCCCCAGACTCTCCCGATCCTCCTCCTCACTCAACTCGCCTCGCTGCTCGGCCTGTTGATGAACCGCTCCGGAACCCTGGCGCAGACCACCTACGCCTGGCCGGCCCTTGTCGTATGCGCGGCAGCCGGGGCCCTCGCCTCCACCGCAGTCGTCACCGCCCGGGCCTTTGCTCTGGTCCGTCACCGCCGACGTGCGCAGCATGGAACCGGGGGCGACGCGAGTGACGAACTACTTGGCGGGCGAGACGGGCATCAGGCCCTCGGCCCCGTCTGACGTCCGATCCCCGCCACGAGGCCAATGCCGACGGACAGATGACAACCGCCGACAGCGGTCCGCACGGTCCCGGAAGGGGTCGTGCGGACCTCCGCCCACCTCGGGGCAGACGGCACAAGCCTCACCTCAGGTAGCAAGCGCGCCAACTGATTCGTCACCCGCTCTTGCCAAAGCCCCAGGTCAGCGGCCTGGGGCTGATGTGTTGCCGGGGCCCTTGGCCTGCCGTTCCTTCGGCGGGATTGAACGGCGTTCTCGTGCGCCACGGAGGCGGCAGCCGACCCAAGTCCCATGTGACGACCTGGAAAGGAGCCCTGCGGCCGTGATCGCTCCGTTCGCCGCACCGTGCTCCGGTTCGGGTGAGCCGAGTCGAGGGCGGTCAGGAGGTGCCGGATGTGCCGGATGTGCCGGCGATGATCAGCTGTGCGTCCGCTCCGGCTTCCTATGCGCCGGTCTCGTCCGCCGGCGCCTGCCATTCGCGCGGGGACATACCGTAGGCGGCGCGGAACGCTCGGCTGAAATGGGCCGGGCTGACGAAACCCCAGCGGTGCGCGACGGCGGCCACGGTCGGTCGGGCGCGGCGGGGGCGGCCGAGTTCCCGGCGGCATTCCTCCAGCCGGCGGCGGCGGATCCATCCGCCGACCGTCGCGCCTTCCGCCTGGAAGAGGCGCTGAAGGTGGCGTACGGAGATGTGGTGGGCGGCGGCGATCGCCTCGGGTGAGAGAGCCGGATCGGCGAGGTGCGCGTCGATGAAGGTGCGGATCCGCAGGAGCAGTGACTGCTGGGCGGCGTCCGTGCGAGTGGTGCCCCGGCCGAGCCGTTCGATGACGACGGTGGCGAGCAGGTCCCCGGCGTTGCGGGCGAGCATGTCGCCGACCTCGGGGCGGTATGTGCCGGCCTCGGCGGCCAGCCTGGACAGGAACGGCACCAGGAGCGCGGCCAGACCCTGGTCGGCGCCGATCGTCACACCGGTGATGTGCCGCAGGTCCGATTCGGACAGCCCCGGTGCCCGGCGCGGCAGCTGGAAGACCACCGTCTCGAAGCGGTCCGGGAAGTCCAGGGTGTACGGCCGGGTCGTGTCGTACAGGGCGAACTCCCCCGGACCCAGGACCGCCGTGCGTCCGTCCTGGACGACCACGCCCGTTCCGCGGGTCTGCAGGCCGAGCAGCAGGTATTCGTCTGCGGACTCGGCGATCAGGCTCCTGCTGCGTCGGACCCGTTCCCCGTCTGCGTCGACCGTGGAGATCCGCAGATGGCCGAGGCGCTCCGTGGCCACGCTCCCGGAGAAGGGCTGGTCCTTGGAAGCGGTGACATCCAGCGGCACGAAGGTCTTCCACACGGCGTCGTGCCAGTAGGCCAGCCGGTCGGTGGGCGCCACGGATTCGGTGGAGAGGATGACAGCCATCGCGCCTCACTCCCCTCTCACGCCGGCCAGGGAGGCACCATAACCAGCCACTCGCTCGCCTGACGTCACGCCTGCGTTTCGGCACCGTGACGCGCCGTCCGGTGGACTGGGCGTGACGCGCCGCCCGGCGGACGACGGGTTTCCGTCGACCCCGGTCACCCGGCGTGCCTTCCTGCCTTCCTGCCGTCCTGTCGTTCCCGGTCAATTTTCCGGACGCGGACGGTCAAGACCGGCCGTACGCCGCTTCTAGCCTCCGATCCACAGCACCGCAGGAGGACACGAGAGACGAGGCGACATGGCCGGAACCGCACCCCCAGGGCACACCCCCCGCTTCACCGCTTACAGTGCCCGGTTCCCGCGAGGCACCGAAGCGTTCGTGTTCGCGCAGATCGGCTGTCAGGCGACGTCGGAGGAGGAGACCGTACGGGCCGCCGCCGCGCTCGCGGGGCTGTTCGCCGGACCGGATCGGCCGGATGTGCTGGACCGCGGGTCGTTCACCGACACGGCCGGGGCGCACAACGTGGTGTGGCTCGCTTACTGGTACGACCCCTCCGCGTACGACCGGTGGCAGAAGTCGGACGCCGTCGGTACGGCCTGGGAGCGACTGCCCGACGACGGGCCCGTCGGCCACTGGCGCGAGGTGTGTGTCATCCCGGTCGAGCGCAACGAGACCCTGCACACCCACCACCGCGAGGACTACGCCACCAGTGGCCTTTCGCAGTACGCGGCGGTCGGACTGCCTCAGACTCAGGTGCACGACTACTGGGGCGCCGCCCGCGACCGTATCGCCGCCTCGGCCACCGAGACGCTGAAGCCCGAGCTACCGGGCTTCGTACCGCGCGCCCCCGGCGGCAGCCTGGGCCGGCGCGTCACCGTCGAGGTACCGGGGAACGTCACCCTCATCCGCACCGCGCAGGACTGGTCCGCGAGCGCCCTCTACCGCGAGAAGTACCTGGCCGACGTCAAACCGGTGAAAGACCGGGGCGTCGACTTCCTTGCCGCCAACCCGGACTCCGGATGCATCGCGGCCCGCAACCTCGTCGAAGAGGCTGCCGACGGCACAGCCCTGGACCGGGCGTGCACGGTCGCCTGGTTCGCCTCGCTGGACCACCTCATGACCTGGTGCCGGTCGCACCGCACCCACCTGGAGATCTACGCGAGCTTCTTCCAGATGGTCGGCGGGGGCGAAGGCCCGCTCGACGTCGCGTTCTGGCACGAAGTGTCGGTGCTGCCCAGCGGGTCGGTCACCGCCGAGTACGTCAACTGCCACCCGCGCACCGGGTTCCTGCCCCTGCCCGCCCGAGCCGCCACCACCACCGTCTGACAACCCTGACTACAAGGAGTAACCCCATGGTCGAGTACACGGGCGCTTTCAAGGCCGCCGCCGTCCAGGCCGAGCCGGTATGGCTCGACGCCGACGCCACGATCGACAAGAGCATCGCCCTGATCGAGGAGGCCGCCGGGGCGGGCGCCCAGCTCATCGCCTTCCCGGAGACGTTCATCCCCGGCTACCCCTGGTGGCTGTGGCTGGACTCGCCCGCCGCGGGCTTCGCCTTCTTCGGCCGCTACCACGAGAACTCCCTCACCTTGGACGGCCCAGGCTTCCAGCGCCTGCTGGAAGCCGCCCGCACCAACGGCATCGCCGTGATGGCCGGCTACAGCGAGCGCAGCGGCGGCAGTCTCTACATGGGCCAGGCGCTGATCTCAGCGGACGGTGAACTGGTCTACGCCCGGCGCAAGTTGAAGCCCACCCATGTGGAACGCACCGTGTTCGGCGAGGGTGACGGCACCGACCTGGCCGTCCACGACACCCCGCTGGGCCGCATCGGCGGGCTGTGCTGCTGGGAGCATCTGCAGCCGCTGACCAAGTACGCCATGTTCAGCCAGCACGAGCAGATCCACGTGGCCGCCTGGCCGAGCTTCTCCGTCTACAAGGGCGCCGCGTACGCTCTCGGCCCCGAGGTCAACACCGCCGCTTCCCAGCTCTACGCCGCCGAAGGCCAGGTCTTCGTCCTGGCCCCGTGCGCGATCGTCGGCGAGGCCGCCCTCGACCTGTTCTGCGGGGACGATCCCGTCAAGCGGCAACTGCTGCAGCGCGGCGGCGGCTTCGCCCGAATCTACGGCCCCGACGGCAGCCCCCTGGCCGAGCCCCTTCCCGAGGACGCCGAAGGCATCCTGTACGCCGACATCGACCTGTCCGCCATCACCGTCGCCAAGGCCGCGGCCGATCCCGTCGGCCACTACTCCCGCCCCGACGTCACCCGGCTCCTGCTCGACAAGACGCCCCGACGGCCGGTGGAGCACACGGCCGCCCGTACCGAGAGCTTCGACGAGCTGCCGGCCCCGGAGCCGGAGACGGCCATGGGCTGACGCAGGTGATCCGTCGTCGCGTACTCGACTTCGGATCCCTGCTCGAGAGGCCCTGCGCGAGAGGGCCTGCGCGAGAGGGCCCTTCTCTCACCAGGGCCACACCCCAGGTGAGCGGCCTGGGGTGTGTGCGTTGCCGGGATCATCTGAGTGCCGGATCCCGGTATGCGCAGTCACGACGGACTCCAGATCGGCCCGAGAGATGATGCGGTCCGGTCGGCGCAAGCGTCGTGCGCGCGCATGGCCCGGCTGCTGATGACGCCCGTGCCCACAGCGTGTCTGATCGAAGTTATTCGGTGCGGGTTTCGGCCTTGTGCAGCAGCTGGGCCAACAGCACGGCGCCTCCGGTCGCTGCCCCTACCGCTCCCGCGGCCAGGAAACCGTGAGAGGAACGCCAGGACAGCACCGACCACCGCGACTGCGCGGAAAACAACGATCCCGTGCTCAGCCACGACCCGGTTGAGATCAGCGACAGGGAGGAACCGATCGAGCCGACCGACAGGGCGCTTCCGATCGAACCGACTGACAAGGCCGAACCGACGGACCCCACGGACAGCACCGATCCCACTGAGCCGATCGACAACACGGAGTCCTGTGACCACAGCGACAGCACTGAACCAGAGGAGGCACGACGGATCGACCGTACGGACAGTTTTGTCATGAGGCCATCCTGCCTGCTGGTCGCGCTGTCTCGGGAGGTCGTGGACGGATAACACAGCCAACACCGTCCCAAGGCAGCACCCTCGCCCCAGTTGCTTCGGGACGAAGAGGTCACATGTCGCAGTCCGGGTTGCGACGGCCGGCGACGGCTCTCCGTGCCCGACGACAGCCGACGCGCGCCCTCAACCTCGATCACACCCGGCTGACACGCAGGCAACTCCACCGTTCCGGATCAGTAATTCCCACACCTCAAATCAGAGTGATATGTGTCACGCCAGAATTTTGCCCAATGGGAGGGATTGACCGGTTAATACTGGCGACGGCTCCGTTCTTTTGAATCCCAATCGGACATTTTCCACGGCAAGTGGCAATTCAACTGATTTTCTCGATCGGTGAATTTGACGACCGCGGCTGCGGGAAAGCCTCTTCGGCCTGGTCACCGGTGTGTGCGGGCGGTAGAGATTGTGTGCCGACAAGCTGGATCCATACGTCTCGCGGCCCGGGCGAACTCGTCGGCACCCCCCAGCAGCAGTACGGGTGTTCGTTGCCCGGTGGGCTCGCCGATCCCCATAATGACCGGGCTCACGAGGGCAAGGCTGACCGGATGCTGTGTGCACTGCACTCACTCTCACGGAAAGGGAAAGGCGCTACTTTTCTGCCCAATGTCGGACCGGCGAGTGAGGTCACGTATGAACAAGCATCGCCAGAAAAGGAAGCGCGGGAAGATATCCCGTACCGCAGTCATTGTGGTGGCTGTGGGCGCCGTGGGTATTCCTTCGGTCGTGCTGGCGAGCGGCAGCGGGCCGGGAGACTGGCGCAGTGTGGCGTTCCCCTGGTGGGGACAGGACGCATCGGATCCAGTAACCGACCCGACGCCCACGCGGACGCCAAGCGCGTCCCCGACCACCTCCGCCGCGGACACCTTTGACACTGCCACCCCTTCCAGAACCCCGAGTGCGTCTCCCTCGGCGTCCAAGCGCCCGACCCCTACGCGTACTTCCAGCGCGCCGGACAAGTCTGCTTCGCCTTCGAACACTCCGAATGCTCCGAACACTCCGAAGGCCACGCGTTCCAGCAGTATTCCCCGCGCCTCCGCCGGCGGTGCGGAGTCCGGTCCCACAGATCGTGTGCTGGTTCTGGTCAACGCCGAACGCGAAAAGGCAGGTTGCGCGCCGTTGACCGAGAACGCCAAGCTCGCCAAGGCCGCTCAGGACCACAGCCAGGACATGGCCGATCACAAGAACATGTCTCACACCGGTTCCGACGGTTCGTCCATGAGCGACCGGCTCGCCCGTGCCGGGTACAGCTTCAGGTCGGCGGGCGAGAACGTCGCCGCCGGATACGGCACTCCCGAAAGCGTCATGGCCGGCTGGATGTCCAGCTCCGGCCACAAGGCCAACATCCTCAACTGTGGCTTCAAGGAGCTCGGTGTGGGCCTGGCGCAGCCGGGCAACTACTGGACCCAGGACTTCGGGTCGTAGCCGGACAGCGGTCAGCAGCTCGGCGGCAAGGCATCTGCACGGACCGGCAGCCGACCTGCGCCATGCCGCGTCTCTTCAGGGGCAGTCGTACGTGAAGTGGGTGGTGACCGTGCGGTGGGCGGGGGACTGGATCCGTAGTTCGGCCCCTGCCGTGTAGTGGCCCTTGCCCTGGAAGGTCCACAGCAGGTGCAGACGTGCCTGTCTCTGGCCCCGGACCACCACTTCGCGCAGGACGCCCGAGGCGGTGCCGTCACTTCGGATCCAGCGGTAGGAGAGCGTGCCCGGCCGGCCGTTCGTGGCGACGAGGGCGACTATGTCCGCTGTGCCGTCGCATCCCAGATCCGTCGGCCGGGCCGTGACCGCCGCCGTACGCACCGCGACGGAGGGCCCGAGGCGCTGCCAGGCGAGGAAGGCGATGACGGCGATCAGCACGAGCGCGGGCAGAGCGTGTCTTCGCAGACGTCGGCGCGCGGGCACGCGAGGCGGCGGCACCACGGGCAACGTCCTGTGGGTACGGTGCGCGACGGCGGCTGTCACCCCCGGGCCGAAACGCAACACGGTGCCTTCGGCACGGTCGGGCAGCGTCGGCGGCGGCAGGATCCCCGTGGAGGGCGGCCCGACGAGGGCGGTGTCCGGCTCGGGCCGCTGGATCCAGTGGCTGGCCAGCACCGTGGCGCTGTACTCGGCGTCGGCGGAGCCGAGTTCGTCGCTCGGGGCGTGTTCGTCGGTGGGGCCGAGGTGGAGGGTGGAGGTGTCGGCGTCGGCCGGGTCGAGCAGCCGGGTTTCGTCGGCTGAGCCGAGCACCTGGGTGGGCTCCCAGTACTCGCCAGACGCGGGAGTGCGGTCGTTGTGAGCGCTCATCCGATGACACACCCCCTGGTCAGAAGCTGCTGCGAGGCGCCGCCGTCGGCGGAGGCCGGAGTGGTCGTGGCCTGCACCGTCCAGTAACAGCCGTTGCCCTGGAAGGTGTGGTCGACGGTGAGCGTGTACTGGGTGGCGCCGCTGCGCTCGAACGTCTGGGACGCACCGTCCGGGGTGCCGGGCTGTCCCCCGGTGTCGCCCGTGGACCACGAGACGGTGATGGAGAACGGTTGGGTGCCGTCCGTGGTGATGTCGATCGTTGCCGAGGCGGTCGTCGGACCCGTCTGCCGGAAGCCCGACACCACAACGTCCTTGACGGCGGGAGCGGCCGGCGCGGTGGGTGCGTCCGGCGCAGTGGGGGCGTCCGGCGCGGTGGGGGCAGCAGTCGTCGGCGTCGCCTCGGTGGTCGCCGCGCCGGGTGTCGTCGTATCAGGGTCCGGGTCCGTGGTGGCGGCGGATGCCGAGGGCTCGCCGGTGCCGGCCGTCGCCGAGCCTGAGGGCGACAGGCTGGGTGACACGGTGGACGTCGGGGGCGGCGTGGACGAGTTCGCCGACGCGGTCGGCGGAGCGAGGAGCTCTCCCGACTCCACACCGGGCTGGGCTCTGCTGGTAGCCAGGGCCTGCGCCGCCTGCTGCGGATCCGCTCCCAGCGGGGTGTGCTGGATGCCGTAGGTGAGGATCACCGCCAGAAGCACGGCCGCACCGGCCACCAGCATCCCTGGTCGGCCGGGACGCCACGACCGCGCCCGGCCGAGGCCCGGTTCGCGGCTCAGGACCGTGCGTGCGGTGTCCGTCGTGGTACGCGGGGCGTTGCGGGCCGAGGGCAGCAGTAGCGGCAGCAGGGCCACCAGCGCGGCGAGCCGGCCGCGGCCGCGTTCCTCCCAGTCGGGCCCGTAGGCGGCGCCGGCCACCGCCTCCAGTTCGGTGACGAACTCCTCGGCGTGTGTGGGCCGTTCCCGCGGATCCTTGGCCAGACCGCGCCGCACCAGCTCCCGCACCGCCTCGGGGGCCTCCTCGGCGGGTACGGGCGCGTCGACGTGCTGCAGCGCGAGTTCGGCGAGATTGTCACCCGAGTACGGCTTGTGGCCCGTCAGGCACTCGAAGAAGGTGGCCGTGGCCGCGTACACGTCGGCGGCGGGAGAGGCGGGCGCGCCGGTCCACTGCTCCGGGGCCATGTAGGCGGGGGTTCCCGCCACGCCGACGCTGGTGCCGGCGTCCACCGCGATCCCGAAGTCGACCAGCTTGGACGATCCGTCCGGCATGACCAGGACGTTCGCCGGTTTGTAGTCGCGGTGGACGACGCCGATGCGGTGCGCGTCGGCCAGACCGAGCAACGACCCCTTGAGGACCACGAGCGCGGCCTCGGGATCGAGCGGACTCTCCCTGGCCAGCAGGGTCCGCAGCGAGACACCGTCCACCAGCTCCATCACGATGGCGGCGCCGTCCGGGCTCTCGACGTACTCGTACAACCCGGTGACGTACGGGCTCTCCAGGCCGCCGAGCAGCCGCGCCTCCGCCCTGAAGTCGCGTACGAAGCCCGGCCGCGTGCGCAGTGACTCGCTGAGGTACTTCACCGCGACCGGCACGCCGGTCTCCTCGTGCACGGCCAGGACGACACGCCCGCTCGCCCCTGATCCGAGCTCCAGTGACTCGGTGTATCCGGGCACTCCCCATGTGTTCATCCCAGCCCCCCAAGGCCGCACGTGCTACCGGAAACTCACCCGCCCCGGAGCTTCGGCCACGCGTCCAAAGACACGTTTTCAGCCACTGCGGTTGCGGTACGGCATCCGGTACCCCCGTTCCGGACACCGGCAGCCGGGATATCGGAAGGAGCACCACTGGATAGTGCCTCAGAACCTGTACAGATCACCCCGGAACGCCGGTAACAGTCCGGCGCACGGCCCGCGTCCCACGCGGGTGCGCGACCGGTACGACCCGTTTCCTTCCGCTTTGCCGCGGCTGCGGAGTGCATCGCGGATGGCTGAAAAGATCACACGGCTCCTCCGAGTCCGAGCTGTGCGCAGGTCAGCAGGGCCACCTCGATGTCCAGGCGGTTCTCGGTGAGGGGGTGGCCGAGGATCTCCTCGGCCTTGCGTACGCGGTAGTGGACGGTGTTCTTGTGGACGTGCATGCGTGCGGCGGCATCGGTGAAACTGCCCTGGGCGTCCAGGAACACCTGCACGGTCTCGCGCAGGCGGAGCGTGGCGACGTCGTCGCGCATGAGGCCGCCGAGGACGCGTCCGGCCCACGCCCTGACGTCGGCGAGGTGATCGACGAGGAGGCCGGCGAGCGCGACCTGGGAGTGGAGGACGAGCGCGCGGTGCGGGTCGGCCGCGGTGACGGCGACCGTGCGGGCGCGCTGCGCGTCCCTGAAGGTCTGCCGGAAGCCGTCGAGTCCGGGGGACGGGTCGTCGCCGACGGCGATCCGCAGTGCCGGGTGCTTGTCGAGTTCGTGTTGGAGGAGGGGTACGTCCAGGGCTGGTTTGGCGTTGGATGAGATCCAGGCCCAGTGCGTTCGTTCGTCCGCCGAGATCGTCAGTGGAGCCTTGCCGGTGGCCGCGGACAACATGGCCGCACCGGTGCGCAGTTGGGCCGCGTCCGGGTCGGGTGAACCGGGCCGCGTCCAGATGATCGCGGCGAGGTGCCAGCCGCGCAGGGACGTCGACAGCATCTTCTCGGCCGACGCGAGGTCGAGCCCCTCGGTGTCGAGCACCGCGCGGACCTGCGCGGCGCGTGCCGCGTCGGAACGTGCGTCCCACCGGCTGCGTTCGTCCTCGTAGATGGCGATGAGGCCCTCGATGACCTGGTCGATGTACCGGTTCGTCAGTCGCGCGATCTGGCCGGCCGCGGCCAGGGCTGCGTCCGTGGTCAGGTCGAGACGGCCGAGGGTGGTCATGGCCCGCTGGACGAGCATGTGCTCGCCGAGGCGGTAGGCACGCAGCAGCGCCTCCAGAGACAGGCCGTGCTGGGCGAAGCGGCGGGCGTACTCCGCCGCGGCCGGTGGGACGGTGATGTCGTCGAGGGAGATGTTCAGCGCCAGCATGTCGACGATCGCCGCCAGGTTCGACGCGGTACTGGCCACCATCAGCCGTCGTACGGCGTCGTCGTGGCGGAACTCGGGGATGACCTCGACGAACATCGAGGTCATCTCGGCGGTGAGATTCTCGAGATCGGCCTGGGTGCGCCTGGCGACGTCCCGCACGATCATGTCGACGTTGACACTCGCGGCGCTCATGGCCGGACCGTACCCGAGACGTCCACCTCCCGTTTTGTGACGGCGGCACAAAAAGGCGGGTCCGGGCTGGGACGCGAGCCCATGGCCGGACGCGTATCCCCTGCCTACCTTTCAGTTGTGGCCTTTTAGCCTATTACCTTCGTCACGGTGCGACTCAATGGTGAGGAAATCGTGCAGCACATCGCCGAATTGCCGGACGTCCGGGCCGGCCGGAATCCCACCGGATCCTGTGTCGCAGATGATCGCGAGCAGCTGGACAATGACGCTTTTCTGAAACGGGTCCGGTCCGCGGCGAGTGTTCTCCGCACTCACGGAATCGGTATCGGCGACGTGGTCGCGGTGGCTCTTCCGAACCGTCTGGAACTCGTCGTCATCATGTTCGCGGCATGGCGGCTGGGCGCCGCGGTCACGCCGGTGAATCCCGGGCTGACCGATGCCGAGGCCCGCCATCAGATCGAGGATTCCGGAGCCAAGGTGGTGATCACCGAAGGCCGCGGCATGGGAACCCTGGACGTGGCCGCGTTCGCCGGCGCCGCTGCCCAGGCCGAGGCCCAGGCCCAGGACGCCGTCTCTCTCGCATCCGGCGCCAACTCCCCCGCCTCCGACGCCCTCGCCCTGATCATCTACACGAGCGGGACCACCGGCCGCCCGAAGGGCGTCATGCTCGACCACGCCAACATCGCCGCGATGTGCCGGATGATCGTCGACGGCATCGGTCTGGACGAGACCGATCACAGCCTGCTGGTTCTGCCGTTGTTCCACGTCAACGGGATCGTGGTGAGCGTGCTGTCGCCTCTGCTGGCCGGTGGGCGGGCGACGATCGCGGGGCGCTTCCGGGCGTCGGCCTTCTTCGCCTCGGTCGAGGCCGCGCGGCCGACGTACTTCTCGGCGGTACCGGCGATCTACGCCATGCTCGTCTCGTTGCCGGACGACGTACGCCCGGACACCTCGTCGCTGCGCCGGGCGATCTGCGGGGCCGCGCCGATGCCCGCCGAGCTGATCGCCCGGTTCGAGAACCGGTTCGGGGTGCCGGTCGTCGAGGGCTACGGGCTGTCCGAGGGCACCTGCGCGTCGACGCTGAACCCGCCCGCCGGGCCGCGCAAGCCGGGGACGGTCGGGCTCCCGCTGCCGGGGCAGACGGTCGCCGTGATGGACGCCGAGGGCCACCTCCTCGACGCCGGATCGGTGGGCGAAGTGGTGGTCCGTGGCCCGAACGTCATGCGCGGCTATCTCGGCCTGCCGGACGAGACGGCCAGGACCGTCGTCGACGGCTGGCTGCACACCGGCGATGTCGGGCGCTTCGACGCGGACGGTCATCTCGTTCTGGTCGACCGGATCAAGGACATGATCATCCGCGGCGGGGAGAACATCTACCCGAAGGAGATCGAGAAGGTCCTGCACACCCACCCGGCGGTGCTGGAAGCGGCGGTGGTCGGCGCGCCCGAACCGGTGCTCGGTGAGGTCCCGGTCGCGTACGTCGCGCTGCTGCCGGGTGCCGTCGCCACGGCCGAGGAGCTCGTCGACCACTGTCGCGGCTCGCTGGCCCGCGTCAAGGTACCGGTGTCGGTCGTGGTCACCGAGTCGCTGCCGAAGAATCCGGTGGGGAAGATCGACAAACCCCGACTGCGCTCATTCACCGCGAGCTCATAAAGCACAATCGCTCCACGTCACCCCACATCACCCGGACATTTTCATGTGCATTCCCGGTGTGGATCAGCACGCCCGAAAATCGGTACGAGAAAGGCGAGAACAATGGGGTTCAAAACAGGTGACTTCCCGCCGGTCGATCCGGAGACATTCCTGGACAAGCCTCTTCAGGAACGCATGAAAACGTTGGCCCTGCACTGGGTGGAGTACGGTTTCGGCTCGCCGAAGATGATTCCGACGACGTACGTGGTCAAGGTCCTCCTCCTGTACGTCCTCGCCGGTACGGCCCTGGTGACCTGGACCTCGGACGCCGGACCGTTCTGGGACGTCGCCCACTGGTGGGACCAGCCGGACGTCTATCAGAAGCTCCTGCTCTGGACGGTCTTCCTGGAGGCAGTGGGCGTGGCCGGCTCCTGGGGCCCGATCGCGGGCAAGTTCAAGCCGATGACCGGCGGCATCCTGTTCTGGGCCCGGCCCGGCACCATCCGGCTGCGCCCCTGGAAGCGAGTGCCGTTCACCGACGGCGACCGCCGTACGGTGGCCGACGTCGTCCTCTATCTGGCCTTCCTGGCGTCCCTTCTGACAGCGGTCGCCGTACCCACCGACTCCACCGACGGACTCGTGCGCCCGGCCCTGCTGATCGCGCCGATCGTGCTGTACGTCGCGTGCGGCCTGCGGGACAAGACGCTCTTCCTGGCCGCCCGGGGCGAGCAGTACCTGCCCGCGCTGGTGTTCTTCGCCGTTCTGCCCCTCACCGACATGATCGTCGCGGCGAAGCTGCTGATCTGCGTGGTGTGGATCGGCGCCGGGGTGTCGAAGTTCGGGCTGCACTTCACCAATGTCGTGTCGCCGATGGTCTCCAACAGCCCCTGCGTCCCGTCGAAGCGGATCAAGCGGCTCCACTACCGCGACTTCCCCCACGACATCCGCCCGTCGAAGGCCGCGACCCTCATCGCACACGTCGGTGGCACCACCGTCGAGATCATCACCCCGCTGGTGCTGCTCTTCTCCACGAACCACTGGCTGACCGTCGCCGCCGTGGCGTTGATGGTCGTCTTCCACCTCTTCATCGTCTCGACGTTCCCGCTGGCGGTGCCGCTGGAGTGGAACATCCTGTTCGCGTACCTGTCGGTCTTCCTGTTCCTCGGCTTCCCGGCCCAGGACGGCTATGGCGTCGGCGACATGTCCTCGCCGTGGCTGACCGCCGGGATCGCCGCCGCGCTTCTGTTCTTTCCCGTGCTGGGCAATCTGCGCCCGGACCTGGTGTCGTTCCTGCCCTCGATGCGCCAGTACGCGGGCAACTGGGCCTCCGCACTGTGGGTCTTCGCGCCGGACGCGGAGCAGAAGCTGAACTCCCTGCCGCACCGCCCGACCACCAACCAGGTCGACCAGCTCCAGGCGATGGGCTACCCGCCGGCGGTCGCCGAGATCACCATGCAGCAGACGATCGCCTGGCGGTCGATGCACAGCCAGGGCCGCGGCCTGTTCTCCGTCCTCATGAAGAACCTTCCCGACCTCGACCAACGGACCGTGCGCGAAGGCGAGTTCGCGTGCAACTCGCTGATCGGGTTCAACTTCGGCGACGGCCACCTGCACAACATCGACCTCGTCAACGCCGTGCAGTCCCAGGTCGGGTTCGCCCCGGGCGAGTGGATCGTCGTATGGGTGGAGTCGCAGGCCATTCATCGCAAGGTGCAGCACTACCAGGTGATCGACGCCGCGCTCGGGGTCATCGAGCGGGGTACGTGGAGGGTCGCCGACGCGGTCAAGGAGCAGCCGTGGCTGCCGAACGGCCCGATCCCGCTCGACGTGACCTGGACCCGCGGGCAGTCGTCGCCGGTGGTGGGGCAGCAGGGCACGGTGGAAAGCTTGACGACATGAGTACGGCAATCGTGGTCGGGGCCGGCCCCAACGGGCTGGCCGCCGCCATCGCCCTGGCCCGGGAGGGCGTACAGGTCACCGTCCTCGAGGCGGCCGACGAGATCGGGGGCGGCACCCGCTCCGGTGAGGCGATCCTTCCCGGGCTGCTGCACGACCACTGCTCGGCCGTCCACCCGATGACGGTCGGCTCACCGTTCCTGCGCGAGCTCGGCCTGGACCGCTACGGGCTGCGGTGGGCGCTGCCGGAGATCGACTGCGTACATCCGCTGGACAGCGGCACCGCAGGGGTGCTGCACCGCTCGGTCGCCGAGACCGCGGCCGGTCTCGGCGGCGACGGCCGACGCTGGCGGTGGCTGTTCGACGGCCCGTCGGCGGCGTACGACACCTTCGACGCCGACATCCTCGGCCCGCTGCTCCGCATCCCGCGGCACCCAGTGCGACTCGCCCGCTTCGGCGTCCCCGCGCTGGCCCCCGCGTCGCTGCTGGCGAAGGCCTTCGCGACCGACGAGGCGCGGGCACTGTGGGGCGGGGTGGCGGCACACGCCTTCCACCCTCTCGACCGGCCGCTGAGCGCCGCTATCGGACTCGGCATCCTCACCGCGGGGCACCGGCACGGCTGGGCCGTGGCCGTCGGCGGATCACGCCGCATCACCGACGCCATGGCCGCGCTGCTGACCGACCTCGGCGGGAAGATCGAGACGGGTGTGCGGGTGCGGTCGGCCTCCGAACTGCCGCCCACGGACGTGACCCTCTGGGATGTGGCGCCCACCGCACTGGCCGACATCCTGGGCGACCGGCTGCCGCCCAGGGTCGCGCGTGCCTACCGGCGGTTCCGGTACGGCCCGGGGGCGTTCAAGGTCGACTTCGCGGTCGAGGGCGGCGTTCCCTGGACCGCCGAAGCGGCGCGGCGGGCCGGCACGGTGCACGTCGGCGGCACGTACCCCGAGATCGCGGCCACGGAGCGGGACATCCACGCCGGACGGATGCCCGAGCGGCCGTTCGTCCTGGTCGGCCAGCAGTATCTGGCCGATCCCTCGCGGTCGGCCGGCGACGTGCACCCCGTGTGGACCTACGCCCACGTACCGGCCGACTGGTCCGGCGACGCCACAGGAGCGATCACCGCCCAGATCGAGCGGTTCGCCCCGGGATTCCGGGACCGGATCGTCGGCACCTCGGTGCGCACCACCCCCGGATTCGCCGCGTACAACCCGAACTACGTCGGCGGCAACATCATGACCGGCGCCAAGGACATCCCCCAGCTGCTGTTCGGCCCGCGGCCCACCCCGCACCCGTACGACACCGGTCTGCCCGGCCACTACCTGTGCTCCGCGGCCACCCCGCCCGGCCCCGGCGCGCACGGAATGTGCGGAGCCCACGCCGCCGCACGAGCTCTGCGCCACCTCCGAGGGCAGACCTGGAGCCCGTGACGCCGGGGCGGGGAGCGGCACCGGGACCGGGCAGGGCGAGGATGACCAGGATGTGGCCCACGTAGAGGGTCAGGGACATGGTGCCGACGGCGATGATCGGAGTTGCCGGCCGCCGCAGCCACGGCAGGGGCCGACGTGCACGGCGAACATTCCGAAGACGGCCAGTGCACGGGCGAGGTCCAGCCCGACCAGCCGCGCCATCGGCGCCGGCCGTTCCGTCGCCGTGGCGGACTCGGGTGAGGATAGGGAACGCGGAGGGGCCTTCTTGACGGTCTCGATCTCAGTCACTGGGACGACGTTGCCGGGGCGTGGGGGCGGTCAACCATCCGACGGGCTTCGGGAGGTGCCCCGCCGGTCGGCCGACCGGCCCCCGTCGATCGACGGGGGCCGGCGTCAACTGAACGCTGATCAACGCCTACCGCACGCCTGCCGCACCACGAGGTGACTTCGAAGAACTTCCCGGCCCAAGGCAACCCTTTGCGAAGCCTGTGACCACAAGGAGTCGGATCCGGCCATTTCGGTGCCTGAATCCGCCATTCCTCTGGTCCTCTGGTGAACGGCATGCAAGGAGAGCACCTCCCCATGAAAAGCCCCACGAACGGCGGGCGCCGCGGGCGTCACCGCCGTCGCTGGACCGCCACCGGCCTGCTGCTCGGCGTACCCGCCGTCCTCGTGCCGTACCTCCTGTTCGCGCAGGAGGACTCGCAGGCCGCGACGGTCGACGGAGATGCCTACTACCGGCTGGTTTCCGTGCGCAGCGGCAAGGTGATGGACGTCAACGCCTTCTCCACCGCCGACGGCACCCGCATCCAGCAGTGGACCGACCAGGACACCGCCAACCAGCAGTGGAAGCTGAGACCCGCCGGGGACGGCTACCACGAGCTGGTGAACCGCAACAGCGGCAAAGTGCTGGGCATAGCGGGCGGTTCGACCGCCCAGGCAGCTGCCGCCGAGCAGCAGACCGACAGCTCCTCCACCTCCCAGGAGTGGCGGATCGACGAGGTGAGCGGTTCTGACGCCGTCACCTTCACCTCCCGCAGGAGCGGCCAGGTCCTGGACGTCTCCGGAGGCTCCACGGCCCAGGGCGCGGCAGTCATCCAGTATCCCGGCAGGGGCAGCACCAACCAGCAGTGGAAGCTGGTGAAAACGGCCGAGAACCAAGCGGCCGAGACCCAGGCGGCCGAGGCCGGCGGGGCGCAGACCACGGCCGCGGCCGGACCGTATGCGTGGAAGAACGCCCAGGTGGTGGGCGGTGGTTACGTCACCGGGCTGGTGTTCAACCCGCGGGAGAAGGGCCTGCTGTACGCGCGCACCGACATGGGCGGCGCCTACCGCTGGGATGTCGCGGCCGAGCAGTGGATCCCGCTGACCGACTGGGCCGGCGAGAAGGACTGGAACCTGCTCGGCATCGACTCGGTGGCCACCGACCCCGTCGAACCCAACCGGCTCTACCTCGGGGCGGGCACCTACACCAACAGCTGGGCGGGCAACGGCGCGATCCTGCGCTCCACGGACCGTGGCCGCACCTTCCAGCGCACCGACCTGCCGTTCAAGCTGGGCGCCAACGAGGACGGCCGCGGGGCGGGCGAACGGCTGGCGATCAACCCCTCGGACAACGGCACCCTGCTCCTCGGCACCCGCAAGAACGGCCTGTGGCGCAGCACCGACCATGGCGTGACATGGAGTCAGGTCTCCTCCTTCCCCGTCAAGGACGGGGCGAGCAGCGGCGCGGGCATCTCCTTCGTGGCGTACGGACCGGCCGGAAGCAAGACGGTCTATGCCGGCGTCGCCGACAAGTCCACCTCCCTGTACCGCTCCACCGACGGCGGCAGCACCTGGCAGGCCGTCTCCGGGCAGCCCACCGGGCAGATGCCGCAGCACGGCGTGCTCTCCGGTGACGGCTCGCTGTACCTGACGTACACCGACGTCGTCGGACCCAACGGCGTGACCGCGGGTTCGGTGTGGAAGTACACGCCGGCCGGCGGGGCGTGGAAGAACGTCTCGCCGTCCCAGGGCAGTTACGGGTTCTCCGGTCTGGCCGTCGACCCGCAGAAGCCGTCCACGGTGATGGTCACCACCCTCGACCGCTGGTGGCCCGAGGACGAGATCTACCGGACCACCGACGGCGGCACGACCTGGAAGGCCCTGGCCTCGAAGTCGGAGCGGGACGCCTCCGGCGCTCCTTACGTCGGTACCGGCACCGGGCACTGGATGACCGCCCTGGCCATCGATCCCTTCGACTCCGGGCACGTGCTGTACGGCACCGGCAGCGGCATCTGGCGCAGCAAGGACGCCAGCGCCACCGACAGCGGCGGCACCAGCCACTGGACCGTGGGGGCCCGAGGGCTGGAGGAGACCGCGGTGCTGGACGTGATCGCCCCGCCCGGCGGTGCCACCGTCATCTCCTCCATGGGTGACCTGGGCGGTTTCCGCTACGGCTCCTCCAGCTCCCTGGCCGAGGTGCCCGCCGGGCGGCTGAAGAACCCGATGATGATCACCAGCACCGACATCGATTTCGCCCAGTCCAACCCGTCGGTGATGGTCCGCGTCGGCCGTGGCGGCGATCAGGACGGCGCCTACTCCACCGACGGCGGCAGCAGCTGGAGCGGCTTCAAGGCTGAGCCGGTGAGCAGCGCCGACAGCGGCCAGGTCGCGCTCGCGGCCGACGGCTCCGCCATCGTCTGGACCGAGGAGGGTCAGGCCCCGTACCGCTCGACCGACAAGGGGGCGAGCTGGTCGCAGGTCAGCGGCCTGGGCAACGGCGCCGTGGTCGTCGCCGACCGCTCCTCGGACAGGACCTTCTACTCACTGTCCGGCGGCACGCTCCACGCCAGCACCGACGGCGGGGCGACCTTCACCGCCCGCGCCACCAACCTGCCCGCCGGCCGGCTCGCGGCCGTCCCCGGTATCGCCGGGGACCTGTGGATCGCCGGCGGCGCCAAGGGGCTGCTGCACTCCACCGACGGCGGCCGCACCTTCACCACGCTCGGGACGGTGCAGTCCGCCTCCGCCCTCGGCTTCGGCAAGGCCGCGCCGGGCGCCGCCTACCAGGCCCTGTACCTGATCGGCACCGTCAAGGACGTCACCGGCGTCTTCCGCTCCACCGACAAGGGCGCCACCTGGCTCCGCGTCAACGACGACGCCCACCAGTGGGGCAGCATCGGCGGCACCGGCGTCGTCACCGGCGACCCCGACACCTACGGGCGCGTCTATGTCGGCACCAACGGACGCGGCCTGCAGTACGGCGACCCGTCCTGACCCCAACACCCGAGCGGGGCCGCAGGCATCACGGCCTGCGGCCCCGAGCCGATGTGTTGCTGTGTCACGGCTGTGCCACGGCGGTGTCCTGAAGGGAAGACGGGCGTGACCTGAGGCCTCTGGGACTCCTCATAGTGAGCACAGGGCGGGAACCGGCGGAAACGCCGCCGGGCGCCTGCTACTCCCCACTTCGGAAGGAACTTCCCGTGATGAACCGTCACCTGCGCAAGGCCGTCGTCGTCACCGCCGCGCTCACCGCCGGGGTGCTGATGACGGCGTGCCAGAACGGCACCGACGACAGCTCGTCCGGCTCGAGCGGGACCAGCCCGGCGGCGGTCGCGGAGAAGGCATCGGACGCCAAGAACTCCAACGGCGTCAGCGGCTCGTTCAAGAACGGCAAGGTCACCTATCTCGCCCCGGGCAAGTACATCGTGTCCGTGCCGGGCAAGGGCGACCAGCAGTTCCTGGTGTCCGACGACACCGAGGTCTACGGCGTAGGCACGATATGCGGCGAGGCGGGGTCCAAGGTGGACGCGCCGTGCACGCTGGATCAGCTGGAGGCGGCCACCAAGAAGGTCGCCGTGAGCGCCGACGTGGAGATGAAGGACGGTATCGCGGCCCTGGTGACCGAGCGGCGTGCCCCGCAGCAGGACGCCGGCTCCGGCTCCGGCTCCGGCTCCGGCTCCGGCTCCGGCTCCGGCTCCGGCTCCGGCTCCGGCTCCGGCTCCGGCTCCGGCGAGACCGTCGTCGAGGGCATCGACGAGGGCAAGGGTGTCAACGGAACCTGGTTCGGCAACGTCTCCTACCTGGCGCCGGGCAAGTACACGGTCTCCGACATGAAGGGCGTCGAGCAGCAGTTCCTCGTCGCCGAGGACACCGAGATCTGGGGTTACGGCGACATCTGCGGTGACACGAACACGGGCGAGGGCGGCCAGGGCGGTATCGAGTGCACCGAGGCCGAACTGGAGACGGCCGCCAAGAAGGGCTTCTCCGCCGAGGTCGTGATCAGCAACGGCATCGCGACCACCATCCGCGACGACCACTGAGCCGCAGGCCGACCGCAACGCACCGCGCCGGACGCCGGCGCGGTGCGGCCCACCCCGGTTCGAGGTCGGCTGACCTCTGGGCGGATGATGGCGGGATGATGGCCGGCATGCGCATCCGCATCGACGCCGTCGACCTGCCCGGCCTCACCTGCCCGGCCCCTGTCGACGGCAAAACCCCCGCGTACGGCAACATCCACGTCGCCGTGCAACGCCGTGACCGTCCGGCCGAACTCCTCGATCCGCAGCCCGGTGACGCACCGTCCGCGACCTGGACCCTGGAGTGCACCGCGAACGTCTCGCCGACCGGCACCGAGGTCAAAGGCCCCTACGTGCAGGACCGTCTGGGCCGACGGTTCATCTACCTGTCGTGGGGCACGGTCGACGAGTCGGGCACCTTCACGATGTTCCGCCGCGCCAAGCTGCTGCTCGACGTCATCCCCGCCGACGTACTCGCCGCCGCCGCACGCGACGGGCTGCTGGTCGGGCGCCTCGGCCTGACCGACGCACAGGGCGGGCCCCTTTGCGCACGCGTCGAGCCCCCACACATCACCTGGACCGCGGAACGCGCCGACCAGGAACGTGCGGGGGCATAGGTCCAGTAGGTCTTGGCGCTTCAGGCCGCGCGTTGCGTCTCCTGGCTGAGCCTGGCCGAGGACACGACCGTGTAGGAGAAGCGCCCCCAGCGGCCGGTCCTGCACAGAGCCAGTCCCAGGCGGTCGAGGAGAGGGGTCAGCCGCAGCATCCGGGCGCGGAGGGCGGCCCGGGACAGCGGCTGTTCGGCCGATCCCAGCAGACGCGTCAGATCGTGGCAGCACCAGGGCTGGGGACCGGCGAGAAAGAGACCGAGAAGAACCTTCTGCGAAACCTGGTGGGCGGGCAGGTAGGAAGGCGACAGCTCCCGGCCCTGCACCTGCGCCTGCGCTTGCCCCTGCCCCTGCCCCTGCCCCTCGTATCGGGGCGTGCGTGCTTCCTTCCTGGCCAGCCAGCGCTGATCCGCCACCAGCCGGGCGGCCAGTTCATCGACCGGCATGCTGCGCGCGAGAACGTTGGTGGCACCCGCTTCGAGCAGCGCGGCAGGGCAGGTGTCCTCGGGCACGAGGACGGTCACGGGTGCCAGCCGCCGCAGCAGCGCGACGCGGTGTCCGAGAACGTACGCGCATCTCTCGTCCGGCACGTCGGGCACGTCGAGAACGGCCAGCGGTCGCGGCCGTCCGGTCAGCAGTTCCGCGTAGGCGTGGAGTGCGCCCCAGGGGTGGATCACTGGAGGGAGCAGCTGAGTTCTGCGCGCCTCGCGCAACAGTGGCCCGCTGCGCGCCCGGTCGAGGGAGATCACCGTGGCAGACCGCATGACACCTCCGTGTTCTTCCATGTCTCTGTCTCTTCGTTCTTCTCCGGCGCGACGGGTCTTCTCAGCGGGGGCGGGTCTTCTCAGCGGGGCGGCACTCGGTCACGCCGGTCGGCATCCCGCCGACGTGTGGAGAGGTACGGTTCCGGGGCCCTGGCCCCACGTCCCGCGACGAGTTCCTCCGTACCCGCACCGCTGAGGGAGGTCAGGACGGAGAACACTCCGGCGACGAGGAGGCAGAGCCCGGCGAGGACGGCGATGCTGATCTGGATCACGTTGAGTATCTGCATGCCTTGACGATCTCGCCCGGCGGCAGGTCCTCCCCTCGGCCCGGGAGCCGATTCCGCCCACCGCACCTCGGCCATTCGGCCGACCCACCGCTCGGCCGTTCTGCCTGGCGGGCGAATCCGGTTCTGATCACTTCGGCCTTGACCGCGTGTGCCGGTCGGGGAGCCGGATGCGGAGGGTGTCCTCCATCGGCGGGTACTGACCGTGGACGGCGGCCGCACCCTCCGACCGCACGGATGAACGCACGGACGACTGCCCGGATGGCCGCACGGACGACTGCCCGGAGCCCGCCTGCTGTCGCATCCCGGTGAAGGGATCGCGCCACATACGCGAGCGGGGGGTGCGCCAGTGGCGGCGAAGGGCGAGCAGTCTCAGGAGGAAGGCCGCCAGGGCGGCACCGACCGCGGTGAGGACGTTCAGCACCTCGACGGCGTGCAGCAGTGCCACGGCGCCGGCGCCGACGAGGGCGGGCAGTGCGTACAGATCACGGTTCCAGCGGAGGAGGGGTGGCACTTCGAGCGCCAGCAGGCTGCTGAGGACACCGCCGCCGACGGCCGTGGCCACCCCGAGCGTGGTCGCGGCGGTGAGGCCGAAGCCATGGGTGAGGGCCTTGATCGTCCCTGTGACGCTGAACAGTCCCAGTGCCGCCGCGTCGAACCCGTCGAACATGGAGCTGTCGTGGTGGATGGTCGCGCCGAAGAAGATGATCAGGGCCGCGCCGAGCGGCGCCAGGCAGTAGCCGAGGTCGGCGAACGCCACGGGTGTGACACCGATGACGAGGTCGCGGAAGAGTCCGCCGCCCAGGCCGGCCGCCTCGGCGAGAGCGATCGTTCCGAAGATGTCGAAGTCCTTGCGGACGGAGAGAAGTGCTCCGGAGAGCGCGAAGGCGAAGATTCCCAGGAGATCCATCGCGTACTGGATCCAGTGGCTGAGTTCGCTCGTCGGCATGGGTTCGTTTCTCTTCCGGTCTCTCCGGCTCCGCGCTCATTCGGTGGTGCCCAGCGCCACCACCGGGCTGACCCGGGCCGCGCGGCGGGCGGGCAGCAGCCCGGCGAGCGCGGTGACGAGCACCAGTCCCAGGAAGACCGCCAGCAGTTCTCCGTACGGCAGTGCCAGCGGCGCCCCGAGGTTCAGCAGCCGGACCGCCAGCCAGGCGTAGGGCACGCCGAGAGCCAGACCGAGGACGCCGCCGAGGACGCCGTACAGGGCGGCCTCCATGCCGATCAGGAAGCGGAGCCCGGACCGGCCGAGGCCCAGCGCACGCAGCAGTCCTGACTCGCGGGTGCGTTCCAGCACGGTGAGGCCGGTCGTGGTGCCGACGCCGACGACGGCGATGAGTACGGTGAGCCCGAGCAGACCCAGCGACAAGATGGCCATCATCTCGATGTCGGCGGCGCTGTCGTCGCGGTCCTCCGCGAGGATCCTCAGCTCCATCGCGCTGTCCGGGCCGACGGTCTTGCGAATCGCCTGCTCCGCCGCGTTGCGGGCCGTCTGTCCTGACTCGGCGGCGTTCGCGAGGACACCGGCCGGCAGCGGCGAGGCGCCCATCTTGTCCAGGTCGCCCGGCGTGACGATCGCGTCGGCGCCCAGGGGTCCTTCGTCGGGCAGCGTGGCCGCGACGGACATCCGCAGGGTGCCCTTCTTCGCCGTGGTGAAGGTGATGCTGTCGCCGGCCGCCATGCCGAGTCCCCTGGCGAATCTGCTGCTCACGATCACTTCACCCGGACCGAGATCGCTCAGTGAGCCGCTCACCGGGCGAAGCAGCCGTGAGGAGGGCAGAGCGGTCGGGTCCAGGTCGACGGCGGACGCCTCCATGCCGTCGACGGAGACATCGGTCTGCCGGTATTCGGTCACGTCGGCGAGCTGGGGTACGGCCTTGAGCCGGCGTACGAGGTCGGCGCTGAGGCCGTTCACCGTGCCGCCGTCGACGGCGTTGCCGTTGTCGGTGGCGTTGCCGTTGTCGTTCCCGTTCCCGTCGCCGTCGCCGTTCACGGTGCTGCTCACATCGAAGTCCGCGGGTGCCTGGACGGCGAGTTCCCGGTCCATGTGGCCCCGGAGGGTCTCGATGCCGACGAGGGTGCCGGAGACCAGGGTGACGCCGAGCGCGACGACGACCGACACGGCCGCCGCGCGACGCGGAGCGCCGCCGATGCCGCCGACGGCGAGTGTCCCGGTGGGCCCGAGCCGGCGCAGCGGCCACCCGGCGGCCGCCAGCAGCGGGCGTACGAGCAGCGGCCCGAGGGTGATCAGTGCGAGGAACGCCAGGGTGCCCGAGAGGACCGTCAGCATCAGGCCCGCGACCGAGTCGTAGTTCAGGTCGCCGGGTTCGGGCAGGTCGGCGAGGAGCACACCGGCCAGTCCTGCGGCGCCGGCGGCGAGGAGCAGGCCGGTGCCGAGGCGCGCACGGCCGATGCCGCGTTCGCCCGCCAGGGTGCCGGCGCTGCGCAGTGTCTGCAGCGGGGAGACCCCGGCGGCGGACGACGCGGGAGCGAGCACCGCGCCGACGGTCACCAGTACGGCGCCGAGCACCACCGCCACAGCCGCGGCCACGGGCACCGCGGGCGCCGAGAGGCTCATTCCGGCCGCGTCGGCGATCACCGGTGCGGCGTATCCGGCGCCGAGTGCCAGCAGGACGCCGGCCGTACCGGCGATGAGGCCCACCAGTGCGCCCTCGACGGCGAGCGCCCGGACGAGTTGTCCGCGGTGGGCGCCGATGGTGCGCAGGAGTGCCAGTTGGCGCAGACGCTGGGCGAAGACGACGCGGAACGTCGAGGTCGCGACGAGAGCGGCGGCCACCACGGCGATCGCCAGGAACATCGCGATGAGCCGGAAGACATCCGCGTACTGGTCCACCGCGGCCTGGGCCTCATCGCCGCGCACGGTGTCACCGGGAACGAGATCGAACTCCGCACCGGAAGTGCGCTGGAACACCGCGGACAGCCGCTCGGTCAGCGCCTCGGCGGACACACCGGGTTCCGCGCGGACGTCGATCCGTGGATAGCCCTCGATGTGTCCCATCGCGTTGAGGGCGGCGGCGGGGGCGTAACCGATGGCCTCCCGGTCGGAGTTCGCCTCGACCACGCCCGTGACGGTCACGGTGACCGTCCGTGTCCCGCCGGTCTCGCCGGTCTCGCCGGTCTCGCCGGTCTCCTCGGCGTCCCCGCCCACCGGGACGAGCAGGCCGACCCGCTCGCCGGGCTCGATGTCCAGTCGCTGCGCGGCCTGCCGGTTCACGGCCAGTTCGAGGGGACCGTCCGGGTAGCCGCCCGTCACGAGCCGCACCCGGGACAGCGGTCCGCTGCCGGGGTCGCCCTGAAGTTCCAGATAGCGTCGGGAGACCTCGGCGAGTGACACCCCGTTCTCCGTACGGGTGGCGACCTCGGCCACTCCCGGTACCGCCTGGACGGCCTTGAGCTGCGCGTCGGTGATGACGTCGTCGTCGCCCAGCACGACCAGGTCGGCGGCCTCGGGGGTGCCGCGGAACCGGTCGACGGTGGTCTGTTCGGTGATCTGCTGGGCCATCACGGTGCCGAACACGACGAACGCGGCGACGAGCACCGACAGTCCGGTCATGAGGAGTCGGCCGGGCCGGGCCAGCGCCCCGGCGAGCTGGGTGCGCAGCACGGCGGCCAGCGGTCCCGGACGCGGTCCCGGGACCGTACTCGGCTGCGGTTCCCGGCTCATCGGGTGCCCGCCAGGTTCTGCAGCGCGCGGGTGACCGACGCCGGGCTGGGGGTGTCCAGGTCCTCGACGATGCGGCCGTCGGCGAGGACGACGACGCGGTCGGCGTAGGCGGCGGCGCCCGGGTCGTGGGTCACCATGACGACCGTCTGCCCGAGGGCGCGCGCCGACTCCCGCAGGAAGCCCAGCACGTCGGCGCCGGAGCGGGAGTCGAGATTGCCGGTGGGCTCGTCGGCGAAGACCACGGCGGGCCGTGCCACCAGGGCGCGGGCCAGCGCGACCCGCTGCTGCTGGCCGCCGGACAGCTCACCGGGCCGGTGGGTCATCCGGCCGCCGATCCCGAGGACGCCGATGAGGTGGTCGAGCAGCTCCTGGTCGACGGGTCGGCCGGCCAGGTCGAGCGGCAGGGTGATGTTCTGCCTCGCGGTCAGCTGCGGCAGCAGGTTGAACGACTGGAAGACAAAGCCGATCCGGTCGCGCCGTACGGTGGTCAGCGCCCGTTCGGACAGGCCGGTGAGGTCCGTACCGTCGATCAGCACCCGCCCGGAGGTGGCGGTTTCGAGGCCGGCCAGGCAGTGCATGAGGGTGGACTTGCCGGAACCCGAGGGGCCCATGATGGCGGTGAAGCAGGCGCGTGCGAAGCCGACGGTCACCCCGTCCAGGGCTCGTACGCCGGTGTCGCCATCGCCGTAGACCTTGACGAGGCCCTCCGCGCCGACGGCGGTGTCATCGCCGGCGTGGCGGGAAGTGCTTTCAGTTCTGTGCGCGACGGCGCGGATTCCCATGGTCTGATTCCCCTGTGCGACTGCCACTGTGCGGCTGTTTCGGATGTCTGGGCGTGTGCGTGAAATGCGTCAGGACGCGATCGGCGGGATCACGAGGGTGCGTTCGGCCTCGGTGCAGTGCGAATTGGCCGTCTTCGTCATGTCGGCCAGTTCCTGGTCCGTCGGTGCCTCGGCCGTACCCGTCGCACGGTCGGCGGCCCACTGCTCGTACGTGGCGATCCGCAGCCCGAGGTAGCCGTCCTTCATCTCCGAGATGCGCAGGTCACGGGTTGCCTTCCGCCACTTCGCGACCGCGGCCTTGTCCTCGGGAAGCTCCTGCGCCTCGTCGATGATCTTCTGGGCCAGAGCGCAGTCGGCCGCCGATGCCTGGCTCGGTTCATCGCGCTGCTGCCACCAATAGGCGCCGCCGATTCCCACGGCCGCCATCACCACGACCGCGAGGGAGATCCCGAATACCAGCGCTTTCTTGCTGCGGCTGTCGCTCTGAACGGTGATAACCATCGGAAGCCCCCGGAGAATTGTCGGTGAAACGTGCTTTCGTTTCGTCAACAATCCTTGCGGGGGCGGCTTTGACGCACATCCGATCGGGATACGACCCCCGGGCAGCCGCTCGTACGACCCGGGTCGTACGCCGATGCGCGACCGCGTCCTACACCGGGAGGACCCCTCGGGCAGGGGCGGAAGGATCAGCCGGCCGGCCGGACCAGCCCGGTCTGGTAGGCCAGCACCACGGCCTGCACCCGGTCGCGCAGCTCCAGCTTGGTGAGGATCCGCCCGAGGTGCGTCTTCACGGTCGTCTCCGCGACGTACAGGCGAGCGGCGATCTCGGAGTTGGACAGCCCGTGGCCGACCAGTTCCAGCACGTCCCGCTCCCGCTCGGTCAGGACGGCGAGCCGGTCGTCCTCCTGCTGCTGCTCCGGGGCGGGTACCAGTTGTCCGGCGAACCGTTCGAGCAGCCGACGGGTCACCCGGGGGGCCACGACGGAGTCGCCCGCCGCCACCACGCGGATCGCGGCGAGGAAGTCCTCGGGCGGCACGTCCTTGAGCAGATAGCCGCTCGCGCCGGCCTGGAGCGCGGCGAACGCGTCGTTGTCGGTGTCGAACGTGGTGAGGACGAGGATCTTGGGCGGGTTCGGGCGCTCGCCGATCCGCTCGGTGGCCTCCACGCCGTCCATGACGGGCATACGGATGTCCATGACGACGACATCGGCCGTGGTCCGCTCCAGCAGCGCCAGCGCCTCCGCCCCGTCCCCCGCCTCTCCGACGACCTCGATGTCGGGCTGTGCGTCCAGCACCATGGCGAAACCGGCGCGTACCAGCGGCTGGTCGTCCACGACCAGCACCCGGATCGGCTTCGCCGCGGCATCCGAACCGTTCATCCCGCCGCTCACGCCGCCGTTCATACCGCCGCTCGTTCCGCCGCCCTCGCCGGAAGTTCGACCTTGATCTGCCACCCCGGGCCGAGCCGGGGGCCCGCGGTGAACCGGCCGCCGTGCACATCGACCCGCTCCCGCATGCCCACCAGGCCGTTGCCACCCGACCCGGGCAGCACTGGAGCGGAGCCGGCCAGCTTCCCGGCCCCGTCGTCGATGACCTCCAGCACGGCGGTGCCGTCGCGGAACTCCAGCGTGACGGTGACGTGGGCCTCGGGTCCGGCGTGCCGCAACGCGTTGGTCATGCTCTCCTGGGCGATCCGGAAGAGGGTCAGCTCTTCGGCGGTCGAGAGCCCCTGCGGCTCACCGTCCACGCGCAGGTCCACTCGGAGTCCGGCGGCGCGGGCCCGCTCCACCAGCGGTTCCAGATGGGCCAGCCCGACCCGGCGGCGGTCGTCGGCGCCCTCACCGCCGCCGTCACCGTCGGTGCCGGACTTCTTCGTACCGCGCAGCACCTCCACGATGCTGCGCATGTCCTCGAGCGCGTCCCGGCCGGTGCCCGCGACCGCCTGCATCGCCTTGGTGGCCTTGTCCTGATCCGCGGCGATCGCGTATCTGGCCCCGTCCGCCTGGATGATCATCACGGCCAGGCTGTGTGCCACCACGTCGTGCAGCTCACGGGCGATCGCCGCGCGTTCTTCGACGGCGGCCAGCCGGATGAGGTGGGCACGCTCCCGCTCTGCGCCGGCGGCACGCTCCTCCAATGCCGCCACCAACAGCCGACGGGTCCGCATCACGTACGCGGTCAGCCACACCGCCGCGCAGACGCCGGTGAAGGTCAGGTTCTCGTTGAACTCGTCCCAGTCGGCCGCCGAGCTGAGGGAGGAGATCCCGCCGAAGGCCAGCACGTTGCCCACGACGACCATGCCACCGGCGGCGTACACCTTCCACGTCTCCTCGGCATGGATCACCACCGTCACCATCGCGATGAGGAGGGCGATGTCGTATCCGGTGAGGTCGCCCGCCAACGGCTCGGCCAGAGCAGCCAGCACATACTGCGTCAGGGCGAGGGCGGCGACGACCGCCATGACGGTCAGAGGAGCACGACGGCGGAACACCACGGCCAACGCCATGGAGACCCCGATGAGTTGGTCGTAGCCCGTGTCGTAGAACAACGTCGTGTAGGCCACCAGCACCGCGAGTGCCAGGTCGTAGGCCCTGTGCATCCACGGTTGCGGCAGTAACGGGCGCACCATGGCCGTCAGCGTACACGGCTGATCAAACCGCCCGGCCGCGGTCACGGGCAAACCCGCCAGGCCTCAGCGGGTGGGTCGGACCGCGCCGTTCTCCCAGGCCCAGGCGGCGATCTCGACGCGGTTGCGCACACCCAGTTTGGTCTGGATGTTCGTGAGGTGCGTCTTCACCGTGGACAGGGACAGGACCAGTTCCGCGCGGATCTCCTGGTTGGTCCGGCCGACCGCCACGAGGCGTACGACATCCATCTCACGGTCGGTCAGCGGGTGGGGCTCCGCGCCACCGCCGTCCACCGAAGACGGCCGCCGGTCCTGCAGTTGCTCCAGCAGGCGCAGGGTCACGGCGGGCGAGACCAGTGCGTCGCCTCGCGCCGCGGCTCGTACCGCCTCGATGAGCAGCGCGGAACCGGCGTCCTTGAGCAGGAAGCCGCAGGCGCCGTTGGTCAGCGCGGTGTGGACGTAGTCGTCCTGGTCGAACGTGGTCACCACCACGACCCGCAGCGGGTCCAGCACTCCGGGGCCGGCCAGCGCCCGGGTGACGTCCAGGCCGTCCAGCTTCGGCATCCGGATGTCGACCAGGCAGACGTCGGGCCGCAGCCGACGGGCCATTTCCACGCACTCGGCGCCGTCCTCCGCCTCGCCGACGACCTCGATGCCGGGCTGAGTGTTCAGGATCAGGCGGAATCCGGTGCGCACCATCTCCTGGTCGTCGGCTATCAGGACCCTGGTCGCGGAGGTGCTCACGCCGGTGATCCTTCCACAGCGGTGCCCAGTACGGGGAAGACGGCGGTGACCCGCCAGCCGCCGTCCGCCGTGCTCCCCGTCTCCAGCGTGCCCTCGACCGCTTCGACGCGTTCGCGCAGGCCGACGATGCCGAACCCGCCTCGCCCCCCGGCCGGGACGGTGGACCGTTCGCGGGGGGCGGAGTTGCGTACCTCCACCCGCAGCCGCTCGTCCTCGGCGTCGACGCGGACCGCGACCGTGGCACCGGGGGCGTGCCGGCGCACGTTGGTCAGCGCCTCCTGCACGACGCGCTGCACGGAGGTCTCCACCTCGGGCGCGAGTTTCGTGGCGCGGGCCGCCGTCCCGAGGTGCAGGCTCGCGTCCTGCTCGCCGCCCGAGGAGAAGTCGGAGACCATCCTGGCGAGTTGGGGGACGAGTTCGCCGGGCCGCAGCGTGCGGTTCTCCTCCTCGCGCAGCACGCGCACCAGACGGCGCATCGAGTCCAGCGTCTCCATTCCGGCCTTGCGGATGTTCTCGAGGATCGGGTCGATCTGGTCGGGGGCGATGGGCAGTACGGTGCGGGCGGCGTCCGCCTGGACCACGATCCCCGTGACGTGGTGGGCGATGAAGTCGTGCAGATCCCGGGCCAGTTCCATCCGCTCGCCGTCACGCACGGCGACGATCGCGCGGGCGCGGCGGGCGTCCAGCGACCGCAGATAGCAGCCCAGCGCGACCGCCCCGCCGGCGGCCAACGTCAAGAACATGGCGAAGTTGCCCGGCCAGAGCGGGTCGCCCCACCACCGGTAGGGAAGGACGATCACCGCGGCGCCGAGCGTCACGACCAGCGCCACCACGACGGCGGGTGGCGTCGTCGTACGGCAGACGCGCACCAGCAGGATCAGCATGCAGGCGAGCTCGAGGAAGCTCCACTCCTCCGGCAGCAGGTGGGTCGTGACAGCGAAGACGGTCAGGGCCAGTGAGAGGAGGCCGGTGATCCAGGCCCGGACGTCCAGACGTATCCAGCGGGCGGGCAGGAGCAGGATCAGGGCCGCCACGAGCCCACTGCACAGGGGCACGAGACCGAGCCGGTCCAACTCGGAGTCCGTGCCCGCGGCCGCGGCCGGGGCGTGCCATGCCGACCAGTTCCACAGGTCGAGCAGCCACAGCAGGGCGAGGCCGGCGTAGGTCGCCAACGAGACGATCGGCAGGTTCAGTTGGAGACGCCGGGCCCGAGCACGCCCTGCGGGGAACGGTGTTTTGGTGTTCACGGTCGAAGGGTAGAGAAGAACGGCCGACCGGCGGGTCGGCCGAATGGCCGAGCTGCGCCGCGCCGAATCGGCTGTCCGGCCGAGGGACGGACATGCCGTCCGGGCGAGATCATCAAGGCATGAGGCGAGGTGTGCAGCGGATCAGCTCCGCTGTCGGCAGTACAGCGCGTCGGGGGTGCGCGAGGAACCCACCCGGCCCGTGAGGGCGATCCCGGCCGCGTACTCGTCGTCCGCGCACTGGCCCTTGTAGTGGCCGGCCGCGAAGTCGCCGCCCTTGGGGGCCGAGCCCCTGTTGTCGCCGCGGTCGAACCAGACGGTGCGGCCGCTCGTGCCGACGATCGAGCCGGGCGCTGCGGCTGCGCACAGGACGGCGGAGACGGCGGCGCCACGGACGCTGTAGCCGGTCAGGAAGTGGCCGTCCGGGCACTGGAGTTTGGTGTATCCGGTCGCCCAGTCCCGGCCCGGTGCGACGTACCGCTCGTCGACGACCACCTTGTGTCCGGCGGCCGGGCCCCACACGGGACCGGCGGACACGTCCGAGCACAGGCCGCGGTTGCCGGTGTGGCTGAGGCCGAGGAGGCGCTGGCCGTCGGGGCAGACGGCTTTGCGGGCTCCGGAGTCCCAGTCGGGCAGGGCACGCATCCGCCGCGACTGGACGAAGTCGCCGTGGTCGGGGCTGAGCATCGACCAGTCCGTCACCGGGGCTATGCGGCCGGTGCGGCCCTGGGCCCCGATGAGCCGCCGCCAGGCGGTGGCACGCCAGTCATCACCGTCGTACGGGCCCATACGGTTGCCCGCCGCGTCCCAGTGCAGCAGGGCCCAGCCGTTGCCGGTGCGGTTCTCGTGCCAGCCGACGAGTGGCCAGTACGCGAAGTCGGCGTCGGTGCGGATCAGGTGGTCGACGAAGTTCTGGAACCAGGCGCGCTGCCGGGCGCCGGTCTCCGCGCGGCCCCCGACACCGAACTCGCTGATCCAGACGGGGGCGGTGAAGTGCCGGTCCTGCTCGCCGGTGACGAAGAACGCCTGGCGGTTCAGTACGTCGATCAGTTCGGTGGGGGTCAGGTCGCGGTAGCGGGGGTCGGTGGTCTCGCCCGTTCCGGTGGCGCCGCTGTGGTTGGGGCCGGTGTAGTCGTAGAAGTGGGCGGAGTACACGAGCTTGCCGGAGTCGACGAGCGTGTGCGAGAGGCGGCGTACGGGTTCCAGGGTGGGACGCTCGTGCGGCAGGCCGTCGACGGGGATGCCGGTCCAGTTGATGCCCTCGACGATGATCAGCAGATCCCGGTTGGCCTCCGTCAGGATGCGGTCGCCCACGCGCTGCGAGGCGGTGAACCAGTCGTGGTTGTCACCGATGCCCCAGTTGGGGTCGTTCCAGATGTCGCGGCGCACCTCGTTGTAGAGGTCGGCGCCGACGACGCGCTTGTTGTCCTTGTAGCGGCGGGCCATGAAGAGCCAGTCGTTCTCCCAGGTCTGGGTGGACCGGCTCGCGTTCCAGCGTTCGTTGCCGTCGACTCCGCAGCACCAGCGGGTGATGTTGGTGTGGTTGTTGAGGATCACGGCGAGGCCGGCGGCGGTGAGTTCGCGGACGACGGCGTCGTATACCTGGAGTGGCGTCTTGCCGCGTAGGGAGGGGTTGGCGGCTACGGCGTCGTCCTTGACGGGGACGCTGTCGTGGATCATCTCGTTGGAGAAGGGCAGCCGGATGCTGTTGATCCCGATCTCCCGGAAACCGGCGATGATCTCGGCCATGGGCGCGCGGTCCAGGCCGAGCGGGATCCGGCCGGAGTTCTCGCCCGCGTGGTGGTTGGCGTCCTCGTCCGCGCTTCCTGAACCGTTCCAAGTGCCGCTGGCACCATGCCAGTTGCCGGACCGCAGCTTGAAGCGGTCTCCGTCCGCGTCGACGATCCAGCGGCCTCGCGTGCTGAGCGGTGCCGTCCAGTCGGCCGCAGCGGACGCGGCAGACGCGGCAGACGCGGCAGACGCGGACTTTTCGGATGGAGTGGCGGTCTCGGGGGCCGGATCCTGTGCGGCCGCGGGGGCGGGCGCCAGGGGCACCAGCAGGAAGACGGCGGCCAACGTAGCCCTGACTAAGGATCCGCGCACGGTCACCATCCAGGAGACGGATTTGTCATGGCGGCGTCATCATGGCGGACAGTGCGGCAAAGGTCCAGTCCTGCGCACGTACTCCCCGTGGGGGCGAACCGGCGTGGTGAGCTGATTGTTCGCGACATGGCCGTCGACATCGACCGTGCAGTACGTGCAGTACGTGGCTATCGGACGTCCACGAAGTCGCTGGTGGAGGTCACGGCCGGAGTGGTCGAGGTGCCGGCGAACTTGTAGCGGAAGTAGCCGTCCACGGACGCGGTGACCGTCGTTTTCAAGGAGCCCGTCGAGGACGACGTGACCGTCTTGACGTCGGTGTACGTGCTGGAGGTCTTCTTGCGGTACTGGAGTGTCACCTTCTGCTGGGTGTACCCCATGTACTTGTTGGTGTCCCAGTTGGCCCGGGACAGCAGACCGGTGACCGTGATGGTCTTGCCCTTCTTGACGGGCTCGGGCGAGGCGTTGGTGGTGAGCCGCGAGTAGCGCTGCACCTTGAACCTGGTGGCCGCGTCCCGGTGGAAGTAGTCGTAGTCGTTGGCGGAGACCAGCGTGCCGAGGTTCCAGGTGGCCGCCGCGCTGTTGCCGACGAAGCCGGTCGACGCCTGCGGGTCGAACGTCAGCGTGCCCGTGCAGGTCGACGTGGTGGCGCTCGCCTTGACGCACGTGATGTCGCCGTCATCCTCCCAGATTTGCGCGTAGTTGGGAGTCGGTCCGAAGGCGCTGATGTACGTGGTCTTGGCGATGCCCGAATCGTCCGACGCGGTGACGGAGACTTTGGCGGACACCACCTTTGTCGTACCGACCACGACCGGCTTGCCGCCGTTGACGACGACCTTGTCGATCGTGATGTTGCCCGTGCCACCGTCCTCCGCCTGGGCGGCAGTGGCACCGATTGCCGTGGCGACCAGCGCGAGGCTGGTGCCGAGCAGGGCAAGGCGCGCGGTTGTGCGCATGGACGTCCCCCCCCGGGAGTCTTTGATTGATCAGTGATCATATGGCGTTGGCCAACGGTTCACCACGACGTTGTCCAACGCCTCCCCGCACGCTGCGCTGCTCCGCTATCGCGCGCACGGGGCCGTCTCCCGGGGTAGGCGTACAGCGGCGACCAGCGCCTACTGGAACCCGCCCGCACCAACTCACCCGACAGCCCCGCCCGTCCGAAGCCGACCGGGAGGCTGCGCCCAGGAGGACCTGGGCGCGGCCTACGAAGTCAGTCAGCGGCAGGTCCAGACGGTCGGCTCGTCGCGGCCGCCAGGGAACGTCCAGCTCCGGCCGGCGATCGTGCCGTCGTCACTGGAAACAGCGAGTTCGAGCCCGCGGTTGGGGCCGTAGCTCAACGTGGAACCGAGTGTCGTCAGCTGCCACACACCGTGTTCCCGCCAGCTGGGATCATCAGTGCGACCGACGATCTGACCGTCACGGTTGATGCCCTGGACATCGTCGCCCCGCGCCATGACGCGCGGTTTGCCGTCGCGATCCCACAGCACGCTTCGCGACTCCATCGAATCGTAGGAGACCTGGCCGATTACACGGCCGTTCGATATTCCGCGCGCGATGACGTCATAAGCCCCATCGGGGAGGGACAGTGGGCGCGCCTCGCCGTCCTTCCACAGATACGGCACTCGGCCGAAGCCGTTGTCCACCTCTACCAGCACGGTGCCGTCCTGGTCGATACCGGTGGCAAAAGCCTCCCCGTCGGGCAGACCGGTCAGCTTCACCACTGTTCCGGGCTTGTCGGCAGGCCAGATGACCGGGTGGTAGTACCACTCGCCGTCGACCGTCGCCTCGACGGCGCCGACGATGTCCCCGTGGTCGTTGATGCCTTCCGCCACGGAAGCGTCGGCACCGGGCAGTTCGGGCAGGCGCTCCATCTTGCCGTTGCGCGAGCGGAGGGCGGTCGGCAATCCGTCATCCTGCCGGTAGGCGGCTCCGACGACCGTCCCGGCGTCGTTCACCCCGTCGACGGTGATCCAGTTCTGGTATTCGGGATCGGCCAGGTTGCCGTAGTCGGTGAATTTTCCGTTCTTCCACAGCACGGCGCGACCGCCCTCTTCGGAATCCGCGCCGTACGAAATCGTGCCCGCGTAACCACCACTTCCGTCAGTCGCGACCACGTCCCCGGTAAGCGCTCCGGTGGGCAGCGGCAGGATGGCCGGTGTCCACACGCAGGCCGCCCGTTCAGCGGCGGTGGCGCTGGCAGCGGCGGTGGCGGTGGGCGCCGCGGTACCGACCACCGTCGCCATCAGTGCCGCCGAAAGCAGCAGGCGAGTTGCACCATTCGTACGTCTCACAAGTCTCCCCAGTTTGTGGTGATGTGACGAGTCCGGAATTGCGGCCGGCCAAGAAACCTCGTCGCCGCTGTTCCCACAAGGCCACCGTGGTCGTCTCTAGCCGTTCAATCCGGGAGCAATATTCGAAGGACATTGGCGGGCGGGGTGTCCCGGACAGCTGGGGCGGCCGCCGCACCGTCCTCACGGTCGCCGCGCCGGAAGACGACGGCATACCGGCGGTATAGGCCCTTGATAGGGGCTCCCCGCAGGATCGAGCGGGAGGTGACCGTCGTGCCCGGTGATCCGTGCGGGGAATTCCGGTGCTTGAGGGAGACCCCCGGTCCGGCTGTCTCCGCCTCCCGGGCCGCGTGGCAGTGATCGCGCTCTCGACCTCGACACGTTCCGTTCCGACGCGTCGGCGCCGGCTGTGTTCCCGCGCCGTCGCGCACCTGTGGAAGGACTGAATCCCGTCATGCTCATCCTGCGGCACTCGGAGGTCGCGCAGATCCTCGACGGCCGTGAACTCGACAACATCCGGACCGTGGCCGACACCTATCGCATCCATGCGCAGGGCGACACCGCGGTGCCGCACTCCGTGTTCCTCCGCTTCCCCGGGCAGCCGCGCAACCGCATCATCGGCCTGCCCGCCTACCGGGGCGGGCAGCAGCCGGCCGCGGGCATGAAGTGGATCGCGTCCTTCCCGGCCAACATCGAGCGGGGCATCGAGCGGGCCAGCGCAGCGATCATCCTCAACTCGCTGGCGACCGGCCGGCCCGAGGCCCTGGTCGAGGGCTCGCTCATCTCCGCCACGCGCACCGCCGCCAGCGCCGCGCTCGCCGCCGAGCTGCTCACCCGCGACCGTCGCCCGGACGGCCTTGCGCTGATCGGCTGCGGAGTCATCAACCTGGAGATCCTGCGCCATGTGCGGGCGGCACTGCCCGGTCTGAAGACGCTGTCGCTGTACGACAGTTCGCCGCGGCGGGCCACCGAGTTCGCCGCCCGGGCCGCCATGGTGCTCCCGGGAGCCGAGGTGGTCGTGCTCGACAGCGCGGAGCGGGCGCTCGCGGCGCACGGCCTGGTCTCCATCGCCACGTCCGCCGTCGAACCTCACCTGGACCTGAAGGCGGCCGTGCCGGGCACGGTCGTGCTGCACATCTCACTGCGCGACCTGCTGCCCGAGTCACTGCTCGACGCGCACAACATCGTCGACGACGTCGATCACGCGGTCCGCGAGCGCACCTCGCTCGACCTGGCCGTGCGGGCGGCGGGCCACCGCGAGTTCATCGATCCGACGATCGGTCGGCTGCTCCTCGACGAAGGCGCCGACGGCGCGTTCACCCCGGAGCGGGACCGCACGGTCGTCTACGCGCCGTTCGGGCTCGGTGTCCTGGACATCGCCCTGGCCGATTCCGTCCTCGCCGCCGCCCGCGTCCAGGGACTCGGTGTGGAAGTCGAGGGCTTCCTGCCGTGACACGACACATCACGACCGTACGCAACTCCGCCGGAAACGACATGGGAGCACACATGACCGAGAGCGTCTTCCACAAGTGGCGCGCCGCCACGGTCCTCGCCGCGGCCGCGGCCGCGGTTGTCGGCGTCGGACTCGTCGCGTCGCCCGCGAGCGCCGCGACGTCCTGGGAATCGCTGACCGTGCCGATCACCACCCAGAAGGTCTCGGTCCTGCCCGTCAGCGGCCAGAACCTCTTCGCCAGGAGCGAGAGCATCTGCTTCGACGCCTCCGAGTGCACGCCCACCGTGAGGCTGTGGCAGAAGACCGGCACCACGTACAAGGAGCTGACCCCGCCCGCCGAGGCCGCGGTCGACACCATGGCCGGCACCGCCACCGATGACCTGTGGGTCATCGGCACCAGGTGGGCGTCCAACGGCAGTAACCGCATCCACCACTACAACGGCAGCACGTGGTCCGCGAACCTCAACCCCGATCCCAAGAGCCTGGAACTCTATGACGCCGAGGCGGTCGGCAGGAACAGCGTGTGGGGCGCGGGCAGTGTCCGGGTCGCCGGCGCCCCGACCAAGTGGGTCCCCGCGGTCAGCCACTGGGACGGCCAGAGCTGGAAGACCACCAAGTTCGCTGATATGGAGGGCAACCTGGTCGCCCTCGATGTACGGAACGAGAACGACATCTGGGCCGTTGGACACGGCGACGACCAGCCACTCGCCATGCACTATGACGGCACCACCTGGCGCGAGGTGCCCCTCACCGGGACCTCCAACATGGACTCCCTGCGCGAGGTGTTCAGCAACGGGCCGAACGACGTGTGGATCAACTCCGGCGAGCAGATGAGCCACTGGGACGGAAAGACCTGGACGCGCCATGACATCTCCGCCGCACCCCAGGCCGCGGTGTCGTTCAGCTCCTACGGCGGTCAGGTCTACGTCGGTGTCAGGTCGTTCGGCAGCCACCCGAAGCTGAACCGCTGGACCGGCACCGCCTGGCAGGCCGACACCTCGCTCACCAAGGGCAACACGGTCGACCAGCTGGCCACCGGCAGTGACGGCTCGCTGTATGCCGCTTCCAGCCAGGGCGACGGTGTCGTGTTCCGCTACAACGCCTACCTGTCCCGGCTCGCCCCGCCGACCACCGGCTGATCCACGCGCCCCACACGAGAGGAACCGATCCATGAGCGACCGCAACGGCTGGGCGCCGTTCGAGGTGACGCCGGGTCACATCGGCGCCGAGGCCACCCCCGAGGCACTCGTCGAGTATCTGGACTCCGCCGACGACTCCGCAGGCCTGGACGCACTGCTCGTCCGGGAGAAGGCCGTGGTCTTCCGCGGGTTCAAGGTGCCCGCCGACGGCCTCGACCCGGTGCTCGACCGCCTGCTGCCGCGCCGCCTCGCCTATGTGCACGGCAACTCGCCGCGCACCAAGGTGGGTTCGAACGTGTACACCTCCACGGAGTACCCGCAGGAGTACACCATCTCGATGCACAACGAGATGTCGTACGCCCACGCGTGGCCCACCCGCCTCGCCTTCTACTGCGCGGTCGCGCCCGCGACCGGCGGCGCCACCCCGGTCGTGGACGCGGCCCTGTGGCTGGAGTCCCTGGACGACGAGGTGCGCGAGGCCTTCGCGGGCGGCGTGCGCTACACGCAGAACCTGCACGGCGGCAGAGGGCTCGGCAAGAGCTGGCAGGACACCTTCGAGACGGATGACCGCGGCGAGGTCGACGCCTTCCTCAAAGAGGCGCAGGCCGACTGGAGCTGGGGGCCGGACAACAGCCTGAAGATCAGCCAGGTGCGTCACGCCACCGTCCGCCACCCGCACACCGGGGCCGAGGTCTGGTTCAACCAGTCCGACCAGTGGCACCCGGCCTCACTCGGTGACGAGACGGCCAAGGCCCTGGCCCAGATCATGCCGCCGGACGAGCTGCCTCAGTACGTGACCTTCGCGGACGGCAGCCCGATCCCGGACGCGTATGTGCTCCAGGTGCGCGACCGGGGCCTGGAGCACGCGGTGGACGTCGACTGGCACGAGGGCGATCTGCTGGTCATCGACAACCTGCTGGTCGGGCACGGCCGCCGCCCGTTCACCGGGCCGCGGCGGGTCCTGGTCGCCATGTCGGACTGACCACACCCCGATTCCATCCCCTCAGCGGGGCCAGGGCCGGTACGCCACCTCACCGGTCCTGGCCCCGCTGCCCCCGTTCCGGCTTCGGACCACGCCGTGGTGCGCTCGCGCCCGGCGAGCGTCTCGTACCGACTTCCCGCCGGGCGGGCCCGCCCGGCCTTCGCAGAGAGGGCAGCTTCCGTGACCCGTCATCCCGTCACCCGTCATCCCGTGACCCGTCATCCCGTCGTCCTGATCGCCGAGGAACTCTCCCCGGCCACCGTCGAGGCCCTCGGCGCCGACATCGACGTGCGCCACGTCGACGGCTCCGACCGCGCCGGCCTGCTGCCCGCCCTCTCGGACGCCGACGCCGTGCTGGTGCGCAGCGCCACCCGGATGGACCGGGAGGCGATCGCCGCCGCCCCTCGCCTGAAGGTCATCGCCAGGGCCGGGGTCGGCCTGGACAACGTCGACATCCCGGCCGCCACCGAAGCCGGTGTCCTCGTCGCCAACGCACCGGCCTCCAACGTGACCAGCGCCGCGGAATTCGCCGTAGGTCTGCTGCTCGCCGCCGCGCGCAACATCCCGCAGGCGGACGCCGCGCTGAAGAACGGTTCCTGGCAGCGCGGCCGTTGGTCCGGTGTGGAGCTGAGCGGCAAGGTCCTCGGTGTCGTCGGCCTCGGCCGCATCGGCAGCCTCGTCGCCCGGCGCATGGCCGCCTTCGGGATGGACGTGGTGGCTTACGACCCGTTCGTGTCCGCCGCCCACGCGGCCGCCACCGGGGTGCGACTGCTCTCCCTCGACGAAGTCCTCGCCCGGTGCGACTTCCTCACCGTCCATCTGCCGCGCACCCCGGAGACAACGGGCCTGATCGGTTTCGACGCCCTGCGCAAGGTGAAGCCGACCGTGCGCATCGTGAACGCGGCCCGCGGCGGCATCGTGGACGAGAACGAGCTGTACGCGGCGCTCAAGGAGGGCCGCGTCGCGGGCGCCGCACTCGACGTGTACGCGAGTGAGCCATGCACCGACTCGCCCCTGTTCGCGCTCGACAACGTGGTGGTCACACCCCACTTGGGCGCTTCCACCGACGAGGCCCAGGAGAAGGCGGGTGTCGCCGCGGCCCGCTCGGTACGCCTCGCGCTCGCGGGCGGCCACGTGCCCGACGCCGTCAACGTCCAGGGCGGCCCGGTGCCGGAGGCGTTGGGTCCGTGGCTGCCGCTGACCGAGCGGCTCGGCCAGGTCTTCACCCGAGCCGCCGACGGAGTCCCCGTCCAGCTCGAGATCCTGCCGCAGGGCGAGATCGCCGGACTGCCCGCCGGGGCGCTGGAACTCGCCGCCCTCAAAGGCGTGCTGGAACGGACCGCCACGAGCGCGGTGAGTCATGTGAACGCCCCGCTGGTCGCCAGGGAGCGTGGTCTGACCTCGCGGCTCACCACCTCACAGGACGGCGGCACCCAGCGTTCCGCCGTCACCCTGCGGGGCATCTTCCCCGACGGCCGCGTCGTCACGGTCACCGGCACACTCGCCGGGGTCCGCCTCCAGGAGAAGCTGGTCGAGGCGCTCGGGCACGAGCTGGAGCTGCCGCTGTCGGGCGACCTCTCCTTCCTGCGTTACCCGGACCGCCCGGGGTCTGTCGGCGTGATCGGCGGCGAGTTCGCCGCGGAAGGCGTCAACATCGCCGCCATGCAGGTCTCCCGGGACGCCTCCGGGGCCACCGCGCTGGCCGGCTTCTGTGTCGACACACCCGTTTCCGCCACCGCACTCGGCCGGGCTGCCGCCGCTGTGGGCGCCGACCTGGCCTGGCGCGTTCCCGCCACCGACCCGGACGTCATATCGACCGGCCCGTAAAAGGGCAGTTTATTTCTCTAAGGGATCATTTTACGGAATGTTGCATTTGTAAATCTAAGGTCACATGATCAGACTAACTGTTTTACAATCCACAAGAGATCTACGACTGATCCACGATTGATCTACAACTGGCACAGGAGGGGGAATCACCGGCGCTCGCCGTCACGCACGCCCCCCACAGCAGACCAGTGAGCGACAAGGCCAGCACGCGGGGCCAGTTTGGAGACGCCGGTGTTCACCAACACTCTCGGCTTACACCCGGACGAGGAGTCCGCGTACCGGGCCATGCTGACGAACGCCCATATGAGCGTGACCGAACTCGCCGCGCACCTGGGCTGGCCCACCGGCAGAGTCACCGCCGCGATCGACCGTCTGACCCGGCGCTCGCTCGTGCAACTGCCCCCGGAAAGCCCCGGCCGACCGGTCCTCGTGCGGCCCGAACTGGCCCTGGCCGCATTGCTCCTCGACGAGGAGGCCGCCCTGCTCGACCACCGCAGACGAGTGGCCACCAGCAGTACCGCGGTCACCCAGGTGATCGCCGCGTACAGCGCTCCGGAGGACCGCCCCGACGTCGTACGGCTGCCGGGCCCGGAGGCGGTGCAGGACAGGATCGACCAGTTCGCGGCGGCCTGCGAGGTGGAGATCGCGACGCTGGAGGTCAACGACTGCCGGTCGGCCGAGCGTCTGGAGGCCGCCGAGCGGCTCGACACGACGATGCTGGCCCGCAGGGTCGACGTCCGCCGCGTCTATCCCGACGGGGCGTGCCGCGACGCGGCAACCGTCCGGTACGCCGACCGGCTGACCGCCCGGGGCGGACAGGTACGTACGGCACGGCACCTGCCGCCCCCGGTGACCATCTTCGACCGCTACTCGGCCATCGTGCCCATCGACCCGGCACAGCCGGACGCGGAGGCCGTGGCGATCCAGGGCACGGGCGCCGTCACGGCTCTCCTGACCCTCTTCGACAAGGTCTGGGAGCAGGCCACGCCACTGGGCTCCGCGACGGACGACGACCGGGACGAGTTCACCGACCAGGAGCGCACCCTGCTCGAACTGCTCTGCGCGGGCAACACCGACGAGGTGATCGCGCGCAAGCTCGGCGTGTCGGTGCGCACCGGCCGGCGCCTCACCTCGGGGCTCATGAGCCGCCTCGGCGCCCGCAGCCGCTTCCAGGCGGGGGTGCTGGCGGCGAACCGCGGCTGGGTGCTGCCGCCCGACTCCGAGAGCGGCACACCACGCACGGCGGCCGAGCCGAAGGGGGCCAGGTAATTCCCATTCTGCCCGCTCTGCGTCGAGCAGAATAACCGGTCGGCACGCCACGCGGACGCGTGCGGGACCAGAGCAACAGGGGGAACGTCATGTCGAAAAGCCTGGAAATGGGCCAGGACGAAGAATTCGTTTACGAAGTGCTGCTGGAAAAACCGAATCTCAGCGTGGCCGCTCTTTCCGACACTCTCGGCTGGCCTCCTGAAAGGGTGTCCGCAGCTTTCAACAAACTGATCCACCTCGCTTCCCTGGGTCCGGGAGACGAGACGTCCAAAAGCAGGATCGCCCGTATAAGACGCAGCCTCATCTCGTTCCTCGACCGGCAGGAAGAGGAGCTGATGCGCCGCCAGAAGGAGATCGCCACCAGCCGTCAGGTGATCTTCCAGCTGCTCGCCGAGTACGCCGAGACCGACGCGGCCGACCACCACGGGCAGACCCGGCGGCTGGAGGGCATGGAGGCCATCCAGTCCCTGATCCGGACCATGGCCGGGACGTGCACGTCCGAGGTCGCCGTCTTCGCCCCCGGGGGAGGCCAGCCGACGGAGAGCCTGGACGCGGCCAAGCCGCTCGACTCCGCGGTCCTGGAACGGGGCGTGCGAGTGCGCTACGTGTACCTGGACAGTGTCCGCAACGACGGTGCCACCACGGAGTACGCCCAGTGGCTGACCCAGGAGGGCGGGCAGGTGCGGACGGTGCCGCACCTGCCGACCCGACTTCTCATCTATGACCGCGCTTTGGCGATCGTCCCCGTGAATCCGCAGGTCGCTGACGCTGCCGTGATCGCGCTCGAGGACCTGGGCGTGGTCAGCGCCCTTCAGGCCCTCTTCGAGCGGACATGGGAACAGGCCTCACCGCTGGGCGAGGACCGTGCGCGCGACGCACACGGGCTCACGGCCCAGGAGCGTGCCGTACTGGAGCTCCTGGCCCGGGGTTTCACGGACGAGATGATCGCCCGCAAGCTGGCTGTCTCCGTACGTACCGTGCGCCGCATGACGGCCAGCCTGATGACCCGTCTGAACGCGGGCAGTCGCTTCCAGGCCGGTGTGCTGGCCGTCGCGCGGAATTGGCTCCGCAGCTGACGACCCGCCGGGGAGCGACGCGCCGCCGCGGATCACGGTCCCCAGGTGTTCTCCGGGCGGGCCGACGCCCCCTCTTCACCGAGCACGTCCACCTGGCCGGCCTGGTGACCGGTCATGGGCGAGGCGGCCACCGCCGTCGTCGCCCCCATCGCGGTCAGAACGGCGACAATCGGCATCAGCAGAACGAGCTTCAGTCGTCTCAGGCCCTTCACAACGTACCTTTCTTGTTGGCTTTTTGTTCCCTCGTTTAGACCGCACCGGTTCTTGTTCCCTTGCCTCGCGGAACTTCGTGGTGCGGCCGTGTGATTGATTCTTTCAGCGCAATTCCGCGGGCCGCCAGAGAAATCCATGGCCACTTCTGACGGTGGCAGGAAAGTGCCAGGCCGTGTTCAGTAACCGCCCCACTCCACGAGGAGTTGGTGACGCTCCTCCTGGGTGAGGAGATCGATGCTGCTCACCGAGCGCTCGGGGTCCGCGGCCAGGGTCTCCAGCAGGTGCAGGACGCGGTCGAGCATCTTCTGTGCCTCCTCGCGCGTGTACAGGTCCGGCAGGTATCCCAACCGCAGGCCGAGGTTGCTCCCGTCCGGCACGACGGCCATCCGCAGGGGGTAGTGGGTGGCGTCCTCGTTGTCGATGCCGACCACTTCGAGGTCGCCGAGGACCGTGTCGAGGACCGATGGGTCCAGGGGGTAGTTCGTCAGCACCGTGGTGGTGTCGAAGAGGGTGCCGAAGCCGGTCCTGCGCTGGATGTCGGACAGGCCGTAGTGGTGGTGCGGGATCAGCGCCGACTGCTCCTCCTGGAGCCGCCTCAGCAGCCCGATCACCGACTCCTCCGGACGCAGGCGTACGCGTACCGGCAGCGTGTTGATGAACAGGCCGAGCATCCGCTCGACGCCCTCCAGCTCCGGCGGACGCCCCGAGACCGTGGCACCGAAGACCACGTCCTCCCGGCCGGTCTGCCGCGCCAGCAGCAGCCCCCACACACCCTGGACCACCGTGTTCAGCGTCACCCCGTACCGGCGCCCGGTCGCCGTCAGCGCCTCGTCCAGTTCCTTGGGTATCTCCGTACGGACCATGTCCTGGACGGGGCTGTGATCGTGGGTGGTGTCGGGGGCGACGAGGGTCGGCTCGGCGAGTCCTTCCAGCGCCGCGGCCCACGCCTGCCCGGCCGCCTCCCGGTCCTGCCGGCCCAGCCACGCCAGATACTCCCGGTACGGAGTCACCGCCGGCAGACCCGCATCCCCCTCACCCCCGGCCGCATACAGCCGGAACAGCTCCTCCACCAGCACCGGCACCGACCAGCCGTCCCACAGAATGTGATGACCCGTCAGCAGCAGCCGGTAGCGGCGCTCCCCCAGCCGCAGCAACGA
>NZ_JAAKZY010000179.1 GCF_011045015.1 Streptomyces scabichelini | reverse complement strand
GCCCACCGCCCCGCCCTCGTCGCCGTCTCACCTGTCGGGCAGCTCGATCACCAGGAGCGGGCGCTCCGTCAGCCTCGGCCAGTCACCGGGGTATTCGAGACGTCCGCCCTTGTCCGGTACGTCGAAGACCTCGGTGCCCGTGAGGTGGAACCCGGGCTCGAACGTGTCGGAGAAGCCGGAGTTCCCCACGCCGTCGACGCAGCAGGCGGAGGCATCCTGGATGCGTTCCCTCGAGTCCCCCACCCAGGCGAGCCGGTCGGCCCCGAAGTTGCCGGGAAGCCTGCCGCTGTTCTCGACGCGCAGCTCCACCAGCAGGAAGTAGCCCTCGACCGGCCGGTCCGTCGACCCCGGGGCGGTCGATTCCGTCCAGTACTTCACGCTCCGGACGGTGACCTTGAAGGTCGTACCCCTACCGCCTTCCGGCTGACCGGCACGGGTACTGAACTCGCCCGTCCCGCCGACTCTCAGGGTCAGTGTCCGCACCTGATCCGCCTCACGACTCCGCTCCGCCGCCCCGCCACCGCCGTCGCGGTCGCATGCGACTCCGGCGCCGAGGAGCATCAGTACCAGCGCCACCGCGCCGTTCCGCCGACGCCTACGCATCGGGCAGCTCGATCGACAGCAGGGGTGTCCGCGTGCCGTCGTTGGAGCGGGGGGCGGCCGGGTAGAAGAGGTGACCGCCTTTCTCCGGCACGTCGTACACGGCCGTCCCCTGCGCCCACTGCCGCGGCGGATAGGTCAGATTGAGCCGGGAAAACTTCTGGCCGGGGAGGCAGCAGCTTCCCACGAAGTGGAGATACCTCCCGGAGTCCGACATCCAGGGAAATTGGTGCGGCTGGAGGGTGCCGGGTGCGTCACCGATGTTCTCGATGCGCAGTTCGACCAGCGCGAAGAACTTTTCCTTCGGCTTGGTCCGACCGCCGAGGACAGGTTCCACCACCTCCGTGAGATACGCCGCCCTGCGCACCGTGACACGGAAGGTGGTGCCCGGTACGCCGCGGGCGCCCGCCCCGGTGTCGAACTCGCCGGTCTTCCCCACCGCCAGCTTCACGGTCTCCGCCTCCGGTGCGGCTCCGTCACCACCGCCCCCGCCGTCGCCGCACGCGGCGACACCCCCGAACAGCACGCCGGGTAACAGCACCGCCGACGCGACGGCCTTCCCTCTGAGGAACCGCATACGCCCAATGTTCGGCCTGCGCCACCGAACCGCCAGAGCCCCGACGCCCTGCATGTCAGCCGAAGGCGATGACGAGGGCGCACCCGGGCCGCACGTACGCCCCCGCAAGTAGATTTAGTGAACGATAGTTCAGTGACGGTGTCTGTGTCGGCGTCGGAGTACGGGAGCCGGGAAGTCATGACGGAAGCGGTCGCGGACCTGCGTGCGGACGGGCACGAGGACTGGCGCGCCTACGAGCCGATGCGGCTGCCGCCCATACTCGCGCACGCTCTCGACGCGATCGTGGAGCAGGGCTATCACGCCACCACCGTCCGCGATCTCGCCCGTCGCGTGGGCGTGACCGTACCCGCCCTCTACTACCACTACGCCAACAAGCAGGCCATCCTCGTCGAGCTGCTGCTCGGCTCGCTGAGGTCCGTCCTCGGGCGCTGTCGCACCGCGGTCGAGGAGGCCGGAGACGATCCCGTCGACCGGTTCGGCGCGCTCGTCGAGTGCATCGTGCTGTTCATGACCCACCGGGCACCCCTGGCCTTCCTCGACTCCGAGATCCGCAGCCTGGAGCCCGAGAACCGGCAGCGGTGCGTGGCACTGCGCGACGAACTCGAGGGCCTGCTGCGCGACGCGGTGTGCGACGGCGCTGAGGCCGGAGTCTTCACCGTCCCCGTTCCGGTGGAGGCAGGTCGCGCGGTGCTGGCGATGTGCCAGGCGGTGGCCCAGTGGTACCGGCCCGAGGGCCCACTGACCCCGCAGGAGATCGCCGAACGCTACGTCACCATCGCGCTGTTCACGGTGGGCCATCGGCCGGAGCCGGCCGACTGCTAACGCGGAGCCATGCGGATGGCGCCGTCCAGGCGGATCGTCTCGCCGTTCAGCATCGGGTTGGCCACGACGTGGGCCACCAGCTCGGCGAACTCCTCCGGACGGCCGAGCCGGCTCGGGTGCGGCACCTGGGCGCCGAGGGAGTCCTGCGTCTCCTGGGGGAGAGAGGCCAGGAGCGGGGTCCGGAACAGCCCCGGCGCGATGGTGTTGACGCGGATCAGGTACTGCGCGAGATCGCGGGCGATGGGGAGCGTCATCCCGACCACCCCGCCCTTGGACGCCGAGTACGCGGCCTGGCCGATCTGCCCCTCGTACGCCGCCACGGAAGCGGTGTTGACGACGACCCCGCGCTCCTCGCCCGCAGGCTCGACGGTGATCATGCGCTCGGCGGCCAGCCGGATGACGTTGAACGTGCCGATCAGGTTGACCTCGACGGTCCGCCGGAACCTGTCGTACGGGAACGGCCCCTTCTTGCCGACGACGCGGAACACGTCCGTACCGATGCCCGCGCAGTTGACGACGACGCGGAGCGAACCGAGCCGGTCGGCCGCGTCCAGAGCGGCGGAGACCTGCGCCTCGTCCGTGACGTCCGCCGGTGCGAACACGGCGCCGTCGCCGAGTCCCGTGGCGACGGACTCGCCGTCCGAGGACGGCAGATCGACGACCACGATCTTCGCGCCGGCGGCGGCCAGCCGCCGGACGGTGGCGAGGCCGAGACCGGAGGCGCCGCCCGTGACGAGGGCGACGTCGTTGCCGGTGATGTCCATGTGCGGGTCCTTTCGGCTTCTCTGTCACCGGAGCCGGTGCTTAGTTAGCGATCGCTCAGTACAGCCCGTATCGTGCATGGTACGGACCCTCCCCACCGATGGGAAGGGAACGCAGAGAACACGGAGTCCCGTTGAGTGCGCCCTCCTGTGGGGCCATGCTGAGGACATGGCCGCGGGGCACGCCCGTGGTGTGCGTGAGAGACATGTTCATGGACCCAGACGTATTCGGCTCGGGGCGGGACGCCACCGCCGTCATCGACGGAGGCGGGAAGATCATCGCCTGGAGCGAGGGCGCCCGGCGGCTGCTCGGCCACGACTCCGCGGACGCCGTGGGCCATGACGCCCGGGAACTGCTGGCCGCCGAGCTGCCGTACGCCGTCCGGAGCGCCTGCGCCGCCCGTACCGCATGGAGCGGTACGGCCCTGGTCAGGACCCGCGAGGGGCGGCGTATCGAGCTGCTCGTCCACCTCCGGCCGCTGACCGGCGCCGACGACGTCGCGTTGTGGGTCGTCGCGGCCGCAGCCGCGGACGCATCCGGCCCGGACACTCTGAACCGGTGGGCGATCGAGCAGCTTCCCATCGCCGTGGTCGTGTGCGACGACGACGCCAAGGTCGTACGCGCCAATGACGCCTTCACGGAGCTGGCGGGAGCGACCGAGGACCGGCTCCGGGGACTCGGCATCGCCGAGCGGATCTCCGGCGAGATCCTCGACGGTGCCGAGGAGATCCCCCGTCTGGCCGAACAGGCCATGCGAACCGGGGACGTCGTCCGCCACCAGGCCTATCTGCGGACCCCGGGGTCGGCACGCGAACGCTCCTGGTCCTCCCTGCTGTTCCCGCTCAAGGACCCGCAGGGCCGCGTCAGGGGCGTCGCCTCCGCCGTCTACGACACCACCGAGGAGTACTGGGCGCGGCGACGGGTGTCCGTGGTGAACGCGGCGGGGCTGCGCGTCGGAACCACTCTCGACGTCACGCGCACCGCCCAGGAACTCGCCGAGATCGGCACCGAAGGGTTCGCCGACTTCGTCCTCGTCGATCTGCTCGACGAACTCTTCCAGAACGGCGAGACGGACCCCGTGCCGGGCGCGGGTCCGCTGCTCTTCCGCCGGTGCGCGCAGGCGTCCGTACTGAGAGGCTCCCCGGAGGCGAGCATCGCGATCGGCCAGAGTCACCTCTACGTCGACGACTCACCGCAGGCCGGTGCCGTCACCGCCGGCCGCTCCTCGCTGCACCGGCTCGACAGCGCCGGCCTCCCGGCATGGCTGACCGCGGATCCGGACCGTGCGCGCAGCATCCGTACCCATGGCATCCATGACCTGCTGGTCGTTCCGCTGCAGGCCAGGGGCGTCACCCTCGGTCTTGCCCAGTTCCACCGCCACCGCACCGCTGAGCCTTTCGACGACGAGGATCTGCTGCTGGCGCGGGAGCTCGCGACCAGGGCGGCCCTGAGCATCGACAACGCCCGCCGCTACACGCGCGAGCGGGCCACCGCGGTGACCCTTCAGCGCAGCCTGTTGCAACGTGGCGTGCCGGAGCAGTCCGCGGTGGATGTGGCCACCCGCTATCTGCCGGCCGGCACGCGCGCGGGTGTGGGCGGCGACTGGTTCGACGTGATTCCCCTGTCCGGTGCCCGGGTGGCGCTCGTGGTGGGCGATGTGGTCGGCCACGGGCTGCGGGCCTCGGCCACCATGGCGCAGCTGCGGACCGCGGTGCGCACGCTGGCCGACGTCGACCTGCCGCCGGACGAGCTGCTCACGCAGCTCGACGACGTGGTCATCCGGCTGGCCCGGGAGGAGCCCGACGTTCCCGGCCCCGCCCCGGAAGCCCGTCAGGCCGGGGAGTTGAGCGCCACGTGCCTGTACGCGGTCTACGACCCGGTGTCCCGGCGCTGCTCGCTCGCCAGCGCGGGGCATGTGCTGCCCGCCGTGGTGACGCCCGACGGCACGGCGGACTTTCCCGATCTGCCCGTCGGCCCGCCTCTTGGCCTCGGCGGACTGCCCTTCGAGATCTCGGAGTTCGAGGTTCCGGAAGGCAGCTTGCTCGCGCTCTACACCGACGGACTGATCGAGGCCAGGGACCGGAACATCGAAACCGCCGTGGCTCTCATGGGCCGGGTGCTCGGGCAGCCCGTCCGCTCGCTGGACAAGCTGTGCGACGACCTGCTGGACGAGCTGCTGCCCGGGCGTCCCGCGGACGACGTCGCCATCCTCCTGGCCAGGACCCGCGTCCTCGACGCCGCACGCGTGGCGACCTGGGAGCTGCCGAACAACCCTCAGATCGTGGCCGAGGCCCGCAAGTTCGCATCCGCCCAACTGGCGGCCTGGGGCCTGGACGAGGCCGTGTTCACCACGGAACTGGTGGTCAGCGAACTCGTCACCAACGCCATCCGGCACGGCGACGATCCCATCCGGCTGCGGCTGATCCGTGACGCCGTACTCATCTGCGAGGTCGCCGACGGCAGCAACACCGCACCCCATCTGCGCCGCGCCCGCGTCTTCGACGAGGGCGGTCGCGGACTGCTCCTCGTCGCCCAGCTCACCGAACGCTGGGGTACGCGCCACACGGACGCCGGAAAGATCATCTGGGCGGAACTGGGCGTGGCCCCGGAGCAGGGCTGAGACCGCGCCCTTCAGGGGCGCGGGGCTGTGACATTATGCGGCTCCGCCGCGCGGGCGCGACCAGCCACGACGGACCGCAGCTGTCACACCGCACCTACAGCGGAGCGTTAACGTGGTCGGCGTGACGGACACCAGCAGGCCGCTCGCCGTATTCGATCTCGACAACACGCTCGCCGACACCGCGCACCGGCAGCGGTTCCTGGAGCGCAAGCCGCGCGACTGGGACGCCTTCTTCGCGGCGGCGCCGCACGATCCGCCGCTGGCCGAGGGCGTGGCGCTGGCGCTGGAGCACGCGCAGGAGTGCGAGGTCGTCTATCTGACCGGGCGGCCAGAGCGGTGCCGCGAGGACACGGCGGCCTGGCTCGCCGCGCAGGGCCTGCCCGACGGCCGCATCTGGATGCGTCGCGACAGCGACCGCAGGCCCGCCCGGCGCACCAAGCTGGAGACCCTCCGCGGGCTGGCCCGGAACCGCGAGATCCGGGTGCTCGTGGACGACGACGAGTTGGTGTGCGAGGACGCCGAGCGGGCGGGCTTCACGGTCGTAAGGGCGCGCTGGGCGGACCAGTCCGCGGCGCTGAAGGTGGCTCAGGAGCGCGAGGGACGTACCTGAACGGTTTCGCCTATTGAAGGAGGGCGGGACCAGGAGCGGTCACTCACCCTCCTCCAGCCGGAAGCCGACCTTCAGACCGACCTGGTAGTGCTCGATCTGCCCGTTCTCGATCTGGCCGCGGACCTCGGTGACCTCGAACCAGTCCAGGTTGCGCAGCGTCTGCGAGGCCCGGGAGATCCCGTTGCGGATCGCCTGGTCGATGCCGTCGGGCGAGGTGCCGACGATCTCGGTGACCCGGTACGTGTGGTTGGTCATGCGGGTGCTCCTCTCCGCGGTGGCGGGTGTGCCACCGCGTCGTTACCACCGTGCCGTACGAGGCGGAGGACCGCGACCCGTCACCGGGCCATGCTCAGCGACAGCGCGAACCGTCCCTCCTCGTCCGTCCACCAGTGCGTCATCTCCAGCCCGGCCGCGGCCATTTCACCGCGTACGCCCTCCTCGCGGAACTTCGCCGACACCTCCGTCCGCAGCTCCTCACCGGCCGCGAAGTCGACGGCGAGATCGAGCGCGGGGATCTTCACGGTCAGCGGCGAAAGCGCGCGCAGCCGCATCTCGATCCATTCCTCTTCGGTGTCCCAGCGGGCGACATGGGCGAATGCGTCGGGGTCGAAGTCGGCGCCGAGTTCGCGGTTGACGACGGAGAGGACGTTCTTGTTGAACGCCGCCGTCACTCCCGCCGCGTCGTCGTAGGCGTTCACCAGTACCGACTCGTCCTTCACCAGGTCGGTGCCCAGGAGCAGGGTGTCGCCGGGGGAGAGGAGGGCGCGTACGGAGGCCAGGAACGTGGCGCGTTCGGCGGGCAGCAGATTGCCGATCGTGCCGCCCAGGAACGCGACGAGCCGCGGCCCGGGTGTGCCGGGCAGTGAAAGACCGCCGGTGAAGTCGGCGATGAGCGCGTGCACGGCGAGCGAAGGACGCTCGGCGATCAGTGCCTGTCCGGCCTGCGTGAGCGCGCTCTCGCTCACGTCGACCGGTACGTACGTGTGCAGGCCCGGCAGCGCGTCGAGCAGGTGCCGGGTCTTGTCGGAGGAACCGGAGCCGAGTTCGACCAGGGTGCGCGCCCCGGTGGCTCCGGCGATCTCGGCGGCGCGGGCGACGAGGATCTGGCGCTCCGCGCGCGTGGGGTAGTACTCGGGAAGTTCGGTGATCTTCTCGAAGAGCTCGCTGCCGTGGGCGTCGTAGAACCACTTCGGCGGCAGTGTCTTCGGGGTTCGGGTCAGGCCGTGCAGGACGTCGGCGCGCAGCGCGGCCTCGGTGGCGTCCTCGGGCAGGGTGCGGGTGACCAGGAACGTGCTCACGTACGGGACTCCTTGGGCGATGGGGGTCCTTCCGCTCGGGCGGAGCCGGGAGCGGGGGAGGGTGCCATGGCTTCTTCGACGTCCTTGAGTGGCGTGAGCAGGACGTCCGTGCGGCTCGCGGCCAGCAGGGTCCGGTCGGGGACCTCCTGCCAGTGCGGATCGTCGTCGTACGGCTCGGACGCGACGACGGTGCGCCGGCCGGGTTCGGTCAGGTACCAGAGGGTGTCGCCCCAGGCGGTCGCGGCGATCGTCTCGCCGTTGGTGAGCAGGAGGTTGAGCCGCGAGCCGGGGGCCACCGCCGCGACGTCCAGGACCGTCTCGGCGAGCGCCTGCCCCTCCTCGTCGCCGGCGCGCAGCCGGTGCAGGACGAGGGCCCAGACGAGGGCCGAGTCGCAGCGTGCCTCCAGCGACAGCAGTTCGGCGGGCGGCAGGGTCTGTGCGAGCGGGGCCAGGGAGCGCGGCCAGCCGGCGATCGCGCCGTTGTGGCTGAACAGCCACGCTCCCGCGGAGTACGGTGCCGCCGCGGCCTCCCCGTCCGCGCCCGCCACGGTGGCGTCGCGCACCGCGGCGAGCAGCGCGCCCGAGCGCACCACCCGCGCCAGGTCGGCGAAGGACTGGTCGCCCCAGATGGGGCCCGTACGCCGGTACCGCGCGGGCACCGGATCCCCTTCGGCGTACCAACCCACCCCGAAACCATCGGCGTTGACGGTCCCGTGCCGTTGCCGGCGCGGCGCCCACGACTGGCGGAACAGGCTGTGCGCCGGTTCCACGAGGAGCCGGCCGAGCGGCTCCTCGGGACCCAGGTAGGCGAGGTGACGGCACATCAGGCGGTCTCCGGAGCAGCGTCGCGTGCCGTACGGAATCCGGAGAAGATCTGCCGCCGGATCGGATAGTCCCAGTTGCGGAACGTCCCCCGGCAGGCCACCGCGTCCACGGCGAACGAGCCGCCGCGCAGCACCTTGTGCTCCGGCCCGAAGAACACCTCCGAGTACTCCTTGTACGGGAAGGCCGTGAACCCCGGATACGGCAGGAAGTCGCTCGCCGTCCACTCCCAGACGTCACCGATCAACTGCCGTACGCCCAGCGGTGATTCACCCGCCGGATAGCTTCCGGCCGGGGCCGGGCGCAGATGACGCTGGCCGAGGTTGGCGTGCTCGGGCGTGGGGTCGGCGTCACCCCAGGGGTAGCGCGTGGAGCGCTCGGCCGCCGGGTCGTGGCGGGCGGCCTTCTCCCACTCGGCCTCGGTGGGCAGCCGCCGCCCGGCCCAGCGCGCGTACGCGTCCGCCTCGTACCAGCTGACGTGCAGCACCGGCTCGTCGGGCGGTACGACCTCGGTGACGCCGAAACGCCGCCGCAGCCAGTCCCCGCCCGCCCGGCGCCAGAACAGCGGCGCCTCGATGGAGTGCGACCGGATGTGGGCCCAGCCGTCGGGGGCCCACCAGCGCTCGTCGGTGTAGCCGCCGTCCGCGATGAACGCCTGGTACGCGGCGTTCGTCACCGGCGTGGTGTCGATGAAGAACGGCGGTACGAGACGCTGGTGCGCGGGCCGCTCGTTGTCCAGCGCCCATGGCTCGGCCGAGGTGCCCATCGTGAACGGGCCGCCGGGGACGAGGACTTCGGCCGGTCCGGTCAACGGCGGCACGGGCGCGGGGTCCGGCGCCGTCAGGGCAGCGGGGCCCTTGCGCAGCTGATGGGTGATCAGCATGGTCTCGTCGTGCTGCTGTTCATGCTGAGCGATCATGCCGAAGGCGAAGCCCGCCTCGGTCAGCGGCGTACCGCGGAAGCGAGTGCCCTCCAGGACGTCGAGTGCCCGCCCCCGCACCTCCGCGGCATAGCGGCGGGCCTCGTCCGGCGGCAGCAGCGGCAGGGAGGGCCGCTCGGCGCGCGGGTGCTCGAACGCGTCGTACAGGCCGTCTATCTCGGGCCGCATCGCGTCACGGCCCGCGACCTCCCGCAGCAGCCACAGCTCCTCCTGGTTGCCGATGTGCGCGAGGTCCCAGACGAGCGGGGACATCAACGGCGAGTGCTGCGCGGTCAGGTCGGGATCCTCCACGCAGGAGGTCAGCAGGGCGGTGCGGTCACGGGCCCGGGTCAGCGCCGCAAGGGCGCGCTCCCTGAGCGTCTCCGGGTCGGTGAGGTCGGGGGCGGTCATGTGCGGATGTCCTTCCCGTGAAGCTGGTGTTCCGTGCCCTGGTCGCGGTCGGTCACGCCGGAGGCGTCCGGGCCGGTGATGTTCAGGCCGGCGGCCTCGAGCAGGTCGTCGGCGGGGCAGCGACCCCGGGCCACATAGCGGTCGGTGAACTCCGCGACGGCGTCCTGGACTTCGGCGGTGGCGCCGAGTCGGGGCAGGGCCTGGGCCGCCGCCTCGAAGCAGGTGACCGCCGCCTCGCGCAGCTCGGGATCGGTGAGCCCCGACCGGGCGGCCGCGATCCACAGCGGATTGTGCGGGGCGGCCAGCGAACCGGCCCGCTCCGCAAGGGGTTTGACGGTCCGGTAGGCCGTCTCGGCGGCCTCCGCGTCGTCGAACAGTGCGGCCGTCACGGCGAGTGGCACGATCCATCCGTCGTCGCCCGGCTGCGCGTCGATCATGCGGAGTTCCAGATGGCCCCGCGGCCGGACCGGCGGGAACAGGGTTGTCAGGTGGTAGTCGAGATCCTCCCGGCCCGGCGGAGTGCCGGACCTGGTCCACGCCCGGAAGCTCATGCCGTCCGGTACGTCCCAGGCGCCGCTCGGCGCCCGTACGCACATCACCGGCGCGTCCAGCACGTGCCGCGCCCAGGCCGCCCGCGGATCGCCGTCGAGCGGCGGGGCACCGGAACGTCCCGGGTCCATCGCGGTCCACAGGGACTGCCTGCTGGAGCGCCAGCCGGTGTGCCTGCCCCGGGCCAACGGCGAGTGCGCGAAGGCGGCCACCAGGACCGCGCCCAGCTGGTGAGCCAGCCACCAGCGCCGCCCGTGCCCGAGCGGCCCGGGCTCCTCCGTCCCGGCGTCCAGGCACACCTGGACGGAGGCCGAGCTGCACATCATGGCTCGGCCTTCGGGACCCGTACGGTCGAGGTATCTCTCCATGGCGTCATAGCGCGGCTCATGGAGGAAGCGGGTGGGTGGGTGCCAGGGATCCTGGCCTATTCCGGTGAGGCCGAGATCCGCCTCGCGCAGTACCGCGCGGACGGCGTCGAGGTCGGCGGAGACGGACCCGATGCACTCCATCAGGGAGGCGGCGGCGGGGGAGCTGAGCTCCAGCTGGCCGCCGGGTTCGACGGTGAGCGTCGACCGCAGGGGCAGGGCCCGCAGTGCGGTGTACGCCGCTTCGAGTCGTTCCGGTCTTACGGGGAGCCGCGGGAAACGCAGCTCGCGGACGAACCATTCCACTTCGACACCGAGTAGACGGGGCGGTCCGGTCTTGAAACAGATGCCCCTGACCAAGGCCTCCACCTCGGCCTCGGTGACGACGGAGCGGTGCTCCGTACAGTCACTTACCGAATCGGACATGTCGGGATCCTCCTGAGATTCCACCATGCCGCCGACCCGGCTTCGGATGGACCGGGTCGGCAATTACCCGTCCACCCAAGACGCTCGCATCGATTCGCACAAGGGTGCGTCTCGGCGCTCCTGCGGCGGCGGGTTCTCTGTTGCGGCGCAGTACAAGGATTGCTCACAAAACGTTCATGAGCACGACGGGGAGATCGCGCGGGGGCGGGGCAACCGCGCTCAGCGCCAGCCGTAGCGCTCCCGCAGCCGGTGTACCACCAGGTTGAAGCGCATGCGGTCCAGTGCGCAGGCCTCCCGCCGCATCCCCGTCTCGTGCAGCCGCAGCACCCGGTCCACGTCCACCCACGAGTCGCGCCCCGACCGGTCCCACGGCCCGCTGCCGATCGGCACCCACTCCCGGTCACCGTCGTGCCGCTTGCTCGACAGCTGTACGGCGAGCAGGGTCCCGGCGGCCTCCCGGGCGACCACGAGGACCGGGCGGTCCTTGCCCCGGCCGTCGTTCTCCTCGAAGGGCACCCACGTCCAGACGATCTCGCCGGGGTCCGGGTCGCCGTCGTGCGCGGGCGAGTACTCCGTGCGGACGCGGCCCACCTCGCGGGGCTCGGCCTCGGTGGTGGCCGAGGGGCCGTAGCGGCCCGGGACGTCGGAAGCGTGCGCGTCATCGGTGAAGGCAGTCACGCGGGTCACGGTAGAGCTTGCCTGTCCCGGTCCGCCGAGCGGGGCAGCCCACGATGCGGCCTATGATGCGGCAGGAGGCCTGAACTCCCGTACTGCGCCGTCGAGTTGATCCGAAGGCCACTGCTCGTACCAGTGCAGCTCCGCCTCCAGCTGCGCCGCGAGCGACACAAGGAGCGGTTCGCTGTTCGCGGGGCCGAGGAGCTGCGCGCCGACGGGCAGCCCGTCGTCGACGAAGCCAGCGGGGACGTTCACCCCGGGCCAGCCCAGCACGTTCCACGGCCAGGCGTACGGGCAGGCGGCGATCATGGCGCGGTCGGTGCCCAGACCGTTCAGCTGCGCGAGGGCGCCGATCCGCGGCGGGGGAGCGGCCGTCGTCGGGGCGAGGACCACGTCGTACGTGTCGAAGAGCGCGCCGATGCGCCGGTGCAGCGTCGCCTCGGCGCGCCGGGCCGCCCGCAGCGGGACCCCGCCGAGCAGCCGGCCCAGCCGGGCCGACTCGCGGGTGCGCCGGTCGAGGAGCTGGGGGTGTGGCGCCTCGCGCACCCGCTCGGCGAGCCCGGCCGTGGCGCGCGGGACGAACGTCAGCCCGATCTGCCCGTACCGCGGATCGGCCTCCTCGACCTCGTGTCCGAGCGCGGCCAGCCGCTCGGCGAGCGCGACGATCCGCGCCCGTACGTCGGGCCGCAGCCGCGCGGGCAGCGCCGTGAACGGCGGCTTCAGCGAGAGCGCGATCCGCAGCCGGCCCGGCTCCCGGCCCACCGCGTCCGATACGCGCAGCGCGGGCGGGCGGTGCAGATCGCTGGCGTGGTTGCCGCTCGCCGCGTCCAGCAGCAGGGCGGCGTCCTCGACCGTGCGAGCCAGCGTCCCGTTGACCGTGATCCCCTGGAACGACTCCGCGCGGGGCCATGTCGAGATCCGGCCGCGCTGCGGCTTGATCCCGATCAGATGCGTCCACGAGGCCGGTATCCGCACCGAGCCCGCGCCGTCCGAGCCCAGCGCGGCCGGCACCAGACCCGCCGCGACCGCGGCCGCCGAACCCCCGGACGAGCCGCCCGGCGTGTGCTCGGTGTGCCACGGATTGCGGGTCTCACCGAAGGCGGGCCCCTCGGTGAACGGCCACTGCCCGAACTCGCAGGTGTTGGTCTTGCCCACGACGATCGCGCCGGCCGCCCGCAGCCGTCGTACGGCCTCGCCGTCCTCGGCCACCGGCGGGAACTCCCCGCGGCAGCCGAACGCCGTCGGCTCGCCCGCCACGTCCATGTCGTCCTTCACCGCCACCGGCACCCCGAGCAGCGGCCGCCGCCCGCCCGCCGCCAGTTCCTTGTCGGCGGCGTCGGCCTCGGCGAGCGCCGCCTCGGCCCGCACCAGACGGAAGGCGTTCAACGTGCCCTGCGTCGCCTCGATCCTGGCCAGCGCCTCCTCGACGAGAGCCCGCGACGACACCTCGCCGCCGGCGAGTGCGCGAGCGCACCGGGCCAGCCCTGGGGCACGGTCGGGAGCCATACCAGACACCTCCGGAAACACTGTCAATACCGAACGGTAACCTCCGGGGGCGCGATCCGGTACGGCTTGCGGAACTTCCCTCGTACAGCACTCGTACAGCAGGGGCTTCCGCACCGGTTTGTGCGCCCCGCAGGCGAACCGAGCCCCCGAAAATGCGGCACAACAGGGTTCTGCAAAGATGCGATACGTCATGGTGCAGATACCGGAACATCCCGCCCCGCCCCTGCCCGCGCAGCGCTCCGTGCCGACCAGCGCCGACGTTGCCCGCCTCGCCGGGGTCTCGCGTGCGACCGTCTCCTACGTCCTGAACAACGCCACGGCCGTACGGATCAGCGAGCCCACCCGTCGCCGCGTCCATCAGGCCGCCAGGGAGCTCGGATACGTCCCGCACGCGGCCGCCCGCAGCCTGCGCGCCGGGCACAGCCGCATGGTGCTGATGCCCGCGCCGACCGTGCCCGTCGGCCCGCTCTACAGCCAGTTCTTCAACGAACTCCAGTGGGCGCTCAGCCGCCTCGACTACACCGTCGTGCAGTACGGCAGTGTCGGCCTCCAGGGTGACGAGGCGGCTCGCGCCTGGGCGGAGCTGCGCCCGGTCGCAGTGCTGGTGCCCGGCAGCGGGCTCGGCCCACAGGGCGTGGCCGTCCTCAAGCGCTCCGGCGCGCGCGCCGTCCTGACCCTAGGACCCGAGCGTGTCGAGGGCGCGCACGCGCTGCTCATGGACCACAGCGTGGTCGGCCGCAGCGCGGGCGCGCACCTGCTGGCCCGGGGTCGCCGCCGCGTCGGCGTCGTGGTGCCCGAGGACCCCGGCCTGGAGATCTTCTCCAAGCCCCGGCTCGAAGGCGTACGCCTGGCGCTGCGCGGCACGGACGCGACGGTGACCGAGGTGCCGCTGGCCTACGACGAGGAGTCCGCGGCCCGGCTCGCCGGGCGCTGGCGCGCTCTGGGCCTGGACGCGGTGTTCACGTACAACGACGAGTACGCGATGCTCCTGATGCGCGCCCTCCAGGACGAGGGCATCGGCATCCCGGACGAAACGGCCGTCATCGGCGCCGACGACCTGATGCTCGGCCGGCTGCTGCGCCCGCGCCTGAGCACCGTGCACATCGAGCTGCCGTCCGGACAGGAGCTCGCGGAACTGGTCGACCGCGCGGTGCGCGACTTCGGCGCCGCGCCCGAAACGCACGAGGTACTGGGAGCGACCGTCCTGCATCGTGCGTCAACCTGACAACTCGCGTACGTGGGAGGCGTGTTCATGCGGACCACGATCGGCATCATCGGCGGCGGCCCCGCGGGGCTGTTGCTCGCCCGGCTGCTGCACCGGGCAGGGGTGGACTGCGTCGTCCTGGAGAGCAGAACACGCGCGTACGTCGAGCAGCGTCAGCGCGCCGGAATGCTGGAGCAGGGCACGGTGGACGCGCTGCGCGAGTGCGGCGCCGCCGACCGGCTCGAGGTGGACGGCCTGGTCCACCACGGCATCGAGCTGCGCTTCGACCGCGAGCGGCACCACATCGACTTCCCGGTCCTCACCGGCGGCCGTACCGTCACGATCTACGCCCAGACGGAGATCGTGAAGGACCTCGTCGCGCTCCAACTCGCCGACGGGCCACAGCTGTTGTTCGAGGCGGAAGCCCTCGCCATCGAGAAGCCGGAGAGCGACACGCCCGTCGTACGCTTCGTGCACCAAGGCCGTGAACAGGCCCTCACCTGCGACTGGGTCGTCGGCTGCGACGGCTTCCACGGCATCGCGCGCGACACGTTCCCGGCCGCCCTGAGCCGCACGTACGAGCACGACTACCCGTACTCCTGGCTCGGCGTCCTGGCGGATGTGCCGCCCTCCTGCGACGAGTTGATCTACGCACGCGGCGAGGGCGGCTTCGCGCTGCACAGCATGCGCTCGTCGTCCGTGTCACGGCTGTATCTGCAGGTACCCAACGGCACGTCTCCGGACGACTGGCCGGACGACCGCATCTGGGACGAGCTCGCCGCCCGCTTCGCGATCGACGGCGACTGGCACCTGGAGCGCGGCCCGATCACCGCCAAGTCCGTCACGCCGATGAGGAGTTACGTCCACGAGCCGATGCGCCACGGACGGCTGCTGCTCGCCGGGGACGCCGCCCACATCGTGCCGCCGACCGGCGCGAAGGGACTCAACCTCGCCGTGTCCGACGTACGCCTCCTCGCCCGCGCCTTCATCGAGCTGCACCGGACCGGGTCGCCCCAACTCCTCGACCGGTACTCGGAGTTGTGCCTCGACCGGGTATGGCAGGCGACACGTTTCTCGTACGACATGACCCGGATGCTGCACGCTCAGCCGGACGGGGACGCCTTCGAGGACCGGCTGCAACTGGCACGGTTGCGCCGGATCACGGCGTCGCGCCCCGCGGCCGCGGAACTGGCCGCGAACTACACGGGGCTGCCGCTGCCTCTGTGAGCAAGTCCCTCCAGACCCCGGAGGGATTACTGCTCCGGCTGGCTCTGCTGCTCGGCGATGGACTTGCGGACCTCGTCCATGTCCAGCTTCCGGGCCTGTCCGATGACGTCCGTCAGCGCGGCCTCCGGCAGCGCGCCGGGCTGGGCGAAGACCGCCACCTGGTCGCGGACGATCATCAGCGTCGGAATCGACTGGATGTTGAAGGCCTGGGCGAGCTCCGGCTGCGCCTCGGTGTCCACCTTGCCGAAGACCAGGTCGGGGTTGGACTCCGCCGCCTTCTCGTAGACGGGCGCGAACTGCCGGCAGGGCCCGCACCAGGACGCCCAGAAGTCGATCAGGACGAATTCGTTGTCCGTGACCATCTGGTCGAAGTTGTCCTTGGTGAGCTCCACGGTGCTGCTCATGGCGTTGATTCCCACTTCCTGGTGTCGGGGCGTGGCCGCTGTGCACAACGGCGCCGATCGGCGGCGTATTCCGCGCGCGTACCCGTGTGGCCACCGCGCACACCACCCACCAGACTGACCCCATGACGGAAACGGAAACCATCGCGTACGACGTCGTGGTGCTCGGGGCCGGTCCCGTGGGGGAGAACGTCGCCGACCGCACGCGCGCGGCCGGCCTCTCCACGGCGGTCGTGGAGAGCGAGCTGGTCGGCGGCGAATGCTCGTACTGGGCGTGCATGCCCAGCAAGGCCCTGCTGCGCCCGGTCATCGCCCGCGCCGACGCACGCAGGGTGCCAGGACTGCGCCAGTCCGTGCAGGGGCCCCTCGACGCCGCCGCGGTCCTCGCCCACCGGGACTACTACACCTCCCACTGGAAGGACGACGGCCAGGTCGCATGGCTCGACGGCATCGGAGCCGACTTCTACCGCGGGCACGGCCGGCTCACCGGTTCGCGCCAGGTCACGGTCACGGGGCCCGAGGGCGAGCAGCATGTGCTCTCCGCCCGGCACGCCGTGGCCGTCTGCACGGGCAGCCGTGCTGTGGTGCCCGAGCTGCCGGGAATGGCGGAGGTCAAGCCGTGGACGAGCCGTGAGGCGACCAGCGCGCAGGCGGTACCCGGCCGTCTCGTGGTGGTCGGCGGAGGTGTCGTCGGCGTCGAGATGGCGACGGCCTGGCAGGCCCTCGGCTCCAAGGTCACGGTCCTCGTCCGCGGCAAGGGCCTGCTGCCCCGTATGGAGCCCTTCGCCGGGGAACTGGTCGCCGAGGCGCTGACGGAGGCGGGCGCGGACGTGCGGACCGCCACGTCGGTGGAGTCGGTGACGCAGGACGGCTCTACGGTCGTGGTCATGACGGACAGGGGCGACCGTATCGAGGCCGACGAGATCCTCTTCGCCACCGGCCGCGCCCCGCGCACCGACGACATCGGCCTGGACTCGGTCGGCCTGGAGCCCGGCTCCTGGCTCCCGGTCGACGACAGCTGCCGGGTGACGGGCAGCCAGTGGCTGTACGCGGTGGGCGACGTCAACCGCCGCGCACTGCTGACCCACCAGGGCAAGTACCAGGCCCGTATCGCGGGCGCCGCGATCGCCGCGCGCGCCGCCGGTGTCCCCCTCCTGGAGTCCGACCCGTGGGGTGCCCACGCCGCCACCGCCGACCACGCCGCCGTCCCCCAGGTCGTCTTCACCGACCCGGAGGCCGCCTCGGTCGGCCTCTCCCTCGCCGAGGCGGAGCAGGCCGGCCACCGGGTCCGCGCGGTCGACGTCGACCTCGCCTCGGTGGCGGGTGCGGGCCTCTACGCCGACGGCTACCGCGGCCGCGCCCGCATGATCGTCGACCTGGAGGCCGAGATCCTTCGCGGCGTCACCTTCGTCGGCCCCGGCGTCGGTGAACTCCTCCACTCCGCGACCATCGCGGTGGCCGGGGAGGTCCCGGTGGACCGGCTCTGGCACGCGGTACCGGCTTATCCGACGGTGAGCGAGGTGTGGCTGCGGCTGCTGGAGGCGTACCGGGACGCGTAGGCGCTCCGCTGGGGCGGCGGGGCTTTGTCTGCGGGTCAGTTGTGGCTGGTCGCGCAGTTCCCCGCGCCCCTAAAGGAAGGCCTGCGGCCTCCTTTAGGGGCGCGGGGCGGTGCTGCGCCTCCGCGAGGCCGTTCAGGCAGCAGGGCAGCCGAGTTGGTTGTCCGCCTCAGCTCTGCTCGGGTAGGTCGAAGCCGAGTTCTGAGGCCGCCTGGTTCGGCGTCGGCTGGGCCCATCGGTCCGCCATCGCCTGGTTCGAGGACAGGGAACGAAGTTCCGCGCGGTCCAGATAGAGCATGCCGTTCAGGTGGTCCGTCTCGTGCTGGACGATGCGGGCGGGCCAGCCGGTGAACAACTCGTCGACCGGTCGGCCGTGTTCGTCCAGGCAGCGGAGGCGTACGCGGGTGGGGCGGGCCACTACGGCCTGCCAGCCCGGCACGCTCAGACAGCCCTCGAAGAACGCGGCGCGGGCGGGCCCCACGGGCTCGTACGAGGGGTTGACCAGCACGCGGAAGGGCTGCGGCACCCGCCCGCGCGCCTCGCGCACCTCGTCCGGCACGGGTGCCGGGTCCTCGATGACCGCGAGGCGCAGCGGCACACCCACCTGAGGTGCGGCGAGGCCGACGCCCGGCGCCGCGTGCATCGTGTCGCGAAGGGCGGCCACGAAGCGGGACATGAGCGCCGGGGCCAGCTGTCCCTCGAAGGGCTCGGCCGCGCGACGCAGCACCGGGTCGCCGGCCGCGACGATCGGCAACGGACCGGTACCGGCGAGGAGTTCCTCGACCTGGTCGCTGATGGGCTTGCGGTCGCCAGAAGAAACCATCGCGCCAGCATGCCAAGACGGAACCCACCACGCGAGCCCAGCCCCTGCCGGGACCGCACCCTCGGTGCCGCGCTACCCCGCCGCCTCCAACAGCGCCGTCACGCTCTCCCGGGCGCGGGCCACCCGGGAGCGGACGGTGCCGACCGGACAGCCCACCGCCGACGCGGCGTCCGCGTACGGCAGACCGGCCAGCTGAGTCAGTACGAACGCCTCGCGGCGCGGGGCGTCCAGGGTCTCCAGGAGGTCGAGCAGGGCCACGCCCTCGTCGAAGCCGGGCAGGCCGCGCGGCTGTGCCCGTTCGGCGGCCGTCTGCCAGTCGGAGGCGTCGGCGATCCGCGGCCTGGCCGCCGCCGTACGGAACCGGTCGGCCACCGTCCGGCGGGCGATCGCCAGCAGCCAGCTGCGCGCACTGGAGCGGGCGGAGAACCGCGGCAGTGCGGTCAGCGCCCGCAGGAACGTCTCCTGGGTGAGGTCGTCGGCGCCGTGCACATCGCCGCTGAGGTGGGCCACGAAACGCCATACGTCCCGGTGGGTGGCCAGTACGAACCGCTCGACCGCGTCACGGTCGCCGGCCCCGGCGGCCAGTGCCCACCGGGTGACCCGGTCGTCGTCATGGCCGGCGGGCCCGCCGCGGGGTGCCTGAAACAGGGCAGGAGTCATCGCAAGAGGTCCTTCGGTGAAGGGAGTTGAGGAGGGGACATCGCGACGTGGCGCACGCGCGCGTGTGCCGTACGACCCGGCGGTACGAGCGAGCAGTACGGCTCAGCGGTACGAGCGAGCGGGTACGGCCACGGCACATGCGTACGCCGCGATCCCGCCCGTCACCGATCGCGGGACGGGCGGTCAGCGGACGGCCGGCAGAACCGGCGGTCCCCTCCGTGCGACGACGTACTGCAACAAAGCCCCGCGCAGGCGACGCACGGGGGCGAACACTCCGGCCCGTGCGGGCGCAGGCGGCCGGAGCGCGGGCGGCACCCGCAGCGCGCGGCGCAGCGGCTCGAAGAGCGCGGCGCCCAGTGCCCGGCCGGTCCGGTAGGCGAACGCCCGCCCTGTACGGAACGCGGCCTCCTCGCCGCGCCACAGCCACACGCCGCAGACGAGCGCGGCGAGCACGTGGGCCGCGAACATGCCGACGTCCCCACCCATGACCAGGCTGTTCGCCGACTCAGAGGTCGACTCAGAGGTCATCGGGTGCGTGTGCGTATGCCCCATGTCCATGGAACCCAGGGACATGGAATCCAGGGACACAGACGACGGTGCGCTTTGGATCAGCCCGAACAATTGGTGCAGCCCCATCTGCGCCACCACCGTCGCCCCTGTCACCAGCAGCGCGCCCCGCTCCCGCCCGGTCAGCCACCACGCGGCGGCGGTCGTCCCCGCGAACGCGTACGCGACCGTCCACCACGGCAGCGTCGCACCGGCCATGAGGGCGTGCCCCAGAGCGGCCGTCACCACGCACACGGCCGCGAACACGGCGGCACGCACGAGGCGGAAGACGATCCCTGAGGTCATTGCGAGCATCGTGCCAGTCCCGGCCCGCCAGGATGACCGGAGCCCCCGTATGTGATCCACGCCACGCGCACGTCCGGGAACTCGTCGCCCCCGTCGGCCGACTTCTGGACCGCCACGGCCGAGCACGACCGCACGGCCCGTCCCCCGCACGACCGGAGAAGCCCGCCGATGACCACCGCTCCCTCGACCGAGACGGAAGACTCCCCGGATTCCCCCGGCTCCCCGCAATCCGTCACCCCCTCGCCGTGGCGCGGCCTCTGGTCGCCGCTGCGCCCCCTGGTGCTGCGGCTGCACTTCTACGCCGGAGTGCTCGTCGCCCCGTTCCTCCTCGTCGCCGCCACGACCGGGCTGCTGTACGCGGCGTCGTTCCAGGCCGAGAAGATCGTGTACGCGCATGAGCTGACCGTGCCCGTCGGCGACCGCGAGCTGCCGGTCTCCGAGCAGGTGGCCGCCGCCCGCGAAGCGCATCCGCAGGGCACGGTCTCCGCCGTACGCCCCGCGCCGGAGGCGGACGCGACCACCAGGGTGCTGCTGTCCGGAGTCCCGGGCGTCGCCGAGGGCCACACCCTCGCGGTCTTCGTCGACCCGTACACCGGGAAGGTACGCGGAGCGCTCGAGCAGTACGGCTCCACGGGCGCGCTGCCACTGCGCACCTGGATCGACGAGTTCCACCGCGACCTGCACCTCGGCGAGAACGGCCGGCTCTACAGCGAGCTGGCGGCCAGCTGGCTGTGGGTGATCGCGGGCGGCGGGCTCGTGCTGTGGTTCGGCCGTCGTCGTACGCAGCGGAAGATACGCGGCACGAGCGGCCGCCGTCGCACGTTGGGGCTGCACGGCACGGTCGGTGTCTGGGCGGCTGCCGGGTTCTTCTTCCTGTCGGCGACGGGCCTGACCTGGTCGGCGTACGCCGGGTCGCACATCGACGAGCTACGCACCTCGCTGAACCAGGCCACCCCTTCGGTGTCGGCGTCCGCGGGCGGCGAGCACGCAGGCCACGGGTCCGCCTCCGCCGACGGGAGCGTCGAGCACGGCGTCGGCCTCGACAAGGTCCTGGCGGCCGGGCGCGCCGAGGGACTGGGCGACCCGGTGGAGATCGTCCCGCCCGCCGACGCGTCGTCCGCGTACGTCGTCCAGCAGGTCCAGCGCGGCTGGCCCACCAAGCAGGACGCGGTCGCCGTGGACCCGACGACCGGCCAGGTCACCGACGTCGTGCGGTTCGCCGACTATCCGGTGCTGGCGAAGCTGAGCCGGTGGGGCATCGACGCGCACACCGGTGTCCTGTTCGGCATCGTCAACCAGGTCGCGCTGATGGGTCTCGCGCTCTGTCTGATCCTGCTGATCGTGTGGGGGTACCGCATGTGGTGGCAGCGCGGGCGCGGCTCCGCCTTCGGGCGCCCCGTGTCGCGTGGCGCCTGGCAGCAGGTCCCCGCGTACGTCCTCGTTCCGCTGATGGCGGTCGTCGCCGTCCTCGGCTACTTCGTGCCGCTTCTCGGCATTCCCTTGGCGGTTTTCGTCGCCGTGGATGTGGCGTTGGGGGAGGTCGCCTATCGGCGTGGGCGGCGGACGTACGTGCGGTAGCCGCGGGT
>NZ_JAAKZY010000178.1 GCF_011045015.1 Streptomyces scabichelini | reverse complement strand
ACCCCGAACCCCTACCCCGAGCGATCGACCAATGCCACCGGTGGCTCGTCGTCCATTTCGAAAGCCAGTGGGAACGGTGCGTGGCCCGCCAGGCGGAACCAGCGGACCTTGCGGTGGCGGCGCAGGGCGCGGGCGGCACGTACGGAGTCGTTGTGGAAGCGCCGGGCCATCGGAACCCGGCGCACCGACTGGGCGAGTTCGCGGGCGGCCTCCTCGCCGCCGGGGGCCTGACGTACCTCCTCGACCTGCTGCGCCTCCCCGAAGACGGCCCGCAGGGCCTGGCTGAGGTCGCTCTCGGCGACCTCCCGCTGTTCCTCCTCGGCCTGCCGGGCCGCGTGCGCGGCTTCGTAGAGCACGATCGAGGCGGCCGGATCGAGCACTCCGGAGGTGGCCAGTTCCTGCGCGACCGACGCGCGCCGCAGCAGCTGCGCGTCGAGGGCGGCGCGCGCGGCGTCGATCCGGGCGTGCAGCCGGTCGAGGCGGCCCGCGGTCCAGCTCAGGTAGAGGCCGATCGCCACGAGGGCGACCGCGATCCAGATCAGGGTGGAGGTCACGGGCGCACAGGCTACCGGTGCGGAGCGAGAGGCCCGGCGCGGCCAGTGGCCGCGCGGGAATCAGCCCGCGAGCGGCCCGGACGCACTCGCCGCAGACCCGCCGTCGTGCCCGGACACACCACCCGTCACAGACCCGCCGTCGCGCCCGGACACACCACCGGCCGCAGACCCGCCGTCGCGCCCGGGCACCCCCGCCGCGGCGCCATCGTGGCGCCCGGACACCTGCCTCGCATCGCCGGTCTCGCCCACCATGAAGCGCATGGAGCAGATGTCCTCGGGCACTGCCTCGACGCGGCGCCCCAGCCTCTCCCCGATCATCTCCGCCACCGCGTACAGGCGGATGCGCTCCTCCGGCGTGTGAGCGGGGAACCTCGCCCACCCCTGACGGGCCACCTGCGCGCCGATCTCGGCGGCGAACACCGACCGGGCGCGCAACTCCTCCTCGGCCGTCAGAGGCGTCCTGGCGCCCTCCTGGGGCACTTCCCGCACGTTGCGCAGCTCCCGCACCCTATGTCCCTGCCCCTCGTCGTCAGTCCCGTGCCAGCCCGAACCGCGCCCGCAACCCGCTGCGTTCGTCGGTGGCGACCGCGGCGGCACCGTCCGTGACCGTCTCGTACACGGAGAGGATGTCCGCCCCGACCGTCGACCAGTCGAAGCGCCGCACATGCGCACTGCCCCGCTTGCGCAGCTCCGCGCGACGGCCGGAGTCGGCGAGCAGACGTACCGCCGAGGACGCCAGCGCGTCCGCGTCCTCGTTGGCGAACAGCTCCCCCGCCGCGCCCTGGTCGAGGACCTGTGCGAAGGCGTCGAGGTCGGAGGCGAGCACGGGGGCACCCGCCGACATGGCCTCGACCAGGATGATCCCGAAACTCTCGCCCCCGGTGTTGGGAGCGACGTACAGGTCGACACTGCACAGGAACCGCGCCTTGTCCTCGTCGCTGATCATGCCGAGGAACTCGACGCGCGACCGCAGCTCCTTGGGAAGCGTCTCGACCGCCTCCTTCTCGTCGCCGCGGCCGGCTACCAGAAGCCGTGTCCGCGGCCGTTCGGCGAGGATCTTCGGGAGGGCCTTCATGAGGACCGGCAGGCCCTTGCGCGGCTCGTCGATACGGCCGATGAAGCCGATCGTCTCCCCCTGCCACTCGGCCTTGGGCTCGGCCTTCGTGAAGAAGCCGACGTCGACACCGTTCGGGATGACGACCGCGTCCCCGCCCAGGTGCTCGACGAGCGTGCGGCGCGCGTACTCGCTCACCGCGATCCGCGCGCTGATCTTCTCGAGGGCCGCCTGGAGGATCGAGTACGCGGCGACCATCGCCCGGGAGCGCGGATTGGACGTGTGGAAGGTCGCGACGATCGGGCCCTGCGCGGCCCAGCAGGCCAGCAGGCCGAGCGACGGCGAGGCCGGCTCATGGATGTGGATCACGTCGAATGTGCCGTCATGCAGCCAGCGCCGCACCCGCGCGGCCGACAGGAACCCGAAGTTGAGCCGGGCCACCGAGCCGTTGTACGGCACAGGAACCGCTCGGCCCGCCGACACGACGTACGGCGGCAGGGGGGTCTCGTCGTCCGCAGGAGCGAGGACGGACACCTCATGTCCGAGGCGGATGAGGTGCTCGGCCAGATCGCGGATGTGGAACTGGACGCCACCGGGAACGTCCCAGGAGTACGGGCAGACGATGCCGATCCTCACGGGCGCTCCCCGTCGGGCGGCTGGGGGCGGGGTTCCAGGTCAGCGAGCCACAAGCGCTGGAGCATGTGCCAGTCCTCCGGATGGTCGGCGATACCCGTGGCGAAGGCGTCGGCCAGCGCCTGCGTCATGACAGACGTCTTCTCGGCCCGGGTACCTGTCTCGGGGACATCGACCGGAGGATGCACACGGCCCTGCATCACGGGCGAGTCGTCGAACCAGAGCGTCACCGGCAGCAGCAGGGCGCCCGTCTGCTGGGCGAGCAGCGCAGGACCGGCGGGCATCCGCGTCGCCTCACCGAAGAACTTGACCTCGACCCCGGAGGCGGACAGATCGCGGTCCGCGACCAGGCAGACCAGGCCGCCGTCCCGCAGCCGGCGCGCCAGTGTGCCGAACGCGGAGCCGCCGTTGTGCGGCAGCACCTCCATGCCGAGGCCCTGGCGATAGGCGACGAAGCGGTCGTACAGCGTCTCGGGCTTGAGCCGCTCCTGGACGGTGGTGAACGGGGTCTCCAGCTTGGTGGTGACCCAGGCGCCCGCGAGGTCCCAGTTGCCCAGGTGCGGCAGCGCGAGGATGACGCCCTTGCCGGAGGCGAGCCCGTCCGTCAGGTAGTGCACGTCCTTGGGTACGAAGCCGGTTCTTATGCGCTCCCTGTTCCAGGCGGGCAGCCGGAAGGACTCCATCCAGTAGCGCAGATACGAGCGCATGCCCGCCCTGGAGAGCTCCCTGAGCCGCTCCGGGGTCGCGTCGGGCACCACGCGCGCGTAGTTGGATTCCAGGCGGCGTACGCCCTTGCCGCGCCGCTTCCAGGCGATGTCGGCGATGGTCCTGCCGAGCCGCACGGCGACCGGCTCGGGGAGTTTCTTGACGGTGCTCCAGCCCAGGGCGTACGCGCCGTCCGTCAGCCGTTCACGCAGACCGCTCATGACGCGGCCTCGCTGCTGTGCGTGCTGCTCTGTGAGGCGTTCTCCGGCCCCTGGTCCCGACCGTCGTCCTGGCCGTCCTGCCGGCCGTCGTCCTGGCCGTCCTGCCGGCCGTCGTCCTGGCCGGCCGCGGCATCCGCCTCCGCGGACTCCCTGCGCACCGTGACGACCCGCTGGATCAGCGTCACGAGGCTGCCGACGGCGACGAACCACAGGGCGATGGGCAGCAGCACGTGGATGCCGGGCACGCCGAAGGTCTCGAAGCCCGCCAAACCGGCCGCGACCAGCGAGATCACCAGGCGCTCGGCCCGCTCGACGAGACCGTTGACGGCGACCGGCAGGCCGATCGACTCACCACGGGCCTTCGTGTACGAGACCACCTGGCCGCTGGCCAGGCAGAAGATCGAGACGGCGCACAGGACGTTGTCGTCGCCGCTGCCCGCGTACCAGAGCGCGAAGCCGCCGAAGACCGCGCTGTCGGCGACACGGTCGAGGGTCGAGTCCAGGAAGGCGCCCCAGCGGCTGGAGCGGCCCAGCTGACGTGCCATGTTGCCGTCGACGAGGTCCGAGAACACGAACAGCGTGATGACGATCGTGCCCCAGAAGAACTCGCCCCTGGGGAAGAAGACCAGCGCGCCCACGACCACTCCCGCCGTGCCCAGGAGCGTGACCGTGTCGGGGCTGACGCCCCGGCGGATCAGGAACGCGGCGAACGGTGTGAGAACACGCGTGAAGAAAGCACGCGCGTACTTGTTAAGCATGGCCTTCCCGAGGGTCGGTGTGGCCGCGCGGCCCCTGCTGGCCACCGGCTGGCCCATCGTAGCCACGCGCGCGCGTGAACGACGGTCGGGCACCCAGGGCGCACGATCGCGTCTGTTGTATGGACGCGCCGTAACCTGAGTGGAAAGCTCGAAAGGACCGCGGGCGTCACCGGAGCCGCCAACCGCACGCGGCACGCGGGTCCGCATGTCCGCGCCCACAATGACCTCACCGTGCACGGGAGGCAAGGCCATGGGCGACAAGGCGAACGCACACCCCGGAGCCGCCGGCAGGGCAACGGCGGCCGACCACCCCGCGTCCGTACGGAATGTGGTGCTGGTCGGCCACAGCGGATCGGGCAAGACGACTCTGGTGGAGGCTCTCGCGCTGACCGCGGGAGCGGTGAACCGGGCGGGCCGCGTGGAGGACGGCGGCACCGTCTCCGACTACGACGAGATCGAGCACCGGCAGCAAAGGTCGGTACAGCTCTCCCTGGTGCCCGTCGAATGGGACGGGTACAAGATCAATATTCTGGACACCCCCGGATACGCCGATTTCGTCGGGGAGTTGAGGGCCGGTCTGCGAGCGGCGGACGCGGCCCTTTTCGTCGTCTCGGCGTCGGACGGGGTGGACGGCTCGACCCGCATGGTGTGGGAGGAGTGCGCGGCGGTCGGCATGCCACGAGCCATCGTGATCACCCACCTCGAAGCGGCCAGAGCCGATTTCGACGAGATGACGCGGACCTGCGCGGAGGCCTTCGGCGCCGACGATCCGGATGCGGTCCTGCCCCTGTACCTGCCGCTCCACGGCGCGCCCGGCCCTGACGGGCACGCGCCCGTGACGGGACTGACCGGGCTGCTCTCGCAGCGGCTGTTCGACTACTCCTCCGGCGAGCGCAAGGAGTCCGAACCGGGGCCCGAGCAGCTGCCGCTCATCGAGGAGGCCCGCAACCGGCTGATCGAGGGGATCATCGCCGAGAGCGAGGACGAGACCCTCATGGACCGCTATCTCGGCGGCGAGGAGATCGACTTCAAGACGCTCGTGCAGGACCTGGAGCGGGCCGTGGCGCGCGGGATCTTCTTCCCGGTGCTAGCCGCCGCGCCCGCGGCCGAGGGCGCCCGCCAGGGCCTGGGCACGGTCGAACTGCTGGAGCTGATCACCGGCGGCTTTCCGACCCCCCTGGAGCGTACGGCGCCCGCGGTCACCACGACGGACGGCAAGGCGCGCGAGGTCAAGGCCTGCGACCCGAACGGGCCGCTGGTCGCCGAGGTCGTGAAGACGGCGAGCGACCCCTACGTGGGCCGTGTCTCCCTCGTACGGGTCTTCTCCGGCACCCTGCGCCCCGACCAGACGGTGCACGTCTCCGGGCACGGTCTCGCCGACCGCGGGCACGAGGACCACGACGTCGACGAGCGCATCGGCGCGCTGTCCGCGCCGTTCGGCAAGCAGCAGCGCACCCTCACCCACGCCATCGCGGGCGACCTGGCGTGCGTGGCCAAACTCAACCGCGCCGAAACCGGCGACACACTCTCGGCCAAGGACGACCCGCTGCTCATGGAGCCGTGGGAGATGCCCGACCCGCTGCTGCCGCTCGCCATCCAGGCGCACAGCAAGGCGGACGAGGACAAGCTCTCGCAGGGCCTGAGCCGGCTGGTCGCCGAAGACCCCACGATGCGCCTCGAACAGAACCAGGACACCCACCAGGTCGTCCTGTGGTGCCTCGGCGAGGCCCACGCGGACGTCGCCCTGGAGCGGCTGCGCAGCCGGTACGGCGTCCAGGTCGACGTCGTACCGCACAAGGTCTCCCTACGGGAGACGTTCGCCGCCAAGTCGGCCGGGCGCGGCCGTCATGTGAAGCAGTCCGGCGGGCACGGGCAGTACGCGATCTGCGAGATCGAGGTCGAGCCGCTGCCCGGCGGCTCCGGCATCGAGTTCGTCGACAAGGTCGTCGGAGGCGCCGTGCCCCGGCAGTTCATCCCGTCCGTGGAGAAGGGCGTGCGCGCCCAGGCCGCCAAGGGTGTGGCCGCGGGCTATCCGCTCATCGACGTACGGGTGACGCTGCTCGACGGCAAGGCGCACTCGGTGGACTCCTCCGACGCCGCCTTCCAGACGGCCGGCGCGCTCGCCCTGCGCGAGGCCTCCGCCGACGCCCGGATCCATCTCCTGGAGCCGGTCGCCGAGGTGACGGTCCTGGTCGGCGACGACTACGTGGGCGCCGTGATGAGCGACCTGTCAGGGCGGCGTGGCCGGGTCGTCGGCACCGAGCAGGCGGGCGGCGGACGGACGCTCGTACGGGCCGAGATCCCCGAGATCGAGATCGACCGGTACGCGGTCGACCTGCGCTCCCTCTCGCACGGCACCGCACGGTTCAACCGGCGTTACGCGCGGCACGAGCCGATGCCGGCGCAGCTCGCCGAGAAGATCCGTGAACAGGCCCAGGACGTCGCCTAGTTGAGGTCCCATCGAGTAGGCGGACGGCTTGGGCCGTCCGCCTACGATTGTCGGTGCCTGCGGATACTCTGAGAACCTGATCAAGACGATGACCTGATCAACAGGTGTGCGGAGCACGGAAGTCGGGAAAAGCCGCAGCAGCGGAGCATGGCGGCGATGGGGGCGGTCAGTGGCGGACGAGGGATTCGATTTCAGGCCCGGGGCACAGGTCCCGCTCTCGGGTGCCGCGGGACAGACGGCGGCGACGTTCGCCCTGGCGTCGGCGGCGTACCGCGACGGCGACGTCAAGGAGATCCTCAAGGCCAACAACGAATGGCACCAGTCCACCGTGACTCCGGGCCGCAAGTGGGCGACGATCTTCACGCCGAACCTGGGCGAGGCGTTCGCGCGGGCCGTGCAGCTCCGGATGCTGGGCGGTGGGCGCAAGCCGCTCATCCAGTCGTTCGGCACGGAGCCGCAGGTCATCGTCGAGCACTGCCTGGCGGCGAACCGCATCCGCAAGGAGCGCGACAGCTGGCTCACCGCCGTGATGGTGCTGACCGGTCTGATCTTCCTGCCCGGCATGTTCGTCTGGCTGCTGGTCTTCCAGATCCGCCGCACGATCGACAAGACCACGGACAAGCGCGCCTCCGCCCTCGCCACCGCTCTCCTGGTCGCCGTGGCCGCCCTCGCCGTGATCTTCCTGATCCGGATGCCGTTCAGCGGCTTCTGGGCCTGGTACGCGCGCGCGGCGATCGTCGCGCCGGTCGTCGGCTGGTTCTGGGCGAAGCAGATCAGCGAGCGCACGGCCAGGGATCTGCGCGAGCGCTGGGACAGCCTGCTGGCCGGCGGCGGCATCGGCGCCAAGATTCCCGAGGCCGTGCCCGGCAGCCCCGGCGAGACCGCGGCCGAGCGGCTGCGCCAGGGGCTGGCCCGGCTCACCGCCGAGCAGCAGTCCAACTCCGTGTTCTACGCGGGGCCCAAGGGCATACTCGGCATGGGCACGCGCTGGGGCAGCTGGCAGCTCGCCGAGGATCTGCTGCCGGCCGACGCCGACAAGGAGATCCACCCGTTCCGCAGCTGGGACGTCATACGGTCGATCCACGATCAGCTGCGCATGCTGGAGCGCGGGCCGCTCAACACCGGTGGCTTCCCGAAGCCCTCGATACGGCACTGGGTGGTCACGCCGATCGGGGAGAACGCCAAGGCGGTGTCCCGGCCGGGCGGTACGGACGTGGACGCGTACCAGGTCAAGACCCACGCCATCCAGGACATCTGCAACAAGCAGCAGTTCGGCAGCGGCGACCGGCACTACCTCGGGGTCCAGTGGACGCTCTGGGACGGCCAGTTGATCATCACGATGCTGATCACCGTGACCGTGCTCCACGAGACGCTGCGGATCGAGGTCACCGGTCATGCCCTGGGGCCCGTGCACTCCCTGTTCACCTCGAAGCCCGAGCCCAAGACGAAAGAGGTCGCCAAGACCATCAGGTTCTGGGAGACGACTCAGCGGAAGCTGCCGCTGGTCGAGACCGACGAGGTGGTACGACTCGCCGTGCGCGCCCCCTTCACCTGGTATCCGCCGATCCTCGACTGGCTCGGCGGCAAGCTGGTCCTCCCCGAGCCCTTCGGCCTGCGCCACGCCTGGGCCGACCAGCCCTGGCGCCACCGCTTCATGGCCGACGACGCCCTGCGCGCCGCGACGCCCGTCCTGCGCGTGGTCCACGCCGCGGCCATCCGCGTCCTGGACGAGAACGGCGTGAACACCGAAAAGTTCGGCACCCGCTCGTCCTTCCTCAGCACAGCGGTCCAGGACGCTTCACCGAGAAAGGCAGACGTCTACGACGCGTAGGCCTCCGGCGGTTGAGCGGAAGTCGGGGCGGGCCCCATAGGGGCGCGGGGAACTGCGCGACCAGCCACAACGGGCCCGCAGTATTCACACCGCCGCTCCCCCTCGCGCCCAGCCGGCTAGGCCCCCGCCCAGGCCTCCGCGAGCATCTTCCGCGTGTCCGCCAGGAGTTGAGGAAGGATCCTGGTGTGGCCGACGACAGGCATGAAGTTCGTATCGCCGCCCCAGCGGGGCACGACGTGCTGGTGGAGGTGGGCGGCGATGCCCGCGCCCGCGACGCCGCCCTGGTTCATGCCGATGTTGAAGCCGTGCGCTCCGGACGCGGCGCGCAGGGCGCTCATCGCCTGCTTCGTCAGCTCGGCGAGCTCCGCGGTCTCCGGGGCGGTCAGCTCGGTGTAGTCCGCGACGTGCCGGTAGGGCACCACCATCAGGTGGCCGCCGTTGTACGGGTACAGGTTGAGCACGGCGTAGACCTGCTCACCCCGCCTGACGACGAGACCGTCCTCATCGGACTTGGCCGGAATCGAGCAGAACGGGCAGCCGTCGTCGGCCCCCGGGCCGCTGGGCTTGCCCTCACCCTGGATGTACGCCATCCGATGGGGCGTCCACAAGCGCTGGAACGCGTCCTGCGTCCCCACCCCGATCTGCTGCTCCGGCTCACTCGTCATGTGGTGCAGCATATGGCTTCACACACCATGCACGGCAAAGGCCCCCGGGAAAACCCGGGGGCCTGAAACCCCGCGTTGGCGGGGACCAATCACACCTGTACTCGGCGCTCCACCACATCAACGATCTTTGCCAGCGCTTCGTCGCGCGGAATGCCGTTCTCCTGCGAACCGTCGCGATAGCGGAACGACACGGTGTCGGCGTTCATGTCATCGTCACCGACGATGATCATGAACGGGGTTTTCTGTTTCTGTGCCGTCCTGATCTTCTTCTGCATGCGGTCCGACGACGAGTCGACCTCGACCCGCAGCCCCTTCGCCTTCGCCTCGGCAGCGAACTTCTCCAGGTACTCGACGTGCGCGTCACCCACCGGGATACCGACCGCCTGCACCGGAGCCAGCCACGCCGGGAACGCGCCCGCGTAGTGCTCCAGCAGCACCGCGAAGAACCGCTCGATCGAGCCGAACAGCGCGCGGTGGATCATGACCGGACGCTGCTTGGAGCCATCGGGCGAGGTGTACTCCAGCTCGAAGCGCTCCGGCAGGTTGAAGTCGAGCTGGATCGTCGACATCTGCCAAGTACGGCCGATGGCATCGCGCGCCTGGACGGAGATCTTCGGCCCGTAGAAGGCGGCGCCGCCCGGGTCCGGGACCAGCGGAAGTCCCTGCTTCTCGGCGACCTGCCGCAGCGTCTCGGTCGCCTCCTCCCAGGCCTCGTCCGAGCCGACGAACTTCTCCGGATCCTTGGTCGACAGCTCCAGGTAGAAGTCGGCCAGACCGTAGTCCCGCAGCAGCTCGAGGACGAAGGTGAGCAGCTTGTCGAGCTCCTCGGACATCTGCTCGCGCGTGCAGTAGATGTGCGCGTCGTCCTGGGTGAAGCCGCGGGCCCGGGTCAAGCCATGCACAACACCCGACTTCTCGTAGCGGTAGACCGTACCGAACTCGAAAAGCCTCAAGGGCAGTTCACGATACGACCGCCCACGTGCGTCGAAGATCAGGTTGTGCATGGGGCAGTTCATGGGCTTCAGGTAGTAGTCCACGCCCTCGTCGAGCTGCATGGGCGGGTACATGCCGTCGGCGTACCAGTCCAGGTGCCCCGAGGTCTCGAAGAGCTTCCCCTTCGTCGCATGCGGGGTGTAGACGAACTCATAGCCCGCCTCCTCGTGGCGGCGCCGCGAGTAGTCCTCCATCACCCGACGGATGATGCCGCCCTTGGGGTGGAAGACGGCGAGGCCGGAGCCGATCTGCTCGGGGATCGAGAAAAGGTCCAGCTCGGAGCCCAGCTTGCGGTGGTCGCGCTTCTCGGCCTCCGCGAGGAACTCCAGGTGCGCCTTCAGCTCGTCCTTGGACGGCCAGGCGGTGCCATAGATGCGCTGAAGCTGCTTGTTCTTCTCGCTGCCGCGCCAGTACGCCGAAGCGTTGCGCATCAGCTTGAACGCCGGGATGTTCCGGGTGGTCGGCAGGTGCGGACCCCGGCAGAGGTCCTTCCAGCACAGGTCACCGGTCTTGGCGTCGATGTTGTCGTAGATGGTCAGCTCGCCGGCACCCACCTCGACGTCCGCGCCGTCGTCAGACGAAGCCGAGCCCTTCAGCCCGATGAGCTCCAGCTTGTACGGCTCGGAGGCCAGCTCCTCACGCGCGGCCTCGTCGGTCACCACACGCCGCGAGAAACGCTGACCGCGCTTCTGGATCTCCTGCATCTTCTTCTCGATGGCCTTGAGATCCTCGGGCGTGAACGGCTTCTCGACGTCGAAGTCGTAGTAGAAGCCGTCCTTGACCGGCGGGCCGATGCCCAGCTTGGCCTCGGGGAAGAGCTCCTGCACGGCCTGCGCCATGACGTGCGCGGTGGAGTGGCGCAGGATGTTCAGACCGTCCTCGGAGGAGATCTCGACGCCCTCGACGGTCTCGCCGTCCTTCACCTCGTACGCGAGGTCCTTCAGCTCGCCCTCGACTCGCGCGGCGATGATGGTGCGCTCTCCGGTGAAGAGATCGGCGGCCGTAGTGCCCGTCGTCACCACGCGCTCTTCCCGCTCGGAATCGCGATGGATGATCACACGGACGTCTGACACCGGTCTCTCCTGACTGCAAGGGGCGCGCGGATCTTTGATTACGCGCGCAATAGACAAGGGCGATCGTACCGAGCCCAGGGCACCCCTTGCGAAACGGTCAGGTCTGCCCCGCCGTCCGCCGCCTCAGTCCCCGCCACACGCCTCCTCGAAGAAGGCCGTGATCTCCGCGGTCTCCTGCAACGACTTCATCAGCCGGTCCCGCTCCGCCTCGTCCACCTGCACGGGCGCGACCCCGGACGCCCCGGTCAGCCGCCGGAAGCCGCCCCGGCTCTCCAGCCGTCCGTGCACCCGCACCGGCAGCCCCACCAGATGGGCATGGCCGGCTATCCGGTACGCCTCGTCGTCGAGGGTCATCCGTACGTGCGGGACCTCGGCGCCCTCGATGACCCGAAGCCGTACGGTCCCGTCACCGCCAGGCGCCGACCTGCGCATCCGTACCACCGCGCCGGTGATCCGCACCGCCACGGACGGCTCCTCGCGCAGATAGCGGGCGCCGGCCTCGCGCAGGACGGGCAGATCGCCGGGTGAGAACTCGACGGGTTCGGGGAGTGTCGCGCATCCCTCGGGGACCCCGGCGGCGGGCGCCCACTCGACGGCGATCCGGGCGCCCTCGGTGCCCCGCACGAGGGCCACGAGAGCCTCTGTGAGCTCATAGCTGACGCCCGCCTCGACGGCGCTGTCGAAGGCGTCCATGCCACCGGTGGCGCGCTGGTAGTCGATGGCCTCGCGAGCCGCGTACACCGCCTGGTGGAGGCGGACGGCGAGCGGCCGCCCGGTGGCGACGGGCACGAAGGCGGTGAGCTGCCGGCCGCCCGGCGCGGCTCCGACCAGCACGTTCTCCAGGGACGCGGTGGCGGGCCTGCGGTGGCGGGCACCGTAATAGCCCGCACGCGCGCGTGCGGCGAGCGCGCCCGCGAGGAGCATGTGGCGCGCGGCCGTGCGCAGCTGCTCCTCGTCGGTCCATGCCGCGACGCCCACGGGCCCGGTGGGCACGTCGCGCCACCAGCGGATCTCGTCGCTGGGCACGGCGAGGCCGACGAGGATGTCGCGCGCGGAGGGCGAGCCGCTGCGGGACAGCGCGAGAAGGGCCTCGCCGAGGAGGTCCTCGCTGTCGGGGAATGCCCGGCTCTCCGGTACGAGCAGGCTGGTGCCGGCGCCGCCGGGTCCGGGCGGGGTCCAGCGGCCGTACCGTCCGGCGGCTCCGCCGCGGCGCTGCCAGCCGTGCCGGTGCAGCAGCGCGCTGAGGACGGCGGGGTCGACCTGGTCGGGCCCCGGCGGCTGGTCCCACTCGCCCGGTGGCTCCACCGGGTGGGGCCTGGCTGGTCGTACTGGTTCGTCGGTCGGGCGGTGCGTCACGGTCTGCCTCCCGTTCCGACCCGCGTCATGATCTCGCAGAGCGCCCGGTCGTCGAAGATGCGCGAGGTCGGTATCCGCACGGTGGTCCTGCGCCGGCCGGTGATGCGATGTCCGGCGAGGTTGGTCCAGTAGCAGCAGTGCCGCAGATCGAGCCGGTCGTGGCTGGCGCGCAGCCAGTCGTCCTGGGATCTGGGCACGAGCATCACGACCAGTATTTTGTGCACCGAGACCGGGCTGCGGGCGAGCTTCTCCAGGTGGGCGTTGTCGAGCGTGAAGGAGAAGGCCGGGCCCGGGGGGTTCGGCGGGATCTGGTACGTGCACTTGAGCTGCACCTTGATGGTGACTTCGTCGTCGACCGTGTGCCCGGGGGCGCTGTGGCTGACGTGCCAGTCGATGCCGTTGTCCGGAAAGGGCTGTGACAGGGAGCAGCCCGCGGCCGCCGCGACCGCGTGCAGATAGCCGACCTGCAGTGTCTCCATGCAGGCGGTGGTGGCGAGTGTGCCGCGATGCGGTGTTGTCCGCTGAGGCAGCAGCCCGCCCTGTTCGGGCTGCGCGATGGCCATCTCCAACAGCCTTCCGAAACCGGTGAATCCCCGCGACGGGCCGCTGAACTGCAAAGACCCGTATCTCTGTTGTCTCCTTCCGGCGTACGGCGCAAACAGCCCGGGTATCACCGAATCGGGCAGAGGACGGCGCGGACGGTGCGTCAACTGCCACGGGTGAACGAGGAGTTGCGTACGTATGACGTGCTGGTACGAGGGTCCCCTGGCCGCGTTCGACACCGAGACGACGGGTGTGGACGTGGAGACCGACCGGATCGTGTCGGCCGCCGTCGTCGTCCAGGACGCTCCCGGTGCCCGGCCGCGGGTGAGCCGCTGGCTGGTCAACCCGGGAGTTCCGGTGCCCGAAGGGGCAACGGCGGTACACGGGCTGACGGAGGATCACCTGCAGCGCAACGGCCGCTGGCCGTCGCCGGTGATGGACGAGATAGTCAGAGAGCTGGCGGAGCAGAGCGCGGCGGGACGCCCGCTCGTGGTGATGAACGCGCCCTTTGATCTGACGCTGCTCGACCGGGAGTTGCGCCGGCACCGGGCGTCGTCGCTGGACCACTGGTTCGAGACCGTGCCCCTGCGCGTGCTCGATCCGCGGGTCCTCGACAAACACCTGGACCGCTACCGCAAGGGCCGCCGCACGCTCACCGACCTGTGCGAGCACTACGGCGTGGAGCTGACGGGCGCCCATGACGCGGCGGCCGACGCGCTGGCCGCGATGGCGGTCGTACGCGCGGTCGGGCGCCGTTTCGCGGCCCGCCTGGAGCGGCTCTCGCCGGCCGAACTGCACACGCTGCAGGCGGTGTGGCATGCGGCGCAGGCCCGCGGTCTGGAGGCGTGGTTCGCGCGCAGCGGCACGGAGGAGGCGGTCGATCCGGCGTGGCCCCTGCGACCGGAGTTCCCGGCGGCGGCGTAAGCCCTGGAAGAGGTCCTGGAAACAGGTCCTGGCACAAGCCCTGGCATGCGAAAACCGGCCCGTCTGTGACGGACCGGCTGTCTCCGGGTGGGCGATACTGGGTTCGAACCAGTGACCTCTTCGGTGTGAACGAAGCGCTCTCCCACTGAGCTAATCGCCCGGGAACGCACTGAACCATACAGGTCGAGGGGCGTTTCCTTCAAACGGCTTGATGGTTCTCGCGCAGGTACGCGGCCAGCCCGCGCCGCCCCGCCCGCATCATCAGCGCGTGGTTGGCGCGGAACGCCGGCCGTCCCGGCACGGCCAGGCGTCGCAGCAGGGGCTTGGTCACGTGGACCTCCTGGTCGTAGCGGGCGCGCGTGCCGGGCCCGTCGGAGGTGAGCGTCCACCGCGCCCAGCCGTCCACGTCGCCCGTCATGGCGATCTCCAGGACCCCGGCCGTCTGGTCGCGACGCACCTCCCGCGCGGTGAACACCAGGTCGTAGGGCAGCAGCGAGCGGATCCGGATGGTCCCGCTGCGGTCGTCGATCCGCGTCACCTCACGGACCTGCGGCCACCACCGGGAGTAGTTCTCGGCGTCGGCCAGCACGTCGTACACGTCGTCGGCCGGGGCGTCGAGGAGCCACAGGCTGCGGAAGCGGTAATGCGTCCAGTCCATGGGGCGAGTGTGCCCACTCCCCCGGTGGTTGCCTCCCGCACTCGCCGGTCATGATGCACAGCGAGTGCGGGAGGGGCTGGGAGGGGGCGCTAGGCGACCGTCATGACGGAATTTTGTCGCCCAGCAGCGCCAGGTTCTCGATCGCCGCGAGGCCGTACAGCGACGTGTCGTTCGTGTACACCCAGTTGGCCTCGCTGCCCGGCACCAGCGTGACGGGACCGGTCAGCTTCTCCGTGCGCCAGGGCGCCGACTCCTTGTAGCCGTCGGAGTTGTAGAACTTGTCCCACGCACGCTTGGCGAGCTTCTCGTCGCCGGTCTTCACGGCCGCGTACGCGTCGAGGCGTGAGTGGCCCTGGAAGAGCAGCAGGGAGCCGAAGTCGGAACCGTACTTGGCCTTCTGCTCGGCCTTGGTGGCGTTGAAGTAGCGGCAGTAGTCGAAGTACGCCTCGTTGAACTTCGGCATGTCGACCAGGTCGATCAGCTCGGCGCACAGTTCGTTGAGGCCGAAGACGGCCGACAGGTGGGAGACCTCGACCTTGGGCTTGTCGGCGATGGCGAACTTGCCCGTGTCGAGGTCGTACAACCCGCTGCCCTGCACGAATCCGTTGGGCTGGGCGGCGATCGTCTCCATCGTCGACAGCACGCGGGCCTTGGCCTTCTCCCATTTCGGGCCCTTGCGCTCCCACTCCGTGAGCCAGGCGGAGGCGAGACCGCTCCAGTCCGTGCCGAAGCCGATGGACAGGGCGTGCCGGTCCGGTGTGTACGGCTCGGTGCGGATCTTGCGGATCGGGTCGAGGACCAGGAACGTCTCGTCGGAGTCGACGTTGGCGTGCATGAGGTCGCCGACGCGTTCGTCCGCGGTGAGGAAGTAGTAGTAGCGCCGGTACGTGGTGTTGGCGATGCGCTGCTGCTTGGCGCTGTCCGCGTAGTGCTGCACGCCGTGCCGGGTGCCGAGGCCGGCCCACTCCCCCAGGTGGTAGACGTCGACCTCGCCGGTGTGCCGGGTCATGGCCTCCGCGAAGCGGAAGATGTCGGCGCGGCCGGAGCGCAGGTACGCGAACCAGAGCCAGAGGTCGGGCGACAGTTCGGAGTTGTCCCAGGCGTAGCCGCCGACGTCGTAGCGCCACTGGTGCCGGACCGGGTCGTACGAGTGCATGATGTCGCCGTAGTCCCAGAAGCCGTACCAACGACGCATCTCCACCTGGTCCTTGTAGTAGGTGAAGAGGAAGTCGAGGTGGTCCTCGATCTTGGCCTTGGCGGGGGTGGAGCGGTCCGGCTCGGAGAACAGGCCGCCGAAGACCTTGGCCTTGACGAGGTGCTTGGGCGGGGCGGCGAGCTGCGGGAGCACGCGGACGGCCTCGACCTGTTCGGCGAGCTGCTCGGGTGAGGGCGTCGACTCGTTGGCCCAGAAGAGGAGTTCGGAGGTCCGGGCGATGCCGTAGGGGGTGCCGAACCCGGGCTCGTAGTCCTCGTAGGTGATGTTGAGGCCTTCGAGCTGCTCGGCGTACTCGTCCTGGCCCATGCCGTCGTGGTAGAAGCGCAGATCCATCGGCTGTGCCTCGGGCGACCAGAGCCAGAGGGTGACCTCGGCCTCGTCGGTGTGGGCGTCGCGGATGTCGAGCTGGGCGGGGAACTTCTCCCAGAAGTCCCGCAGCCCGAAGGAGAATCCGCCGCTCGCCCCGCCGACATAGCCGAAGCCGGAAGCACGCTGTCCGCCGCCCGCGCCGATCCAGCCGTGCCCCTTCTTGGTGCGCTTGCGGAGGCTGAAGCCATCGGCGGAGAGCTGGGAGAGCGTGTAGTCGCCCCATTCGGGGATGTACTGGAGGCGGGTGGTGACCCGCTGGTCCCAGGTGGCGGGGTCGGGCAGCTTCTTGCCCTCGAACTGGGCCGCCTGCACGGCCGCTCCCGGGTCGCGGCGCAGTCCGGTGATGCCCTTGACCGCCTCGCGCAGCAGCCCGGTGCCGTCGCCGCCGATCCGGATGTGCCGGTCGTACGCGGCGTCCCGCATCGGCACGGTGAAGCGGACGCCGAGCCCGCGGATGAAGTCGCCGCTCGCCTTGCCGGGCTCCTGCTTCCCGTCGAACGTGATCGTGTGCACCATGCGGAACGACTCGGCGCCCGCGAAGAAGTACAGCCGGATCGAGAACGGCATCCAACTGCGGTCGCCGCGACGGTGCTTGCCGTCGATGCGGACGACTGCGCGGACCGGCCCGTCCTGCTCGACCTCCACCTTGGAGATGGCGCTCTCGAACCGCTCGTACTTCTGCGTGCCCTGGTCGCCGTCCTCCAGCTCGGGCTGGCGCAGCAGCACGAGGCGGCCGTTCTTGGCGATCTCGGTGGAGCCGCGGGTGACGGACTTGATCAGCGTGGAGCCGCTCTTGCCGATCTTCGCGGTGATGACGCCGGTCGATATGTCGATCGTGCCGCCGCTCTTGTCGACCGTGACCTTCTTCTCGGGGGCGGCGGGCGAGCCGGCGGCGAGCGTGAGCTTCCCGGCGCCGACGCCTGTCCCGACCGCGTGCGCGGTCCACTTCAGCGAGCCGTCCGGCCAGTAGCCGATGGGCCAGGACTGGACGGGCACCTCCTTGCCGTCGGCGTCCTTCAGCGCGAACGTCTGGTCCTTCTCGTACGCGCCCTTCGGCCAGGGCACGCCCACGGTGGAGCCGGGGGCGGCGCCGAGGCCGCCCTCCTCCAGCCAGTCCAGGGTCACCGGCTCCGCGTCGGCCGGCTCGGCTCTCGGCGCTGCCTGCGCGTCCTTGGCGCCCAACGCCCAGCTGAACTGGGCGGCGGCTCCGGCGACAGCGGCGGCCTTGAGGAGGGACCTGCGGGGGATGGGAGCCATGAGATGCAGCCTTTCCTTTCCGTGCGGGGAAGTCAGGGGCATGACAGAGAGAGGTACGACGCCGGGGCGCCGACCTTGTTCGAGGTGTGGCCGGTCAGCGGCGCCGGCCGCGTTCCTCCACGGCGAGGGCCGCCGCCGCGACGGCCCCCAGGACGGGGACCGCGAGCGGCGCGACGAACCAGGCGGAGCAGGCCACCATGACCAGTCCGCCGACGAGCAGGAAGGACCCGGCGGGGTCGAGGACGGTACGGCGCCCGGCTGCCCCGAGCAGCACCCGCCACGATGCGCCGGGCTCCCAGACCGCCGCCGCACGCATCCCGGCGACGACCAGTCCGATCAGGGCGAACAGCCCGACGGCGCCGACCAGGGGCCCGCCGGGGATACCGGCACGTACGGCCTGCACGTCCACCCAGACCGCGAGGGCCGCGGCCCAGCCGGCGACGCCGACGAGCCACCCGCCGGGCACGGCGGCACGGAAGTCGGCGACGAACTCACGCCAGCCGCCGCCCTGATGCGCCGTACGCCGCCGCAGATGCCGCGCGCCGGCGGCGAACGCGGCGGGGTAGGTGACCAGGGGCAGCGAGGCCACCGTGATCCACACGCCCGTCAGCAGGCATTCGGCGAAGAGGCCGAACCGCTCGGCGAAGACGGATTCCCGCGGCGTACCGCGTGTCTTGACAGGTGCCTGGCTCATCCCGCGCCTCAGCCCTTCAGACCCGACGTCGCCATGCCGTCGATCAGGTAGCGCTGGAAGGCCAGGAAGAAGGCGAGTACTGGGAGAAGAGCGACGAGCGACATGGCGATCATGCCGCCGTAGTTCGCCAGCCCTTCCTGGTCGACGAACATCTTCAGACCGAGCGAGACCGTGTACTTGTCGGGCTCGTTGAGGTAGATCAGCGGGCCCATGAAGTCGTTCCAGGAGTTGATGAAGGTGAAGATCGCGCTGGTGATCAGGGCGGGGCGGCTCAGCGGGAGCACGATCGACCAGTAGATGCGCAGGTGTCCGCAGCCGTCGAGACGGGCCGCCTCGTCGAGCTCCTTGGGCAGGTTGCGCATGAACTGCACCATCAGGAAGACGAAGAACGCTTCGATGGCGAGGTACTTGCCCAGCAGGAGCGGGGTGTACGTGTTGATCATGTTCATGTTGCGGAACAGCACGTACTGCGGGATGAGCAGCACGTGGTAGGGCAGCAGGAGCGTGCCGATCATCAGCGTGAACAGCAGATTGCGGCCCGCGAACTTGATCTTCGCGAAAGCGTACGCCGTCAGCGAGCAGGAGATCAGGATCCCGACCACCGAACCCACCGCGAGGAAGAGCGAGTTGAGGAAGAACGTGGAGATCGAGATGTCCGCGATGCCCTCGGCGAGGCCCGTGTAGTTGGAGGTGATCGGCGAGCTGGGGAAGAGGTCCAGGCTGCCGATGATGTCGTCGCTCTTCTTGAACGAGCCACCGATGACCCAGATCACCGGGTAGAGGATGACCGCGAGAATCGCGAGGGACCCGATGTGCCAGACGAGCGAACCGGGCAGCCTGCGCCGGAGGTTGCCCGCCTTCGTCGACTGCGCCTGAGCCGGCGGGATGTCTGTGACCTGCGCGCTCATCAGGCGCCCTCCTCGTAGTGCACCCAGCGCTTCTGGGACCAGAACAGCACCGCCGTCACCAGGGCGACCGCGACCAGCAGCATCCACGCCATGGCGGAGGCCAGGCCCATCCGGCTGTTCTCGAAGCCCTGGACGTAGAGGTAGCAGGTGTAGACCATCGAACCGTCCGCGGGCCCACAGGCGTTGCCTCCGGCGCCGCCGCCGACGATGTACGCCGAGCTGAAGATCTGGAAGGAGTGGATGGTCTCCAGAAGGACGTTGAAGAAGAGGACCGGGGAGATCAGCGGCAGCGTGATGTTCCAGAACCGCCGCAGCGGGCCCGCTCCGTCGACCTCGGCCGCCTCGTACAGCTCACGTGGAACCTGCTTGAGACCGGCGAGGAAGATGACCATGGGGGCGCCGAACTGCCAGACGGTGAGCGCCACCAGGCTGTAGATGATCATGTCCGGGTCGCCGGTCCAGCCGCCGACGTTCACACCGAAGATCTTCTGCGTACGGTCGACGATCGCGTCGTCCGAGAAGATCGCCTTCCAGACGATGGCGATGGAGACGCTCGCCCCGATCAGCGACGGCGCGTAGAACGCCGCGCGGTAGAAGGCCTGTCCGCGCCGGCTCTGGGCGAGCAGCAGCGCCACACCGAGAGCGGCGAGCAGCTTGAGGGGCGTACCGACGATGACGTACCAGATCGTCACCCGCACCGAGTGGCGCCAGCGCGGGTCGCCGAACATCTCGGAGAAGTTGTCGAGGCCGATCCACTTGGGCGAGCCGAACAGGTTGTAGTCGGTGAACGCGAAGTAGAGCGAGGCGACCATCGGGCCCGCTGTGAGCAGCAGGAACCCGGCGATCCAGGGGGACATGAAGAGATAGCCGGCCAGGTTCTCCCGGCGCCGCCGCCGCTTGAGGGCGGCGGGGCGCGGGGAGTCCACCGGACCGTGCCGCGGCTCGGAGTCCTTGGCCAAGGCCTCCGTCGCAGGGGCTTGAGTCACGGTGGTTCCCATCAGCTGGCGAGAGCCGTCTTCGACTCGGTGAAGAACTGCTTGACGGCGTCGTCCACCGACCGCTTGCCCAGGCCGAGTTCCTCGGCGATGCGCAGGAACGCGGACTCGCAGATGTCGGCGCCGTTCGGGTGCGGCGTGATGGGCTCGAGGACGTCCGCCGCGACGAGGGACTCCTCGTAGGCGGCTATCTCCTTGTTGACCGGGTCGGTCGGCTTGTACGCGTCGTACTGGGCCTGTGTGGCGGGGACACCGCGGTCGTAGCCCATGATCTTGGCGACCTCGGGGTCGTGCACCATGAAGTCGATGAACTGGGCGACTTCCTTGGGGTGCTGGGTGCGCTTGGAGGCGCTGAGCATGAGGGAGCCGAGGTACTGGCCGGTCTTCTTGCCGTCCGTGGTCGGGATCGGCGCGAGGCCGTACTCGCTCTTGCCCTCGGAGGTATAACGGACCGTGAAGTTGTCCCAGGTGAACTCGCCGCCCGCGAGTTCACCGGCGACCGCGGACTTGGGCTTGATCTGGACGACCTTCTTCGGGTCGGCGTAGAGGCCCGACTTCACACCCTTCTCGGCCTTGGTCCACCAGTCCTTGAGGTCCGCCTCGGTGAACCCGAGGCCGTCCTCGGTGAAGAACGTCTTGCCGTTCTGGCGCAGGTACAGGTCGTAGAGGTACATGACGCCGTACATGCCGCTGTCACCGGCGCGACCCGCCTTGTCTCGGATCTTCTTCATCGCCGCGTCGAAGTCGTCCCAGGTCCAGCCCTGCTTCGGCGTCACGCCGGCCTTGGTGTAGACGGGCTTGTCGATGACCAGGGCCAGCGAGTTGGAACCGACCGGCACCCCGAGGAGCTTGCCGTCGATCTCGCCGAACTTCTCAAGACCGGCCCGGAAGCCGTCCATGGAGAGGTTGCCCGCCTTGACCTGCTCACTGAGATCGAGCAGCACATTCTTCGCGTCGTATTTGCGCAGGAATCCGATGGCATTCTGGAAGACATCCGGCGGATTCCCGCCGGAGGCCTGGGTATTGAACTTCTTCCAGAAGTCGAGGTACTGCTGGAAGTCCGTTTTCACCTTGATCTTCGGGTACTTCTTTTCGAAGAGCTTGATGGATTCATTGATCCGCTTCGCACGATCTTCAGCACCCCACCAGGCGTAACGGATCGTCACCGTCCCGTCCCCGGCGCCGCTGCCGCCCCCACAGGCGGTCGCCGTCGTCCCCAGCCCCAGCGCGGCCAGTGAGGCTCCGCCCGCCTTAAGGATCGTTCGCCTCTCAACATTTCTGTTCTGCTGCATGGTTGAGCCTCCCCGCGACGTTGCTTCCGCCCCGTGAATCGTTTCAAGTAAGCGCTTGCTGGCACAAGGTACGGAGGCCCTACGGGCGCGTCAATGACTCGGACAGGAATTGATATGGACGGGGTCGCCGGCGCGCCGGCGTGAACCGGGCTGGTTCGGCGCGGATGTTGGATGACTGCCCAGGTGAGGTGGGTGGGGTCGACTGGTCGAACGGGGGATGGCTCGCGGAAGTTGGGGAGGGATTCGGTTGGAAGTCGGG
>NZ_JAAKZY010000177.1 GCF_011045015.1 Streptomyces scabichelini | reverse complement strand
GGGCCGGTGCGTCAGCCCGTCGCAGGGTGGGCATACGGCCCGGTGTCGGTACACAGTGCGGGTGACCTGAGACCGAACCTACGCGACGGGCATACGACGCACCGACCCACGCCCCCTCCCGCCGGTGAGCAAGTGCGGGTGGGTGACTGGCGGGGGCGTGGTGGCTTGCGTTGCGGTTCCGGGGGCGCCCCTTTAGGGGCGCGGGGAACTGCGCGACCAGCCACGACGGACCCGCACTCGCCCATGCACCTGAACCCACCACCCCCATGGGCGCCCCGCTCGACCGCTGAGGACTAGGGTCAGATCATGTTCGCTGCATACGCTGCACGTATTGATCGGGATCAGCCGTTGAACGGGCTGGAGTTGGGGGAGCGGCCCGCTCCCGAGGCCCGGGACGGCTGGACGACCGTGAAGGTCAAGGCTGCTTCGCTGAACCATCATGACTTGTGGTCGTTGCGGGGCGTGGGTCTCGCGGAGGACCGGTTGCCGATGATTCTGGGATGCGATGCTGCCGGGGTCGACGAGGACGGCAACGAGGTTGTGCTGCACTCCGTGATCGGGCAGACGGGGCACGGTGTCGGGCCGAAGGAACCGCGTTCCATCCTCACCGAGCGGTACCAGGGGACGTTCGCGGAACAGGTTTCGGTGCCTGTCTGGAACGTACTGCCGAAGCCGAAGGAGCTCTCCTTCGAGGAGGCCGCCTGTCTGCCCACCGCCTGGCTGACGGCGTACCGCATGCTCTTCACCAACGCCGGCGTACGCCCCGGTGACTCGGTACTCGTGCAGGGTGCCGGGGGCGGTGTGGCCACCGCCGCGATCGTGCTGGGGAAGGCGGCCGGGCTGCGGGTCTTCGCCACCAGCCGTGACGAGGCGAAGCGCAAGCGGGCCGTGGACCTGGGTGCCGTGGAGGCGGTGGAGTCCGGTGCGCGGCTGCCGCAGCGCGTGGACGCTGTCATCGAGACCGTCGGTGCCGCCACCTGGTCCCACTCCGTCAAGTCCCTCAAGCCCGGCGGCACCGTGGTCATTTCGGGTGCCACGAGCGGCGACCGGCCTTCGCATGCCGAACTGACCCGGATCTTCTTCCTCGAGCTCAAGGTCGTCGGCTCCACGATGGGCACGAAGGACGAGCTCGAGGACCTGCTGTCCTTCTGCGCCGCCACCGGTGTACGTCCCGTCATCGATGAAGTTCTGCCGCTGGATCGTGCCCGTGAGGGCTTTGAGCGGATGGAGTCGGGCGGGCAGTTCGGGAAGATCGTTCTCACGGCCTCCTGACAGGCCTGCCTCGCGCCCGTTTCCCGCACGCCCCTTGATGTCAACTGTGGTTGACATCAAGGGGTGTGTCAACGTATGTTGACGCCATGACCGAAGCAACGGATCTCGCCGAGCGTGCCGGCGACCGCGATCCCCGAGTCGGGCTGCGGGCCGTCTCCGCGTTGCGGCGGCTGCTGGAGCAGCTCGAAGCGGTGCAGGTGCGCAGTGCGCGCAATCAGGGTTGGTCGTGGCAGGAGATCGCCGCGGAACTGGGTGTCACCAGGCAGGCCGTCCACAAGAAGTACGGGAGGCAGTGATGTTCGAACGGTTCACCAAGGACGCCCGCGCGGTGGTGCTGGGCGCGGTCGACCACTCAGAGCGGATGGGTGCGGAGACGGTCGAGGAGCAGCACATGCTGCTCGCCCTGCTCGACCGCGAGGCCAGCCGCGCGTCGTTCGCCCTGGCCTCCCTGGGACTTGACCGTAAGAAGGAGTCGGTGAGGGAAGCCCTTGCCGAGGCTCGGCGCCGGGGTGGGCTGTCGCGCGCCGACGCGGACGCCCTGTCCGGTCTCGGCGTCGATCTCTCGGAGATCGTCTCCAGGGTCGAGGAGGCCCACGGCGTGGGCGCGTTGGGGGCCGACGGGAAGAACAAGGGGCGCGGCAAGGGGTGGTGGTCCGGGTTCGTCGGCGGGCATCGTCCCTTCACTCGCGGAGCCAAGGATCTTCTTACCGAGTCCCTGCGCATGGCGACCGCTCACCAGGACCGGCACATCGGTGACGAGCACCTTCTGCTCGCCCTCACTGCCCGGCCCGGTGTGCCCGCGGAAGTGCTGGCCGACCACGGGGTGACGCACGCGTCGCTGAGGCGCGTGCTTTACGGCGCGGGAGAGGCGAAGGCGGGCTGAGGCGAGGCGGGCTGGGGCGGAGGTGGGCTGGGTGCGGGATGTCCGGAGTTCTCCGGGCACCCCGCACCCAGGGTGCCCCGCTCAGCCCTTGGGCGTTCGCAACATCGCCCCTATGTGCGCCGCCGCCGTCGACAAATGGCGGCGGCACTCCCGCAGTTGGTCCTCCGTCACCCCGTTGTCGCGGGCCGCGTCGCGGATGTCGTCGCGGAAGCGGTCCAGGAGGCGGTCGAGGTCGCGGGCGGGCTCGCCGGTCGAGTCGTCGTGCGCCCAGGCGGGTTCGTAGTCGGCGGGGAAGTCCTCGGGTGTGACCGTGTAGTCGGGCTCCGGTGTCTCCGGGCGGCCGAAGCCGAACCCCTTGCCGAAGTCCCCGAACTCCTTGGCGAGTTCGGTGAGGCCCTCCCGTACGCCCGTCGGCCAGTCGCCCCGCGCGAAGTGGTTCTGCACCTGGTCCTGGACGCGTTTGGCGGCGCGCTGGAGTTCCTGGGCTTGGGCCCGCGCCCTCTCCTGCGCCTCCTTGGCCTGGCGGCGCGCCCGCTGGGCCTCCTCGCGGGCCCGTCGGCTCTCGTCCTTCGCGCGCCGGGCCTGCTCCTTCCACTCCTGCTTGACGCGGCGCATCTCCTCCTTCGCGGCGCGCCACGCCTCCTTGTCCCCGTACTCGGTGGAGTCCTCGTAGGCGGCCTCGTGTTCCCCCCGCCACCCCTTGCCGCCGCCCCCCGTGGGCCTCCGGCGCGCCTCGCTCGCCGCCGCCCGCATCTCGCGGCGCAGGTCACCCGCCGCGCCCCGCACATCGGCCTGGATCTCGGCGGCGAGCTCCGCGACCGACTCGCGGATCTCCAGCTCCAGGTCGGCCAGCTCACCGCTGCGGTCGGCCAGTTCGGCGCGGCCCGCATCCGTGATCGCGTACACCTTGCGGCCGCCCTCGGTGGTGTGGGTGACCAGGCCCTCGGCCTCCAGCTTGGCCAGCCGGGGGTACACCGTGCCGGCCGAGGGCGCGTACAGGCCCTGGAAGCGCTCCTCCAGGAGCCGGATCACCTCGTACCCGTGGCGCGGGGCTTCGTCGAGCAGCTTCAGCAGGTAGAGCCGCAGTCGTCCGTGGGCAAAGACGGGAGGCATGTCAGAGCCCCTTCTTGTCGGTCGGGCTGTCGGAGGCGGGGCTGTCGGGTGAGCCGCCCGGGGAGTCTTCTGGCTCGGCGTCCCATGGTTCGTCCTCCGCTGGAGGCCTCCGCAGCAACGCGATCGAGCCCGAGACCGTCGTCGCCTTCAACTTTCCGGTGCCCGAGCCCAGGCGGCCGGTGATCTTGTGGGCGCCCCACTGGCCGCTGACCCGGAGGTCGTCGAAGGCGTTGGAGACGGTGCCGCTCGCGGTGTTGGCCTCGACCTCCGCGTCCACGGGGTGCGGCAGCCGGATGGCGATCTCACCCGAGACGTTGTTCAGCCTGACGTCGGTGGGACTGTCCGGGCCGAGGTCGACGATCATCGAGCCGCTCACCGAGTCGGCGCGCACGGCGGAGCCCGAGCCCTCGACGACGGTGAGGTCGCCGGAGACGGAATTGAAACGCAGGTCGCCGGTCACTGCCTGGGCGTCCAGGTTCCCCGAGACCGTGTCGGCGCGTACGGGGCCGGAGAGACGGACGAGTGTCGTGTCTCCCGTGACGCCCTTCACCACCGTCGGGCCGTCCATCCCGGAGACCACGGCGGTGGCGCCGACCACGCCCACCTCCACGCGCGTACGCGCCGGAACCGCCAACGAGACCACCGCGCGGCGGCGCCAGCCCTTGCGGTCGAGCCACTGGAGGAAGCCCTTCCACGGCAGGTCCTCGTACGCCACCGCCAGCGTGCCGTCCTTGTGGGTCACCGTGAGGGGCGGCCCCTCTATCTCGGTCACCTCGAGGCGGGTGGAACCCTCGTCCACCCCCACGACGTTCACCGTTCCGTTGACGATTCGCACATGGAGCGCCGTCACGGGCTCGTCGAACGTGAGCTTCCGGGGCTCTGCGACGGACCACTCAGACATGGTGCTGACCTCCTCGACGCGAACGGCGTGCTGCGGAACGACGGGGCAGAGAGCGCGACCATCGACAGTCGCGCCATATCGCGTCATCCGCTATTCACGATATATCGCGGTCACGGAAAGTCAAGACACCTGTTCTGGTGATCGGCCCTGGCGGAGCGCCAACCTGTCGGAGCGCCTACTCGTCGTCCTCGTCGTCGTCCAGCCGTGCCAACCAGGTCGCCAGCCGCTCCACCGGCACCTCGAAGTCCGGATTGAGATCGACGAACGTACGGAACTGCTCGGCGAGCCACTCGAAGGTGACCTCCTCCTCGCCGCGCCGTTTCTCCAGTTCTTCGATGCCACGGTCGGTGAAGTACACGGGTGCTCTCCTGATGCGTGTTCGCTTGACACTGCACAGCGTACGTAGTCGGGAATCGGTGGCTGATGACCGAACCCGCCCGTACCCCGCGAGCGAGGTGCACAATGACTGCACGTAAGTCCGCGGGCGCCGACAGTATCCGGAGCTCCGGGAGTTGGCCTGTCGCATGGGGGAGCGATGGAAGCGAGGATCCAGGAGATCGTGCTGCCGGGAGGCCCGGCGATGCTTGCCCGGGTCAGTGTCGTCAAACCGGAGGAGCTTCCGCGGGACGACAGTGACGAGGGCGATGCCGATTACGAGGACGTCGGAGCGCTCGACCACCTCGCGGCCCGTGTCGACCGGCTCAACGAACTCGTCAGTGGTGTCGGTGCCGCCGTCCTTCATGCGGCCCGTGCGGTGGCCCCTCACGAGGTGAGCGCCACCTTTGGTGTCGAGCTGGCGGCGAAGCCGGGCAAAGCCGTCGCGGTGCTCGCGGACGGCGAGGCCAAAGCGGCGATCTCGGTGACGCTCACGTGGGACCTGGACGGCGAGTCCGGCAGCTCTGGCGACCCCGGAGGCGCCGCGGCACCATGACCGAGGCCATGCTGGACACGCTGACGCGCCGTGCCACGGTGTGGCTCGGGCCCGACGACGCCTCCGGCACGCAGTGGGGCAGTGGTTTCTTCGTGGCGCCCGAGTGGGTGCTGAGCTGTGTTCACGTGCTCCCCCGGGACCTGAGCCCCGAGGACATCGACATGGTCAGGGTCTTCGGTGCGGAGATCGATGCGCGGGCACGTCTCGCCTACTGGCTGGGCAAGGGCCCCACCACGGAGAAAGACCTGCTCCTGCTGCGGATGGCCGAGGGTGCCCGGTCCCGGTACTGCGTGCGGCTCACCGACCGCATCGACATGCCCGACCGAGTCACCGCGTACGGCTACTGCGTGACCCGCAAGGGTGCCGCGCCCGACGAGTGGCGTGGCGACTGCGGGGCCGACGGCACCATCGGCGCGTACGGACTGACGCTCGGCGGTGCCAAGATCCGTCCCGGTGTCTCCGGGGGCCCCGCGCTGGACCGTGACCGTGGTGTGGTGGCCGGTGTGGTCAAGGCGAGGGCGAAGGAGGGTGGCGGCGGGCTCGTCATCGCGGCGACCGCGCTGCGCGGCTTCGAGGCGGCGGTACCGGTGGGCGCCGAGGGCGGCCTGGGCGCCGACCCGTATCGGGCACTGATCCGCGCGCACGACAGATGGCATCAGGAGAACACGTCCTGGGTGGACGCCCAGCAAAAGGTGTGCGCCGGTGGCGAGAGGAAGTGGACGCCCCGGGACAGCGTCGCCGCTTCCGCCCTGCTCGCCGAACTCCCGCCACCACCCGCCCCGGCGGAGCTGGACTCGGTGATCGGGCGAGTTCTGGGGGTGAGAGATCCCATGTGGCCGGGTACCGTGCGGCCGGTCGACTGGCGGGACGGGCTCGGCTGGCTGTACGAGAACGCCGAGGGCGAGGACTACGCCTTCCTGCACTACCTCTCACGGGTCTCGGAGAAGTGCGCGGAGCAGCGTCCGGTCCAGGCCGAGGAACTGCGGCGCTGGGTGAAGCAGCGAGCGGAAAAGCTGCCTGACTACTACCAGGCGACGCTGCCCGGGGTGCGGCCGTACACACCGGCGCGGAAGCCTGTCCGGGACATCGACGACGGACCTGTCGTGGCCGTCGAACTGCGCCCCGACCGGTACGCCACGGACCGCTTCATCTGGCGGATCTGGACCTGGCGGAGCGGCACGGACACCGGAAAACCGGGCCCGGAGGGTGACCCGGACGCGGGGGAGCCGCTGACGACCCTGCGGTCCACCCTGTGCGAGCACCTGCGAGAGGCGTTCCGGCACCTGGACACCGCGCAGCGGCGAGCACGCCTCGAAGTCATCCTGCCGGTCGAGCACTTCGACCTGGGCGTGCACTTGTGGCAGCCCGACGCCCGCAGCAGCAGACCGCAGCCCGAGGACCGGCTGTTCGGAGTCCACCGGCAGGTCGTGCTGCGCTGTCCCAAGCGCGACGACGAGCACGTCGATGCCTGGCGGCGGCGCTGGCGCAACGCGGTCGACGAGGGTCTTGAAACGCTGCCGCTGACCGGATCCCCGTATGAGGAAGCGACCGTGGACGGCGCAGGCGACCGTGCCGTGCCCGTGTTGTGCCGGTCGGCATCCGAGAGCACCGAACTGCTGCGGAAACTGATCGGCGCCGGATACGGCCTCGCCATATGGAACCGTCAGGCACGGCACGCCTACGGCTGCCAGCCGGACTGCAGCAAGCTGCACAGCCAGGCCGAGGAGCTCCTGCGAGACATCGGCAAGGGCGCTGACCTGCCGGAGGAACTGCGCATGTTGCGCGAGCGCATCAGCGACAACGACACCGAAGCCTTCTGGGCCGACCCGCTGGCCCTGATGTACGACGACCCGCGCCGCCCCGTTCCCCGGCGCTCCCGCCGCCTCAGCTCACCCTCCTGACCGACCGCCCACACGGAGGCCACCGTGACCACTGCCACCGACTGGTTCGTGTACCGGGGGACCGGCGTGCCCCACGACGGCATCACCGGGCTCCCGGCGCCGCCGCCCTGGCGCGCCTTCGACGGTGGTCCCGTCCTCCCCGGCCCGCCGCCCCTGGGTACCGAGTCGACCCGGCGGCTCGGCACGCCGAACGGCCTGTTCTGGCGTCCCGAGGAGCTGGAACTGATCAACGCGGCTCTGTATCTGCGCCGCCCCCTCCTCGTCACCGGCGACCCCGGCTCGGGAAAGTCCACCCTGGCCCATGCCCTCGCCCATGAGCTGAACCTCGGCCGGGTGCTGCGCTGGCCCATTGTCAGCCGCACCACCCTGCGCGAGGGCCTGTACGCGTACGACGCCATCGCCCGGCTCCAGGACACGCAACTGGCCCGGCAGGGCGGCGTGGACCACACCGGCGACATCGGCCGGTATCTGCGACTCGGCCCGCTGGGCACCGCACTCCTGCCGTACGTACGCCCGCGGGTCCTGCTCGTCGACGAACTCGACAAGAGCGACATCGACCTTCCGAACGACCTCCTGAACGCCCTGGAGGAGGGGGAGTTCGGGATTCCCGAGCTGGAGAGGATCGCCGGAACCCAGGAGCACGTGCCCGTACTGACGGACGACGGTGAGCGGGCCGTCGTCGAGCGCGGCCGCGTCCGCTGCCGGGCGTTTCCCATCGTGGTCATGACCAGCAACGGGGAACGTGACTTCCCTGCTCCGCTGTTGCGCCGATGCCTGCGTCTGGACCTGCCGTCGCCGAAGGACGACGAGTGGGGTGCCGAGCGGCTCGGTGCGATGGTGCGCGCTCACTTCGGCCCGGCGGACAACACCGGCAACGACGCCCTCATCCGGCAGTTCCTCGAATCCAGCCCCGGCTCACTGCGCGCCGCCGACCAACTCCTCAACGCCGTCTACCTCACCCAGGAGGCGGTTCGTGAGAGCGAACCGGACCGGCAGCGCCTCGCCGAGCTGCTGATGCGGCCCCTCGACCATGGCGAGCACGGACCGCACCGATGACCTCCCGGCCCTCGCCCGTCCCCGGCCCGCTCGCCGAACTCGCCGAGCGGATCGGGGCGTTGGCCGAGGGCGCCGAGCCGACCGCACGAGAGCTCGCGGAGGCGTTGTGGCTCGCCAGGCATGTGGCACCGGTCGATGCGGCTTCGATTGGGGCGCCCGCGCCCGACCCGGAGGTACGGCCCGAGGACCGGCGCACGCTTCCGGCAGTCGAACGTCCCACCCCCGCCCCTGATCCGCGACGTCCAGCGGCTCAGCAGCCGACAGTCACCCGCCTCTACCCGGACCCGCCCGGCATCGGCGCTCCGCCCGCCGGCACGGGCGGGCACACGAACGACTTCGTACGATTCCGCGCGCCCGCCGCGTCCGCCCTTCCTCACTCCCTGGCCCTCCAGCGCGTCCTGCGCCCGCTCCAGCGCTACCACCCGCCGGTCCGTACTCCCGCCCGCCACCTTGACGAGCAGGCCACCGCCGAGCGCGCAGCCGAGACCGGCCTGCTGCTCCCTGTGCTGCGTACGACTGCCCGGCGCACCGCCAGGCTCCAGCTCCTGATGGACGTCTCCAGCTCGACAAACGTATGGGACACCACACTTGGTGAGCTGCGACAGATCTTCGCGAGCCTGGGTGCCTTCCGCGAAGTTCTCGTTCGATACGTCCACGAAGGCCCCGGCGACACGCTCCTGGCCGGCCCCGGCCGCTCCACCGCTGACCGTCCACGGAGCCCCGTCGAACAGCTGCGCGACCCGACCGGACGCCAGATCACCCTCCTGCTCAGCGACTGCGCCGGACCTCTGTGGCAGGACGGCCGCCTGCAGCGCATGCTGCACCGATGGGCGCCCACCGCACCCCTGGGCGTAGTGCAACCGCTTCCGCAGCGCCTGTGGCACGAGACGCACCTCCCGGCCCTCCCCGGCACGCTGCGGCGACGGGAAGGCCTGGGCGCGCACTTGGAGTTCACGCCGATGGAGGGCGACACCCCACGGGGTGCACTGCCCATTCCCGTACTCGGGCCCACCACGGGCGGGCTCGGCGCGTGGGCCCGGCTGCTGTCCGGCCGCACGGGTTTCTCCGTGCCCGCGGCGGCGGCCTGGGTCATGCAGGACCACCAGGCATGCGCTCCCGAGCCCGTCGGGCCGGTCCCCGAACCCGCCGACCACCTGGTGGAGGACTTCCGCCTCACCGCGTCTCATCCCGCCCAGCAACTGCTCCGAGCCCTGTCCGCCGTCCCGCTCACCCTGCCCGTGATGCAGCTCGTCCAGCGTGCCGTGGTGCCGTCGACCGGGCCGTCCGTGCTGGCCGAGGTGATGCTCGGTGGACTGCTGCGGCGAGGGGCTGACGACGGGTGGTACGAGTTCCAGCCCGGTGTGCGTGAGGAGTTGCTTCGAACCCTCCCCGTGGGCGACGCCCTGATGATCCTCCGGCGCTGCGGGGAGTACGTGGAGAGGCATTTCGGGCGCCGGGCGCGGAACTTTCCCGCGCTCGCGCTCGAGCGGCTCACGGCGGGCGCCGAGGAAGTGGCGGACAGCGAAGTCCCGAGCGAGCTGCGGCCGTTCGCCGAGGTGTCGCGGTTGGTTGTGCAGCGGTACGCGGACAGTGGTGGCGTCACGATGTCCCGGGCGCCGGCGGCTCCCGTAACGACCGTCCTGTACGCCGGATTCGACCGGCCTTGGGCGATGTGGGTCGGGTACCTGCTGGAGACGTACGGGCACGAGGTGGGGTTCTTTCGACTGCACACCGGCATGACGTCGCTGGAAGAGCTGCTGCGGAGCGTACTGGAGGAAGTGGACGGGGTGGTGCTGGTCGTCAGCGACCGGTTCTACGATCTGGCGTTCAGGAGCTGGGACGAGCCACTTCTGTCCCTGGCGGACTTGGCCGCCGAGCACGCCGACCGGATCGCGGCTGTCACCGCCGGCAGCGGACTCTCGGGCCGGGGGCCCGACCTGTTCGACCCGGTCGACCTGGGCGACGCCGATGAGCCAGAGGCTGTTCGGCGGCTGCTGGGCAGGCTGGGCATCGCGCCGGACGCACCACGCATCGAACTCGACCGGGTCGCCCCCCGCTTTCCCGGCGCGCTTTCGGGAATTCGGGACGGGGTCCCGCGACGCAACCCCCGGTTCACAGGGCGAGACGAACTCCTGGAGCAGGTGAATGAGGCTCTGCTGAGCCGTCCTGATGAGGCGGTCACGCTGACCGGGGCGGCAGGAGTGGGTAAGACCCAGTTGGCCATCGAATACGTGCACCGGTACAGGGACGAGTACGACACCGTTGTGTGGGTCGGGCCAGGTGACCGGCCGAGTCTTGGCGTGATTGCGGATCGGGCGCCGTGGAGCGAGGCCCCGCTGCGGAAGCTCGTCGTCTGCGATGGCTGGAACGACCCGCAGGGCACTCCAGAGCTTCCCTGGAGGAGTGATCGAGTACTGCTTACCTCGCGGATCGACACATGGCCCGAGGGCGTGCACGTCGTGCCGGTGCCTCCCCTCGGCGAGGAAGGGGCTCTGGGCGCGGCAACGGAGCCGCCGGGAGCGGATCTCGTGCGCCGCAGCGTGGTCCGTATCGACGTGCTGGACGGCAGCGACCTCGTGAACTCGGGCAGCGGCTTCTTCGTCGCTCCTGGACTCGTGATGACGTGTGCCGATGTGGTGTTTCCGCCGGCGAGCGGGCGTGCGGGGCAGCGCATCCTCCATGCCTCCTTTGAGATCACCACGGCCGACGGACGGAGGTTCCGTGCGACGGGGGCGCACGCGATGAGCGGCCTGGCTGTGGTGAGTGTGCCGGCGTTCGACGAGGAGTGCGTGTGGCTTTCCGACGCATCGATCCCTCTCCCCGGAGAGGTGCGGCTGTACGCTTTCGCCGCTCTGTCCGAAAAGTCCCGCTTCGGGGAAATCATCGTACAGAGCGAGGTCGTGGGGCTGGACGGATCCAGCCTGCGCCTGGGAGCGGCCAGGGAGATACCGCGAGGATTCTCCGGTGGCCCTCTGGTCGACCACCGGGAAGGCGCCGTCGTCGGCGTGGTTCAGACTCGCTCCCGGGACCGCGACGGTGTGCTGGCCGTGCCGACGACGGCCCTGCACCCCGAGGCCGGCCAGGGCGACACGACCGATCCGTTCTGGAACCAGCTCATCACCGCCCACGACCGGTACCACCGGGAGCGGGGCGGGCGTGGGCTCAGCTGGCCCGGTGCACAGATGGAGTTGTTCTCGAACTCCTGGCAGGAGTTGGAGTTGTTCTCGAACTCCTGGCAGGAGCGTGACTTCCATCCGTTCCTGCGAGCGGAACTGTACGGAATCCTCGCGGAGCTGGAGCCGCCGCGGGGTCCGGAAGAGGTGCTGGGACTTCTGAACAGAGGAAAGGCCGCCGTCCGGTTCAGCCCGTACGCCCCGCACAGCTGGCGGGAGGGAGCGGGTCTGGCGCGACGTGAACGGGGTGGCCTGGCAGCCGTGGTGATGTACGCGGCGAGGGTCTGGGCAGCGCTCAGCGCCCCCGGCCGGAGCAGGCGTACGGGATCCCTCACCGAGTTGCGCGCCTGGGTCGAGGGCCAGGCGAACCTGGGCGATCCGCTGCTCAGGGCGGCGGTCGCCGAGGTGTTCGCGGGGGTGCCGGCGGCTTCCGGGCACGACGTGAGTCCTGCTTCCGTCCTCCTCGAAGTTACGTCCCGTGCCTGGACCCGCCACTGTGAGTGGCGATTGTTCCTGAAGGGGGACGACGGTTACGAACTTCTGTATGAAGACGAGGGAGTAACCGCGGACGGACTACCGAAGAGCCTCCGTTCCCCGCTCGTCCGGGCTTTCCAAATGGTCGACCGGCCTGAGTGGGCGGCGACACTTGAGTGCTCGCTGCCCAGGGAACTGCTTGATCTCGAGGTGGAGAAGTGGCGTCTGATGCCGTACACGCGGCCTCTGGGACATCCGGTCCTGGGAGTCCAACGGAACGTCGTAATCCGTTGCGGCGACCGTCCACGTGACCAGCGCGTTCTGGAGGAGTGGTGGAACAGATGGGAGGGCGTCAGCCGCGGACGCGTCGTGGGCATGCCCCTGGGCATGCGGACCCAACGGAGGGAGCTGACCGTGGCGCCCTTCACCACGGTGCCCATCACCTGTCGGCACACGGGGTATCTGCACGCCGCCCTGACCGCCGGATACCCGGTCGTGCTCTGGACCCGTGAGCCGAATCACGACAACTGCCCGCGGTTCTACGACTGGGCGGAGACGTTGCTGGGCAGAGTGGCGACCGCGGAGGAGCTTCCGGGCCAGGTACGGAAGCTGCGTCAGCTCGCGTACGAGTCGACCGAGCCCGAGTTCGCCTTCGCCGACCACGTGGCGCTGCTCTACGACCCTCCGGACGGAGGTCCGGAGCCGCTGATCTTGGACGCACCGTAAACCGCATCGCCCTTCGAAACGCAGCGAGGCCCGGACCGAGTCGCAAGTACTCGGTCCGGGCCCTCCGCTGCCGTGCCGTGAGGCCTAGGCCTCGAACACCTCCCGGACCAACTGCTCCTGCTCCTGCTCATGCCGCTTCTTCGAGCCGACCGCCGGCGACGAGCCGTGCGGGCGGGAGATGCGGCGCAGGCGCTCGCCGTGCGGGATGTCCGCGCCGACCGCCAGGTCCAGGTGGTCGATCAGGTTGAGGGCGATGAAGGGCCATGCGCCCTGGTTCGCAGGCTCCTCCTGGGCCCACAGGTACTTCTCCGCGTTCGGGTACTTGGAGATCTGCGCCTGGAGCTCGGCACCCGGCAGCGGGTACAGGCGCTCGATGCGGATGATCGCCGTGTCCGTCACGCCGAGCTTCTTCCGCTCGGCGTCCAGCTCGTAGTAGAGCTTGCCCGCGCAGAAGACGACCTTGCGGACCGCCGCCGGGTCCACCGACTCGTCGCCGATGACCGGGCGGAAGCCACCCGTCGTGAACTCCTCCACCTTGGAGGCCGCGGCCTTGAGGCGGAGCATCCACTTCGGCGTGAAGACCACCAGCGGCTTGTGGTGCGGGTTGTGGACCTGCCAGCGCAGCAGGTGGAAGTAGTTCGACGGCAGGGTCGGCATCGCGACCGTCATGTTGTTCTGCGCGCACATCTGCAGGAAGCGCTCGGGGCGTGCGGACGAGTGGTCCGGGCCCTGGCCCTCGTAGCCGTGCGGAAGCAGGAGCGTGACGCCGGACGTCTGGCCCCACTTCTGCTCGGCCGAGGAGATGAACTCGTCCACCACCGTCTGGGCGCCGTTGACGAAGTCGCCGAACTGCGCCTCCCACATGACCAGCGCCTCGGAGCGGGCCAGCGAGTAGCCGTACTCGAAGCCCATGCACGCGTACTCGGAGAGCAGCGAGTCATAGACGTTGTAGCGGGCCTGGTCGTCGGAGAGGTACTGCAGCGGGGTGTAGTCCTCGCCGGTCTCCTGGTCGACGAGGACCGCGTGCCGCTGGCCGAACGTGCCGCGGCGGGTGTCCTGGCCGGAGAGCCGGACCGGGACGCCCTCCATCAGCAGCGAGCCGATGGCGAGGGTCTCTCCCATGCCCCAGTCGATCGTGCCGTCCTCCACCGAGGAGGCACGGCGCGTCATCTGCGGCATCAGGCGCGGGTGCACCTTGATCCGGTCCGGGATGTTGACCTGCGACTCGGCGATCCGCTTGACGACCTCCTGCGACACCGCGGTGGTCACGGTCTCGGGGAAGCCCGCCTGCGGGTCCGTGGCCTGGTGCTCACCCGGATGCGAAACAGCCTCGCGGACTTCCGTGAAGACCTTCTCGAGCTGGCCCTGGTAGTCCTGCAGCGCCTGCTCGGCCTCTTCGAGCGTGATGTCGCCACGGCCGATGAGGGACTCGGTGTAGAGCTTGCGCACCGAGCGCTTCTTGTCGATCAGGCTGTACATCTGCGGGTTGGTGAACTGCGGGTTGTCGCCCTCGTTGTGACCGCGGCGGCGGTAGCAGATGAGGTCGATCACGACGTCCTTGTTGAACGCCTGCCGGAACTCGAAGGCGAGCCGCGCGACGCGGACACAGGCCTCGGGGTCGTCGCCGTTCACGTGGAAGATCGGCGCCTCGATCATCCGGGCGACGTCGGTGGAGTACATCGACGAACGCGAGGCCTCGGGTGCGGCGGTGAAGCCGACCTGGTTGTTGATGACCACGTGCACGGTGCCGCCGGTGCGGTAGCCGCGCAGCTGCGACATGTTCAGCGTCTCGGCCACCACGCCCTGGCCCGCGAAGGCCGCGTCGCCGTGCAGGGCGACCGGCAGGACCGTGAAGTCCGTGCCGCCCTTGCCGATGATGTCCTGCTTGGCGCGCGCGACGCCCTCCAGGACCGGGTCGACGGCCTCGAGGTGCGAGGGGTTCGCGACCAGGCTGACCTTGATCTGCTCGCCGTCGAGACCGGTGAAGGTGCCCTCGGCGCCCAGGTGGTACTTCACGTCACCGGAGCCGTGCATCGACTTCGGGTCGAGGTTGCCCTCGAACTCGCGGAAGATCTGGGCGTACGACTTGCCGACGATGTTGGCGAGAACGTTCAGGCGGCCGCGGTGGGCCATGCCGATGACGACCTCGTCCAGGCGCGACTCGGCGGCCGAGTCGAGCACCGCGTCGAGCAGCGGGATGACGGACTCGCCGCCCTCCAGGGAGAAGCGCTTCTGGCCGACGTACTTCGTCTGCAGGAAGGTCTCGAAGGCCTCCGCGGCGTTCAGCCGGCGCAGGATGCGCAGCTGCTCCTCGCGCTCCGGCTTGCCACGCGGGCGCTCGATGCGGTCCTGCAGCCACTTGCGCTGCTTCGGGTCCTGGATGTGCATGAACTCGACGCCGGTGGTGCGGCAGTACGACTCGCGCAGCACACCGAGGATGTCGCGCAGCTTCATCATCGACTTGCCGGCGAAGCCGCCGACCGCGAACTCGCGCTCCAGGTCCCACAGGGTGAGCCCGTGCTCGGTGATGTCCAGGTCGGGGTGCTTGCGCTGGCGGTACTCCAGCGGGTCGGTGTCGGCCATGACGTGGCCGCGGACCCGGTAGGAGTGGATCAGCTCGAAGACGCGGGCGGCCTTCGTGACGTCGTCGTCGTGCGAGGCGTCGATGTCCTTGAGCCAGCGGACCGGCTCGTACGGGATGCGCAGGGCCTCGAAGATCTCGTCGTAGAAGCCGTTCTCACCGAGGAGGAGGTTCGCGACGATCCGCAGGAACTCGCCGGAGGCGGCGCCCTGGATGACCCGGTGGTCGTACGTCGACGTCAGGGTCATGACCTTGGAGATGCCCAGCTTGTTGAGCGTGTCCTGGGACGTGCCCTGGAACTCCGCCGGGTAGTCCATCGAGCCGACGCCCATGATGACCGACTGGCCGGGCATCAGGCGGGGCACGGAGTGGACGGTGCCGAGGCCGCCGGGGTTGGTCAGCGAGACCGTGACGCCGGAGAAGTCGTCCATCGTCAGCTTGCCGTCGCGGGCGCGGCGGACGATGTCCTCGTAGGCCTGCCAGAACTCGAAGAAGTTCAGCGTCTCGGCCTTCTTGATGCCGGCGACGACGAGCTGGCGGTCGCCGTTGGGCTTCACCAGGTCGATGGCGAGGCCGAAGTTGACGTGCTCCGGCTTGACCAGCGTCGGCTTGCCGTCCTTCTCGGCGTAGTGGTAGTTCATCGACGGCATGGCCTTGAGGGCCTGCACCATCGCGTAGCCGATGAGGTGGGTGAAGGAGATCTTCCCGCCCCGGGCGCGCTTGAGATGGTTGTTGATGACGATGCGGTTGTCGAACAGCAGCTTCACCGGGACCGCGCGCACGGACGTGGCCGTGGGCAGCTCCAGGGAGGCGTTCATGTTCTTCGCGACGGCGGCGGCGGGGCCGCGCAGCGGTACGAACTCCGGTCCTGCCGGTGCCTCGGCCGCGGGAGCGGCCTTCGCTGCGGCCGGCTTCGCTGCGGCGGGCTTGGCCGGAGCCGGAGCCTGGGCCTGGGCCTGGGCCGGGGCGGCGGCCGCGGGCTTCGGCGCCGCGGGGGCGGCCGGAGCCTGAGCCGGAGCGGCCTGGGCCTGACCGTCGGCCCGACCGTCGGAGGAGGCCGGAGCCGCGGGTGCCGCGGGCGCGGCCGGAGCCGTCGTGGTGGTTCCTGCGGCCCCCGCGGCCGCAGTACGCGACGTGGCCGAGGCGGCGACGCCGCCTGGCTTGTAGTCGGCGAAGAAGTCCCACCAGGCTCGGTCTACCGAATTCGGGTCCTGGAGGTACTGCTGATAGATCTCGTCGACGAGCCACTCATTCGGACCGAACGCGGCGGCGGGGTTCTTCCCGGCCTTCCCGGCTTGGTCGTCGGTGGAGATGCTCGAGTTACTGGGGGACTGTGGCGACACGGCGGCAACCGCCCTCTTCCGCTTCACAAGGTGATGGACAGCGGGAATTAAGGCTACGCCTCCATGGCCGGTGGGTGCAGGCCGGGCCGGTTGATCGTCGCGTAAGTCACATCGAATAGCGTGTTTCGCCGCTGGAAATGGCGGGAAACAAGCCTGGTTCCCATGCGGACGCAGGCGGATCTTGGGACTCCGGTTCCAACCCTACGTCAACCTGTCGCGGAGGCAGCCCCGGAAGGGCGACCTGGATTCGGCAACCGCGCGAGGATTCGGCCACCCCGATCCGACCGCCGTGCAGATCGACCGCCCAGCGCGCGATGGCGAGCCCCAGGCCCGTACCGCCGTCGTCGCCCGGGCCGTGCGGTGCGGCGACCCCGCCCCGGTTGAAACGCTCGAACACCCGGTGCCACTCCGACTGCGGAATGCCGGGGCCCTCGTCCAGGACCTCCAGATCGAGCGACTCCGGATAGTCACCGCGCCGGGCCCTCACCGTCACGCGGCCGTGCGGAGGGCTGTGCTTGACGGCGTTGTCGATGAGGTTGGCGACGACCTGGTGGATCCGCTCCGGGTCCGCGTGCGCGGTCAGCTCGGGCGGCGACACGTCCAGGTGCAGATGTACGTCCGTACGCGTGTGGGTGCCGGAGCCCGAAGGGATGCCCGCACGCGCGGAGACCACCATGTTGGCCTCCTTCAGGACGCCCGACAGGTACGGCCACACCTCGAAACGGCGCTTGCGCAGCGGTACGACGCCGTTGTCGAGGCGGGACAGGTCGAGCAGCGTCTCGACCAGGCGCCCGAGGCGCTCCGTCTGCTTCAGGGCCGTACGCATCGTCTCGGGATCGGCGGCGGAGACACCGTCCACGACGTTCTCCAGGACCGCGCGCAGGCCGGCGATCGGTGTGCGCAGCTCGTGCGAGACGTTCGCGACCAGTTCCTTGCGCTGACGGTCCTGGGCCTCCAGGTCGTCGGCCATGCGGTTGATCGTCTGGGCCAGGTCGCCCAGCTCGTCGCGGCGGTCGGCGCCCTTGACCCGGCGCGTGTAGTCGCCGTGCGAGATGGCCCGGGCCACGGTGTTCATCTCGTCCAGGGGGGATGTCAGCGAGTGCGCCACGAACTGTGTGATCAGCAGCGTCGCGATCATCGAGAAGACCGTGATGAAGCGCAGCTCGGTCTCCGTGCGCACCGCGATCATCATCAGCAAGGTGGTGATGAAGACCGAGACGACGACCAGTGTGCCGAGCTTCGTCTTGATCGAGAAGGGGCGTACGCCCTCCCAGAAGCCCGCGCTCCAGCCGCCCGCGCTCTTGCGCTTCCCGTCGGCACCGCTCATGACATCAGCCCCTCTGGAGGTTCAGCTCTTGTCAGCCCCGCCCGTCCCCTTGAGGAGTGTGCCCGGTCCCGCTGGGGAAGTAGCCCGGTTCCACTCAGGGAGTGGGGGTCTCCAGCGCATAGCCGACGCCGTGCACCGTACGGATCCGCTCGGCGCCGATCTTCCGGCGCAGGGCCTTGATGTGGCTGTCCACGGTCCGCGTACCGGAGGCGTCCGCCCAGTCCCACACCTCGGCGAGCAGCTGCTCACGCGAGAGCACCGCGCGCGGCGTGTTGGCCAGGCACACCAGCAGATCGAACTCGGTGGGCGTCAGATGGACGTCCTCGCTGCGCACCCGCACCCGCCGCTGCGCGTGGTCGATCTCCAGCTCACCAAGCCGCAGGATGCCGCTGCGTGGTGTCGATGCGGCCACCACCGCCCGCTCCACCCGGCGCAGCAGCACGTGTACGCGCGCCGCCAGCTCCCGCATGGAGAAAGGCTTCGTCATGTAGTCGTCGGCGCCCACGCCGAGCCCGACCAGCATGTCCGTCTCGTCGTCGCGTGCGGTGAGCATCAGCACCGGCACCGGACGCTGCGCCTGCACCCGGCGACAGACCTCCAGGCCGTCGAAGCCCGGCAGCATGATGTCGAGGATCAGCAGGTCGGGTTGCCAGGCCTCGGCCGTATCGACGGCGGCCGGACCGTCGCCCGCGGTTTGCACGAGGAATCCCTCTGCGCGCAGGCGGGCCGCGATGGCGTCGACGATCGTCGGGTCGTCCTCGACCACCAGCACCCGACGCTGCGCGCCAGGCGTCGCCGCCGTGCCGTTTTGGGATGTGTGGGTCTGCTCCATCGCCCGCCCCTGAGTGTGCTTCCGGAATCCGTGGGGGTGATTCCATGACTGCGCTTGACGCTTGAATGATCCGCGTCAGGTCAGCAGAGTACGGGCAGTTACCGCCGCTCGGCTATCCAGGCCTGACCGCGAGATGCACGACGTCCGGAACGCCCCGGGCAACCGGGATCTCTTCGGTACGCACCTGCCGGAACCCGGCATTCCCCAAGGTTCCTTCGAAATCAGACGAGGGCTGGGCCGACCACACGGCCAGTACCCCACCGGGCCTCAACAACCTTGCACACGCGGCGAGTCCGGCCTCCGAGTAAAGGCTTTCGTTGCCTTCCGTCACGGTCCATCCGGGCCCGTTGTCGATGTCCAGGCACAGTGCGTCGTACGTGGCGGATGTCTCATTGACGTAGGCGACCAGATCGTCTTCGACGATCTCCGTCCGCGGATCCGCGAGTGCCCTCGCCGACATCTCCGACAGCGGCCCCTCCAGGTGCCAGTCGATGACCGCCCGCTCCCGCTCGACGACCGCGATACGCCCCCACCGCGGATCGGCGGCCGCATGCGCGAGCGAGAACCCGACGCCAAGACCGCCGATCAGCACGCTCGGCTCCGGGCGCCCGTCCAGGGCGTCACGAGCGGCGTCGACGAGCAGCCGCTCCGAGCGCCCGTCCGATGTGTCCATCAGAAAGCACCCGTTGGCGATGATCTGCAGCAGTTCGCCGTGCCGGCGCAGCACGACTTCGCCGTACGGGCCGTTGCGGCGGTCGATGACAAGGGGGGCTTGGGTGTCGTACGCGGCGGTCATGGGGCCATTTTGGCAAGTCCCGGCCGTCCAGTCCGGTCCGATCCGGTTGCTGTGGATCGGGTCGTGCGTGGCGTCGGTCATAGACAGCGGCGTACGGGGCGCCAAGGGTGGGCGGGAAGGAGGGAGCGCCTCATGGTGGACCGGATCGGGGAGGCCGAGCCGCCGCCGCAGCGCGAGTCCGCGGCCTCCGTAGCGGTCTCCCGGGCGACGAAGACCACGACGCCCGCACTTCGCCGGACGCCCTTCACCTTCACGTACACGGCGGTTCTGCTGATCACCTCCGCCGTCACCGAGTACGCGGACCCCGCGCTCGTGCACACGCTGCACCAGGGGTCCAGTACGGATGTCGCGCACCTCGTGACGAGCCCGGTGCTGGTGCTGTTCGCCAGTGCGCTGTGGGTCGTGGGCGGGATCATGTCCCCGTACGCGATCGGGGTCCCGCTCGTGCTCGCCGCGCTGGAGTGCCGTATCGGCGGATGGCGCACGGCGGGGGTCTTCCTGCTCGGGCACGTCGTGGCGACCCTGGCCACCGAAGTCCCCGTCGGCCTCTCCGTGTTGGCGGGCCACCTCCCCGACAGTTCGCTCCACCGCCTCGACTACGGCATCAGCTTCGGCGTCGCCACGAGTGTCGGCGCCCTGGCCGGCCTCCTCAGCCCGTGGCTGCGCTGGCCGCTGCTCGTCACCTTCGGCGGGATGCTGGTGAGCGACCTGATCGCGTTCAGGGATCCGATGACTAACTGGGGGCACGTGATAGCCCTGGCGATCGGGGTGGCTACGTGGCCGGTGCTCAGGGGCGCGCGGCGGGCGCGTACGACTTGATGTGGCGTAGGAGGGCGGCGAGTTGGGGGCGGTGCGTGTGGAGTACGACGGTGGGGGTGTCGCTTTCGCGGAGGGCGAGGGTGGGGTGGGTTCGGGCGAGTTCGACGCAGTTCGTGCCGTCGCCCGACCCTGAGTAGGACGACTTCTGCCAACCGAGCTCGACGCAACTTGTGCCGTCGCCGGACCCTGAGTAGGACGACTTCTGCCAGACGATCTGAGACATGTCTCCGCCTCTAGTTGCTCTGCGCCACGGAGCGGATGAACTCCCGTGACTCCTTCACGGGGAGCGCGGCCTTGGTGATGCGCTCCAACAGCACACGGTAGTTCGACAGTTGGATGGGCGCATCGAGGAACTCCGAGACGGTCGCCGTGTCGAGCTGCACGGTGTCGAGCAGGGCTACGGGGCCCGACGCGTACGTCACGTTGAGTCCTGGCACTGGAAATCCGCCCGCGCTGAACGGGATGACGCGCACGGTTACGTTCCGGCGGCGCGACGCCTCGATCAGCTCCTCCAGTTGCTTGCGCATCACGTCCGGGCCGCCGAACTGGAGCCGTAGCGCGGCCTCGTGGATGACGAAGGTGCAGGGCGGCGGGTCGTCCCGGTCCAGGATGTCGCGGCGCTTCATGCGGTGCGAGAGCCGTCGTCGCAGCTCTGGCGCGGGCCAGGCGGGAACCGTCTCGGCAATGACGGCACGGGCGTACTCCTCGGTCTGGAGAAGTCCAGGTACGTGCATCGCGACAAAGAAGCGCAGGTTCGTCGCGTAGTACTCCAGCTCGGCGAGATCGAGCCCACCGGTCGCGATGAGGCCTCGGTATTCCTCCCACCAGCCGCGGTGGCGTTCGGCGCCCATGTCCGCGAGCGCCTCGACATACGGGGTGTCGGGGCAGGAGTAGAGCGAGGCGAGGGTGCGTACGCGCTCGGCGCTCACGCCGAAGCGGGCCAGCTCCATGTTGGTGACGTGCGAGCGGTTCGTGCCGAGGCGGTTGGCGGCCTCCTGGATGGTGAGCCCGGCGTTCTCGCGCATGCGCCGCAGCTCGTTGCCGAGCCGCCGCTGTCGTTGGGTGATGAAGGTCCGAGAGGCCATGGCTGCCCTTCTGAAGGTCGACGTACGTCCGCTGTGATCACCCGATCGGGTCCATTACCTGCTAGTGATGCCGTTTGGGTGGCACTAGTTAGGTGCGTGGTCCTACGGTGAGTAGCGAACCGGTCACAGATTACCGGTCAACTTCCATGTGACCTGGGAGAGTTACCGTGGACGAACGCATGCCCGAACCGCCCCCCGAGTGGGAGTACACCCTCCAGGTC
>NZ_JAAKZY010000176.1 GCF_011045015.1 Streptomyces scabichelini | reverse complement strand
GTCGTGGGCCGGTGCGTCAGCCCGTCGCAGGGTGGGCATACGGCCCGGTGGTGGTACACGGTGCGGGTGGCCTGAGACCGAACCTACGCGACGGGCATACGACGCACCGACCCACGACCCCTCCCGCCGGTGGGCAGGTGCGGGGTTCGTCGGGGCGCAGGCTTTTGCTTTTAGGGGCGCGGGGAACTGCGCGACCAGCCACGACGGCGCTGCAGCCGACAACTACCCTCGGTCCCCGTAAGCCGCGCGCAGCGCATCCCGAACGGCGTCAAGCGCCACCCCCTCGGCGAGCCCAAGCCGCCGAACCCGCTCGGCATAAGCCCGAGCCGCAGACGCCGCCTCCCGCTCAGCCGCCGAACCCGCGGACGCGACAAACGTTCCGTTGCGGCCCCGCGTCTCGATCACCCCATCCGACTCCAACGCCCGATACGCCTTGGCGACCGTATTCGCCGCGAGCCCGAGCGACTCGGCGAGCCCCCGCACGGTGGGCAGCCGATACCCCACCGGCAACAACCCCGCCCGCGCCTGCTCGGAAATCTGGGCCCGCACCTGCTCATAGGGCGCGACCCCCGAACCGTCATCGATGTCGATCTTCAACGTCACGCAGTGATTGTCCCGCACCCCACGAAAATGAGAGGCACCCGACCACACCCCACACGTACCGTTCGGCCTCATGACAGTGATCGTCCGCGACTTCCGCCCGACAGACGCCGAGGGCTTCGCCCGCACCCGGCAACTGGCCCTCCCCTTCATGCTCTGCACGGCCGAGTCGATCGCCTACGACGTCGCGCACGCCCACCCGGACGCCCACTTCCAGCCGCTGGTCGCCGAGGAGGACGGCGAACTCATCGGCACGGCCCAAGTCGGCATCGTGTACGACAGCCCCAAGCCGGGCCAGGGATCCCTGACCGTGTACGTGCACCCGGAGCGGCAGGGCCGCGGCGCGGGCTCCCTGCTCGTGCGCACAGCGGAGGAGCGCCTCGGCGCCCTCGACGCGACGACGCTCTTCGCCTGGGTCATGGACACCGCCACGAACCGCGCCTTCGCCGAGAGGCGCGGCTACCGCGCGAGCCGCTCCGCGCACTTCCTCCGCCTCGACCTGGCGAACGGCACGCTGCCGCCTCTCCAGGAGCCGCCCGCGGGCGTCGAGCTGCGCCCCGCCACCGACTTCGCGGACGACCCGCGCCCCCTGTTCGCCCTGGACGCGGAGACGCTGGCCGACGAACCGAGCGACATCGCGCACGAGTTCACGGACTACGAGGCCTGGCTCAGGGAGACCTGGAACCACCCTCTGCTCAGCCACGAGCTGACCACCGTCGCCGTCGTAGACGGCCGCCCGGCCGCCTTCAGCGCGGCCCGCACCGACGGCGGCACCCGGTACGGCACCGTCATGACGGGCACCGCCCGTGCCTTCCGCGGCCGCGGCCTGGCCAAGCTCGCCAAGAACGACTCCCTGTACCGCGCCCGAGCCGCCGGCTACACGGAGGCGTTCACGGGCAACGACTCCGGAAACGGCCCTATGCTCGCGATCAACAAGTGGTTCGGCTACGAGATCTGCGCCACGGAGGTGAACCATGTCCGCGAGCTCGGCTGAGCCGGCCGGCCGCCTGGAGGTCGTCCTCGTCAAGGGCGGCCGTACGAAGATCCGTTACGCCGCCGACCTGCTCGACGACGACGGCACCCGGATCACCGTCCGTGCCCCGTGGGCGGGCGAAGGCGTCCGCGACTTCGGATTCGTACGCTTCGAGTCCGGTGACGTCTTCACGGAGTACTACTGGCGCGACCGCTGGTACGCCGTGAAGGAGGTCCGCGACGCCGAGGGCGTACTGAAGGGCTGGTACAGCGACATCACCCGCCCGGTCACGGTCTCCGGCACCAAACTGATCGTCGAGGACCTCGACCTGGACCTGTGGCGCTCCGCGGACGGCACGACCGTACTGCGCCTGGACGAGGACGAGTTCGCGGAGAGCGGCCTGGCGGAGAGGGACCCCGACGCCGCGTCGGCCGCGACGGCCGCCCTGGACGAGCTGGAACTCCTGGCCCGCGGCAACGGCTTCGACGCGCTCCTCGACTAGGGGAACGGCTCAGACCACCGCCACCACCGCGTACCGCTCGTCCTCCACCTCCCGCCCCCACAGCAGCGCCTCGTCCGACAACCGCTCCACCCGCACGTCCCGCATCAGGGGCGCGAGCAGGGCGGTCAACCGGTCGGCGGGTATGCCGACCGGACTCACCGTCCCCCACACGCCCTCTATCAGGACGAGCCGCCCACCGGGGCGGAGCAGACCGCGCCAGTGCCGCAGGACACGCTCGGGATCGGGCAGCGTCCACAGCACGTGACGGACGAGCACCACGTCGAAGCGCTGCTCGCCGACCGGCGGAGCGGCCGCGTCCCCGACGAGGAAGGCCGCGTCACGGCCGGCCAGTTTGGCGCGGGCGAGGTCGACCATGCGGGGCGAGAGGTCCACTCCGGTGACCCGGTGGCGCTGCTCGGACGCGAGGAGTGACAGGCTGCCGGTGCCGCAGCCCAGGTCCAGCACGTCGGACGGGCCGCGCGGCAGCCAGCCGCGCAATCGGGCCGCCCAGGCCTCGCGCACGGCGGGGTCGCGCAGGCCGTGGTCGGGCTCGTCGTCGAAAGTGGCGGACTCGGCGTCCCAGTCGACGTCGGCCCATGTCTCGCTCTCACGGTTGCTCGTCATGTGCCCAGAGTGACAGCCACCACTGACAACGCGGGGCGCGAGCGTGACGACCGCCACTGGCACCGCAGGCCGGGGCGTGACCCCCGCCACTGACAGGCGGCCACCGATGAGTCACGCTCCCGGGAACGGTCTACCTCCGTACAACCGCGGAACCCGGTAGACCCGAGGAGGCAGCCATGCGCCGTGTGACCATGCACAAGCCCCTGAAGAAGTCGGACTCCCGCCGGGTGCGGGACGAGGCCGACGAACGCACCGCCGAGCGCCCGGAGGTCCGAAAGGACATCCAACGCACCTGGTGGCCGGACGGCTGACCCGGCCGGGCCCCAGAGCTCAGAGCTCCAGAGCTCCAAAGCTCCAGACATGAGAACCGCCAGACATGAGAACCGTCAGGGCGACAGCCGCTTGCGGTAGTGGAGCCGGTCGTACGGCCCCTCCGCGCGACGCTCCATGAGTTCGTACCCGCACTTCGGGTAGATCTTCTGGTTCTCCCACATCATCGCGTTCGTGTAGAGCCTGATCTCGGGCAGTGCGAGCGCACGCGCGCGTGCGTCCACGAACGCGAGGAGTCGCCGCCCGATGCCCTGCCCGTGGGCGTCCGGGTGGACGGCGATGACGTCGAGGTAGAGATGGTCGTCGTGCTCCTCAAGGACGAGGAGACCGACGACCGGATCTCCGGTGACGTACACCCGCCCCGCCGCGATGTTCGCCGCATGATCCGCCTCCATCGGCACGGGTACGACCCCGATGCGCTCGATGTAGGGCTGGAACGCCGCGTCGATCACGGTCTTCACGGCGGGTTCGTCGCCGGCTTCGGCGAGACGGATTTCGGCGGGACGGATGTCGTCGGTCATACCTGGACGCTATGCCCGAACGGACGCTATGCCCGAACGGACGCTGTGTCCGAACGGACGCTATGCCTGAACGCTGCGTCGTCGCACGACCAGTTTCTTCAGCAGCGGCCAGCCGAGGATCAGCAGGATCACGGCGTACACCGTGATCGTGAAGGGCGTGTCGACCAGGCCCGAGACGCTGCCGTCGCTGATCTGGAGGGCGCGCCGCAGCTGTTGTTCGGCGTTGGGGCCGAGGATGACGCCGATGACGGCGGGCAGGATCGGCAGGCCGTAACGTCGCATGCCGAATCCGATGAGGCCGATGATCAGCAGGGTCACGAGGTCGATGACCTCGCCGCCGACCGCGTACGCGCCCACGGCCGCGAAGAACATGATCCCCGCGTACAGATACGGCCGCGGAATGCGCAGCAGCTTCGCCCACACCGGAGCCAGCGGCAGGTTGAGCGCGAGCAGCAGCACCATGCCGACGAACAGGGAGGCGATCAGGCCCCACACCAGGTCGGGTTCGCGCTCGAAGAGGAGGGGGCCCGGCTGGATGCCGTACTGCTGGAAGGCGGCGAGCATGACTGCCGCGACCGCCGTGGTCGGCAGGCCGAGGGTCAGCATCGACACCAGTGTGCCCGCCGCCGAGGCCGACGCCGCCGACTCCGGTCCCGCCACGCCTTCGATGGCGCCCTTGCCCCACTCGTCCTTGTGCTTCGACAGGCGCTTTTCCGTGACGTACGAGAGGAAGGTGGGGATCTCCGCGCCGCCCGCCGGGATCGCGCCGAACGGGAAGCCGATGGCCGGGCCCCGCAGCCAGGACTTCCAGGTCCGGTTCACATCGGCCCGCCCCAGCCACGGGCGCCCCACGGGGATCGGCTCGGGAGGCCTGCGCCGCAGGTGGGCGGCGACCCACAGGGCCTCGCCGATCGCGAAGAGGCCGACCGCGACGATCACCACGTCGATGCCGTCGGCGAGTTGGAGCGAGCCGAAGGTGAGGCGCTGCTGGCCGGTCATCTGGTCCAGGCCGACCAGGCCGAGCGTGAGTCCGATCAGCAGAGACGCCAGGCCTCGGATCCGCGACGAACCGAGCACGGAGGTCACGGCGATGAACGCGAGCACCATGATGGCGAAGTAGTCGGGCGCGCCGATGTCCACGGCGAGGTCGGCGACCGTCGGGGCGAGCGCGACCAGCAGGATCGTGCCGATCATGCCGCCCGCGAAGTGGCCGATGGCGGCGGCCGCGAGCGCCTGCGCGCCGCGCCCCGACTTGGCCATCGGGTTGCCCTCCATGGCCGCGACCACGGCGGCGCTCTCGCCGGGTGTGTTGAGGAGGATCGAGGTCGTGGAGCCGCCGAACATCGCGCCGTAGTAGATGCCCGCGAACATGATGAAGGCGCCGATCGGGTCGAGCCCGTACGTCACCGGGAGCAGCAGCGCGACCGCCATCGCGGGCCCGATGCCGGGCAGCACGCCAATGGCCGTACCGAGGAGCACGCCGATGGCCGCCCACAGCAGGTTCAGCGGGGTCAGAGCCGTACCGAAGCCGTCCAGAAGGGAGTTGAGGGCATCCATGTCACAGCACTCCCATCAGCGGTCCGCCGGGCAGCGGCACTCCGAGCAGGTTGTTGAAGACGGCGTAGGTGACGAGGGAGAGCACGGCGGCGATCAGCGGGTCGCGGTCGATGCGCCGGCTGCCGAGTGCGAAGGCGGCTCCCCAGAAGAGCAGGGCACCGGCGATGGGGAAGCCGAGCGGTTCGATGAGGACGGCGCTGGCGAGGAAGATCCCGGCCAGGAGCGACACCGTGCGCCAGTCGGCGGGTTCGGAGAGGTCGATGTCCTCGCCGGTCTCGGCCTGGCCGCGTCCGCCGCGCAGTACGTCGACGGCGAGCAGAGCGGCGATGACAAGCAGGCCGATGCCAACGACGATCGGTACGGTCTTCGGTCCGATGGGGCCGCGCTGGGCGATGTCGACATCCATGGTGAGCGCGTCGGTGAGGACGAGCACGCCGAGGGCCAGCAGCAGGACGCAGACGCCGAGTTCGGAGTGCTCACGCAGCCAGGACCGGCGCTCCTGCGCATCCGTCCCGGGAGTGTCGGGGGTTTCGGTCGTGGTGGTCACAGCCCCAGCTCCTTCAGTACGGACACCACGCGCTTGTCCTGGGCGTCCAGGAACGCTCCGAACTTGTCACCGGTCAGGAAGGCGTCGTCCCAGCCGTTCTGCTTCAGCGACTTCTGCCACTCCGGGGAGTCGTGCAGTTCCCGGATCAGCCCGGTGAGCTTGTCGCGCTCCGCCTCGGAGAGTCCTGGCGGGGCGACGATGCCGCGCCAGTTGGTGAAGTTCACGTCGTACCCGGCCTCTTTGAGCGTGGGCGCGTCGAGGTCGGGAACCCTTTCGGGTCCCGTGACCGCGAGCAGCCGCAGCTCCCCCGACTTGATCTGGTCGAGGTACTCGCCGACGCCCGAGACCCCGAACGCGACCTTGTTGCCGAGGATCGAGGCGAGCAGCTCGCCACCGCCGTCGAAGGGCACGTAGTTGACGTTCTTCGGGGCGATCCCGGCCGCGCGCGCCATCAGCATCGGCGCCAGATGGTCGGGCCCGCCGGGCGAGGAACCGCCGCCGACGGGCAGCTTGCCCGGGTTCTTCTTCCAGGCCTCGATCAGCTGGTCGATGGTCTTGTACGGGGAGTCCTTGGCGACCACGACGACGTCCTGCTCCTCGGTGAGCCGGGCGATCGGGGTGGTGTCGGCGAGGGTCTTGGGCGCGTGGTTGGAGCGGGCGGCCCCCACGACACCGAGGCCCATGGACATGGCGAGCTTGCCGTTGCCGTGCTCGCCGACGAGCCGCGTCAGGCCGACGGTGCCGCCGGCGCCGGGCAGGTTGAACACCTCGATGTTGTGGGTGAGTCCGGCGTCCTCGGCGTTCTTGGCGGCCGTACGGGCCGTGATGTCGTAGCCGCCGCCGGGTGTGTTGGGGACCATGAAGCGCAGGCCGGGGATCTTGGTGCCGGTCTCGGCGCCGCTGCCCGTGGTGAGCAGCGGCGGTCCCGCGAGCAGGAGAACGGCGGCCCCGAGCAGGGCCAGGGGAGTGCGCAGGCGCACGTGAGCCACCACCTGTCGGTACGTCGATGAGTACGGTTCGGTACGGAGAGCCCTGTGGGGTGTGAGGTGGCCCACATGTTGCCCGCGTGTTAACGAGCTGTCTCCCTTCCGGAACCAACGGATGTTGTGGTCCTTGTGGTCACGCGCTTAGCCTGCGGCCGTGACAAAGGTGCTGGTCGTGGATGACGACTTCATGGTCGCCAAACTGCACAGCCGGTATGTGTCCACGACGGACGGGTTCACGGTCGTCGGAGTGGCGCACAGCGGCGCCGAAGCGCTGCGCGCGGTGGAGCGGCTGCGCCCCGACCTCGTACTCCTCGACGTCTATCTGCCCGACATGGACGGCATCGGCGTACTGCGCGAGCTGCGCGCCGCGGAGGAACGCGATCCGGGGCGGGAACCGGTGGACGTCCTGTTCATCACGGCGGCCCGGGACGCCGAGATGGTGCGGGCGGCGCTGCGCGGCGGCGCCCTGCACTATCTGCTCAAGCCGTTCAACCGGGCCGCGCTGCAGGAGCAGTTGCACCACGTCGCCGCGTTGCGTGCCCGTCTGGACGGGCTCGACGAGGCCCGCCAGGAGGACGTCGACCAGATCTTCGGCACGCGTCCGCCCGGTTCGCGCGAGTTGCCCAAGGGGCTCGCGGCCCACACCGCGGAGCTGGTCGCGCGCACCCTGCGCGCGCATCCGGAGGGCCTGTCCGCCTCGGAGTGCGCCCAGGAGGGCACCCTGTCGCGGGTGAGCGCCCGCCGCTATCTGGAGTACTTCGCGGACACGGGACGGGCCGAGGTGACGCTTCGGTACGGAGGGGCGGGGCGGCCGGAGCGGCGCTATCGCTGGGTGGGCTGACCCTCTGCCGGCGGCCGACCTGATCGCAGTCTGAGCGCTCCCTTAACGCGAGCATAAGGATCGCCATCACCCGCTCCCAGCAGGGGATTTCACGGTTTCGAGGGGCTAGCTTGCTGATCGCCCACCCCCCGAGCGTTTCGAGGAGAGACCCCCTGATGACTGCTCGCCGCAAGACCGCCGCCATAGTCGTCGCGGCCGGTGTCGCCCCGCTCGCCCTGACCGCGCTGGCCGCCGCGCCGGCCTTCGCGCACGGTTCGATGACGGACCCGGTGAGCCGCATCTCCGCCTGCTTCGCGGAGGGCCCGGAGAACCCGGACTCGGCGGCCTGCAAGGCACTGGTCGCGGCGGGCGGCACCCAGCCGCTGTACGACTGGAACGAGGTCAACATCGCCGACGCGGCGGGCAACCATCAACAGGTGATCCCCGACAGCAAGCTGTGCAGCGCGGGCCGCGACAAGTACAAGGGGCTCGACCTGCCCCGCGCCGACTGGCCGTCCTCCCCGCTCACCTCCGGGAACCACACCTTCCGCTACAAGGCGACCGCCCCGCACAAGGGCTCCTTCGAGCTGTACGTCACCAAGGACGGCTACGACCCCACGCAGCCGCTGAAGTGGTCGGACCTGGAGGAGAAGCCGTTCGCGAAGGTCACCGACCCCCAACTGGCCAACGGCGAGTACGTCTTCGACGCCACGGTTCCCGCGAAGTCCGGCCGCCACCTGATCTACTCCATCTGGCAGCGCTCGGACTCCCCCGAGGCGTTCTACACCTGCTCGGACGTGGTCTTCGGCAAGGACACCGGCGGTTCCGGAGCTGGATCCGGATCCGGAGCCGGAGCCGGAGCCGGCACTGCTCCGGCCCCGGCCGCGTCCGCTCCGTCCGACCAGGAGATCAAGGACGGCGCCGACGAGTCCTCGGTGGACCACAACGGCCACGGGGGCGACAGCGGCGACGAGACGAGCACGCCGGCGGCGGACACCAAGGCGGCCACCGGCTCCGCCAACGAGCCGGAGACGAACGACGCCTCCGATCCCGTGCAACAGCCCGCCGGCGGCAGCGAGAACCTCGCCGAGACCGGCGGCGACAGCACCACCCCGTACATCGCCGTCGGCGGGGCGGCCGCCCTGGCGATCGGCGCCGCGGCCCTGTTCGCCTCGGTCCGCCGTCGTGCGGTGAGTGGCGGCGGCCGACACAGCCGCTGAGCGCCCCTTCGCCGCTAGCCGGCGACAGAGGCACAAGTGGTCGGGGTGGCGTGCGCCGGATCCAGGGCGTTCGTCACCTCGTGGTACGCGATGCGGTCGAAACCGCCGATCGTCACGTGCTCGGAGAAGTCGACCGCGCACCGGTCCTGGACCAGGACGTTGCGTACGTTCGGCCCGTCGAGGAACTGCGAACGGTACGGCGTGACCACCTTGTCGTACTTGGTGGCGATGACCGTGTAGTCGACACCCGGCACCGTGTCGCCGCCCACGTTGAGCTTGGCCAGGAAGGCGGAGCCGGCCATCTGGTCGGCGATGCCCGGCGTGGCCTTGGACAGCAGCTCGCCCGCGCCGGGGAAGTACGGCAGCAGATCGGCTAGGCCGCTCAGGGTGGTGCCGTGGTTGTTGGGCCCGAGGCCGACGAGGGCGTTCACCTTGGCGGCTCCGCCCAGGAATTTCACGTAGTGGCGGGGCATCATGCCGCCCTGCGAGTGGCCGACGAGGTCGGTCTCGGCGGCGCCGGTCGCGGCGAGCACCTTGTCGACGAAAGCCTGGAGCTGCTCCGCCGACTCGTCGATCGGGCCGAGGCCGTGAAGGAGCGGGACGCCGGGCAGTTGTCCGTAGTCGAGCGAGAAGACGCAGTAGCCGCGATTCTTCAGGTACGGCGCGAGGGCCAGCCAGTTGTCCACGGAGTTCCCGAGGGTGCCGTGGACGAGGACGACGGGTCGGGGATGGGCGGCGGACGGCTTGCAGGAGTAGTCGTTCCAGCCCTTGCCCGGGGCGTCGGCAGCCTCGGCGGCCTCGGCAGGGACGACGGTGACTGAGACGGTCAGCAGCAGCGTGGCCAGGGATCCGGGCAGGCGCTTCCAAGGCGGCATCGGATGATCTCCTTGCGGCTCAAGGGAGTTGGGACCGCCAAGTTACGAGCCGGTACTGCAAGGGCGAAGTGACGACGCGTACTGTTGAACCGTCACCAGGTGGGCCTGATAGGCCCATAGGGCGTGATGCGCAGCAAACGCTCACGCAGCGCGCGGACTTCAGGCTCGCCGAGCAGTTCGACCCACGGCCGCACGGCCTCGGCGGCCGCCTCCTCCGCGGCGCGCGTACAGGCCCACCCCTGCTCGGTCAGCACGATCAGCCGGGCGCGCGCGTCATCGGGATGCGGCCGCCGCTCGGCATAACCCTTGCGCACGATCTCGTCGACAAGCTGACTCGCGGCCTGCTTCGTCACGCCCAGATGCGCGGCGAGTTCGGTGACCGTGGCGCCGTCCGGGGCGAGCCGGGTGAAGGCGAAGCCGTGCGCGGGCCTCAGCCCTTCGAAACCACGGGCCTCCACCCCGTCATGGATACGCCGCGTGAGCTCGCCCGCGACGGCGAGCAGAGCGGCGGACAGGGTTATGGCCTCGGAGTTGTGCACGCATGCATTGAAACACCCTTGACGACTTGGTCAAGCTGCTTGACCATAGGCATATAGTCAAGCAGCTTGACCTTTCTGGCCATCGGAGGCATGCCATGCCCGTCGTCCGCTCGTCCGAAGCCGTGACCCATGAGATCCACGGCGCCCGCTTCGTCTCGTACGCCACTCCCCTCACCGGCAGCAAGGAACTGTGCGCCTGGCGGGGCGAGATCCCCGCGGGGACCAAAGCTCCCGCGCACACCGTCAACCGCGAGGAGATCTTCCATCTGCTCGACGGCGAACTGCTGATCACCCTCGACGGCCACACCGAACGGATCACCGCGGGTGACACCGTGATCATCAACCCGGGCAACACGCTCCGCGTCGAGAACCCCACCGACCGGACCGCGTTCTCCTGGGTCACCACCTCCATCGGCCTGGAGGCGGAACTGGCCGACGGCAGCCGCATCAGCCCGCCGTGGGCCAACTGACCCTTCTATAAAGGGACTTACGCTAAGGCCAGCGTCCCCGGAATCACCGCCCGCGGACCGAACTTCGCCCGCGCCTTGTCCGCCACCTCCTCGATACGGCGGGCCTTCTCGTCCACCGGGTCGAAGGTGAGCTGGTGCGAGGCCTGCTCGGCGGGTTCAAGACCCTCGGCGCGCAGGGCGATCCCGCGGACCCGGGCGCGCTGGAGGCCGAGCGCCTCGTACATGCGGTACGCGGCGTCGGTGAGTGCCGGGGAGTGGGCGGTCGGCTCGGGGAGCGTACGGCTGCGGGTGGTCATGGACCGGTCGGCGTAGCGCACGGTGAGGGTGAGGGTCCGGCACACCTTCTCCAGGGCGCGCAGCCGGGCACCCAGTTCCTCGGTGGCGGAGAGCAGGGCGCGCCGGTGCCGGGCCGGGTCCAACTCGTCGCGCGGGAAGGGGCGTTCCGCGGCGAGGGAGCGGGAGACGGCGTTCGGTACGACCCGGCCGCGGTCGATGCCCTGCGCCTTCTCGTGCAGTTCGCGGCCGGTACGGGTGCTGGTGAGCCGTTGCAGCGTCGACAGGGGCGCGGCGGCGACCTTGCCGACGGTGTCGAGGCCGTACTCGCACAGGGTGCGGGCGGTGGCGGCGCCGACGCCGGGGAGCGCCGTGACCGGCTGTTCGTCCAGGAACTCCGCGAGGGCGTCGGGTTCTTCGGGCACGACGCTGGTCACCCCGGGCCTGGTGCCGCGCAGGGCCATGCGCGCGAACATCGGTCCGGGCCCGGCCCCGATCGCGCACTCGACCCCGTACCAGGCCAGCGCCCGCACCCGTATCAGCGAGGCCAGTTCGACGACATCCCGCTTGAAGTACCGCTCGGCGCCCCGCAGGTCCAGCAGTGCGCCGTCGGGCGGCAGCGCCTCGACCACGGGGGTGAACTCCTCGAGCATGCCGAGGAGTTGGGGCAGAGCGGCCTCGTACATCGGAGGCAGCTGAAAACGTACACAGAGGATGGTCATCCCGCACTCCCCGGACTCTGGTGCCACAACTTCCTTCCGCTCGCGGGCCCTTCGCCCGCCGGGCGCAGATCCGCCCACGGATGCATTTCGTATCCCGTGGGCATATGGATTCGACGGTCGCCCGTCGAATCTCCCTCGCCCCGGGAGCCCTCAGGAACTCCGTCTTCCCCGGCTTTCCCGTCTTCCCCGGACTTCCCGTCGTCCCCGGTCTCCCCGTTCGGCTCCGCCAGCCTCAGCGCCACTCCGTCCAGCCCTTCCTCGTACCGCAGTTCCACCAGGTCGGCGAGATTCCAGGCCGCCGAGCCGACCACGCTGAGGCTGCGCGGGCCGCGGCGCTGGACCACACCGCGTACGAGCAGGAGCCAGGAGTGGAAGACGGTGTGGGCGCACGCGTCGTGGGAGTCGTCGAAGAAGGCGAGGTCGACAAGGCCGGTGCCGTCGTCAAGCGTGGTGAAGATGACCCGCTTGCCGGAGCGGATCGGCGGCGTCTGAGTGGCCGCCTTGGCGCCCGCGACCAGGACCGTCTCGCCGTGCCGCGCCTCCCGCAGCCGGCGCGCCGTGACCACGCCCAGCTCGTCCAGGAACTCCCGGTGGTCGTCCATCAGATTGCGGGAGGCGTCCATGGAGAGCACACCGAGCTCGGCGCTGAGCCGTTCCGCGTCGTCGAGGTCGGGCAGCCCGGCGGAGGCGGTGTTCCGGCCGCCGGACAAGGGGAGTTGGGCCCCGCGCCCGCCCCGCGCGCCCCGGTGCAGCTCCGCCAGGTGCAGTTGCAGATCACGCCGGTTGGCGCCGAACGCGTCCAGCGCGCCGACCTGCGCGAGCCGCCCGGCCAGCGGACGGCTCGGGCGGGCCCTTTCCCAGAAGTCGAGCAGGGAGGCGTACGGCTGCCCGTCCGCGATCCGCGTCGCCTCGGCCTTGCTGATGCCGTGTACGTCGGAGAGGGCCAGCCGCAGGCCCCACCGGTCCGGCGAACCCCTTTCCCCGCACACCAGTTCGATACGGTGGGCGACCGCCGACTTGTTCACGTCCAGCGGCAGGACCGGCACCCCGCGCCGCCGCGCGTCCGCGAGCAGCAGCCGCTTCGGATACATCCCGGGGTCGTGCGTGAGCAACCCGGCGTAGAAGGCAGCCGGGTGATGGGCCTTCAGCCACGCCGACTGGTACGTCGGTACGGCGAAGGCGACCGCGTGCGCCTTGCAGAAGCCGTACGACCCGAAGGCCTCGAGGATCTCCCAGGCGTGCGCGATCGTCTCCGTGGAGTAGCCCTTCGCGGCCGCGTGCCGCGCGAACCACAGGCGGATCCGTCCCTGCAGCTCAGGATCGGAAAGGCCGCGCCGGATCTGGTCGGCCTCGTCGCGTCCGCAGCCGGTCATGATGTGCACGATGTCGATGATCTGCTCGTGGAAGACCACGACTCCGTACGTCTCCCGCAGCGGTTTCTCCAGGTTCTGGTGCGGATAGCGGGCCGGTGCCCGGCCGTGCCGCGCCGCGATGAACGGCCGCACCATGTCGGCGGCGACCGGCCCGGGGCGGAAGAGTGAGATGTCGACCACGAGATCGTGGAAGGTCGCGGGCTGAAGCCTGCCGACCAGGTCCCGCTGGCCCGGCGACTCGATCTGGAAGCAGCCCAGCGTCTCGGTGGACCGGATGAGTTCATACGTCGCCGGGTCGTCCGGAGGTACCGCGTCCAGGTCCACGGACGCCCCCGTCGCCCGCTTCACCTCCGCCACGGCGTGCGCCATCGCGGACTGCATCCGCACGCCCAGCACATCGAGTTTGAGCAGCCCGAGATCCTCGACGTCGTCCTTGTCGAACTGCGCCATGGGGAACCCCTCGCCGCTGGTCGGCATGACCGGCGTACGGGAAAGGAGGGAGGCGTCGGAGAGCAGGACCCCGCACGGGTGCATGGCGACTCCGCGCGGCAGGGCGTCGAGGGCTTCGACCAGCTCCCACAGCTTCCCGTACCGCTCCCTCTCCCCCGCCAGGGCCTTGAGTTCGGGCAGTTCGTCCAGGGCCGCGCGGGCGTCGCGGGCGCGGATGTGCGGGAAGGACTTGGCGATCCGGTCGATGTCGGCCGGGTCCATGGAGAGGGCGGCGCCGACGTCGCGGATGGCGTGCCGTACGCGATAGGTCTCGGGCATGGCGACGGTCGCGACGCGCTCGGTGCCGAACCGGTCGATGATCGCGCGGTAGACCTCGAGCCGGCGCGCGGACTCGACGTCGATGTCGATGTCGGGCAGGACCGCGCGGCGCTTGGACAGGAACCGTTCCATCAGCAGCCCGTTCTCGACGGGGTCCGCGTGCGCGATGCCGAGGAGGTGGTTGACGAGGGACCCGGCGCCGGAGCCGCGCGCGGCGACCCGGATGCCCATCTTCCGTACGTCGTCGACGACTTCGGCGACCGTCAGGAAGTAGGTGGCGAAGTTGTGGTGGGCGATGATGTCGAGTTCCTGGTGCATCCGCTCCCAGTACGCGCGCCGTGAGTCGTAGCCGCGCAGCACCATGCCCGCCGCCGCGCGCGAGGCCAGCACGCGCTGTGCGGTGCGGCGGCCTGCGCCGACGAGATGCGGTTCGGGGAAGTGGACGGCGCCGATGCCGAGGTCGTCCTCGGGGTCGACGAGGCATTCGGCGGCCGTGGACCGGGTCTGTTCCAGCAGGCGGTGCGCGGTGTCGCGGCGGTAGCCGGCGGCCTCGACGATCCGTTCGGCGGCATCGAGCATGGCGTCCGCGCCCTTGAGCCAGGCCTCGCCGCTGTCCAGCTTGCGGGGGTCGACGGGCACGAGGCGGCGGGCGGCGTCCAGCACGTCGGCGACCGGGCCCATGCCCGGGTCGGCGTACCGGACGGCGTTGCTGAGCACCGGGCGCAGCCGCTGCTCGGCGGCGAAGCCGACGGTGCGGGCGGCGAGGCGCAGCGAGCCGGGTCCTGTGCCCTCGCGGCCGTGCCAGACGGCTTCGAGGCGCAGGGCGTCACCGTAGATCTCCCGCCAGGGGGCGAGCAGCTTCGCGGCCCGGTCGGGACGGCCCGCGGCGAGCGCACGGCCCACGTCGGAGTCGGGGCCGAGCAGGACGGTCAGACCCTCGGCGTGGTTGTCGGCCCAGGGCAGCAGGGGCGGGCTTCCCTGCGTGTCGTCCCCCGCATGCGATGCAGTAACGATTCTGCAGAGATCGGCCCAGCCGAGCGCACCATCCCGGGCGAGGAAGGTCACGCGAGGTGTCGACTCGTCGATGAAGGCACCGCCGCGTACGGGAGTGCGCCGCCGCGCCCGCCCCGCGGACTCCTCCGGCGGAGCCACCGCGAGCTCCGCTCCGAACAGCGGACGTACGCCCTCGGCGGCACAGGCCTTGGCGAACCGGACCGCACCCGCGAGGGTGTCCCGGTCGGTGAGCGCGAGGGCGTCCATACCGCGCTCGGAGGCGCGCTCGGCCAGCCGCTCCGGGTGGGAAGCTCCATAGCGCAGGGAGAACCCGGAAACGGTGTGCAGATGCGTGAAGTCCGGCACGCGCACCTCCACTCCCGGTGGGCTCCCACGCCAGCCCTCGAACGTTCATTCCCTGCCCTCTCACCCCCACCATAGACCAATTCTCGAACGTGTGTACGACATCTGCATCCCGCCTGTGCGACATCCACTGGAACCCGCCCCACCTGCGCAAACGTCACGAAACGCGAAAGTCCCGCCCCCGCGCGGGCAGCGCGGGGACGGGACTGACCGAGCCGGTGGAGCCGTCAGCCGATCTCGGTGCCGGTGGCCTCAAGGGCCTCCGTGACCGGCTGGAAGAAGGTCTCGCCGCCGGAGGTGCAGTCGCCGCTGCCGCCGGAGGTGAGGCCGATCGCGTCGCTGCCCGAGAAGAGCGAGCCGCCGCTGTCACCGGGCTCGGCGCAGACGTCGGTCTGGATGAGCCCGTTGACGACGTCGCCGCCGCCGTAGTTCACGGTGGCGTCAAGGCCGGTGACCGTGCCGTCGGACACCTGGGTCGTGGAACCGCTGCGAATGACCTCCATGCCGACGGTGGCCTCGGCCGCGCCCGTGATCTCCTGGGCGGTGCCGTCGTAGAGGTTCACCTCGCTCGGGTGCTCCACGTCCGCGGTGTACTTGACCAGGCCGTAGTCGTTTTCCGGGAAGCTGGAGTCCGCGTTCTCGCCGATCACGTTGCCGTCCGCGTCCGACCAGCTGGTGATCGCCTCGGTGCAGTGCCCGGCGGTCAGGAAGGCCGGCTCCCCGCCCTGAACCACGTTGAAGCCGAGCGAACAGCGGCTGCCGCCACCGGTGATCGCGTCACCGCCGGCGATGAACTTCTTGAACTCGCCCTTGGTGGTCTTGAGTTCGGCCTTCGCGCCGAGCTTCTCGACGACCTCGGTCAGCTGGGCCATCTTCGCGCCCTTGACCGTGCGGTCCGCGGTGACGACGATCTTGTTGGTGGCCGGGTCGGTCGCCCACGAGGTGCCGGGGATCGTCGCGTCCTGCTTCAGCGTCGTACGGGCGCTCTTCAACTCGGCGAGGGAGTTCTCGACGATTCTCGCCTTGGCTCCCGCCGACTCGACGGCGTCGGCCGCGGCCTTGTCGAGCACGTTCACGACGAGGTTCTTGGCCTTTGCGTCGTAGTACGTTCCCGCCGCCTCGGCGCCGAGGTCCTTGCCGAGCGTCGAGGCGAGCTTTCCGGCCGCCTTGACCGAGAGGGTCTCGGGCGTGGGTGCGGCCGTGGTCTCACTCGCGTTCGCGGACTGGAAGGTGACTCCCGCGGCGACCAGTGCGGCGATGCCCGCACCTGCCACGGCGGCACGCCGCTTGGGTATGCGTCGGTGCTTCAACTCACGTCCTCCTGTGGGGGGTCGGCCGCGACGGCTGTGGGGGCCCTCGCGACCGCAAGATGTACGGGCATGGACACGACAGACAAAAAATGCCACGTCCACGCCAGCGGACGTCGACCACTATCCCGATTCTTACGGGGAGCACACAAGGCCTACTTCAGGACGCGCACGCGGCAACAAGCGTGCGCCCCCCGCAGGTTGACGCGCGTTGACCCGCCGGAATAAACACCATGTCAGTTCCCGCAGCAAACACTACGAGCGAGTAACTATGGGCATTCTGTGAGGTCTAGCCCTGTCCGGATTTCGACCCTCCGGCGTCCAGATCGAACGGTTCGGGGACGGACGGTAGTTGCTCTCGCACCGATTGCTCCGGCTCGGAGGACGACTCCTTCGCCTCCGACAACTGCTGCTGGGACTGCGACAACAGCCGCTGAAGCTGGGCGAACATCTCCGGGGAGGGCAGGGACGGCTGCTCCTGGGAAGGCGCCGCCGCCGGCTGCTGCGCACGCTCCAGGAAGCGCAGCAGCTCCACCGGGAAGGGCAGCACGAGCGTGGAGTTCTTCTCGGCCGCGACCGCCACCACGGTCTGCAGCAGCCGCAGTTGAAGCGCGGCGGGCTGGTCGGACATCACTCCGGCTGCCTCCGCCAGCTTCTTGGAGGCCTGCAACTCGGCGTCGGCGTTGATGACCCGGGCCCGCCGCTCACGGTCGGCCTCCGCCTGCCGTGCCATGGACCGTTTCATCGTCTCCGGCAGCGATACGTCCTTGATCTCGACGCGGTCGATGGAGACACCCCACTCCACGGCCGGGCTGTCGATCATCAGCTCCAGCCCCTGGTTGAGCTTTTCGCGGTTGGAGAGCAGATCGTCCAGCTCACTCTTGCCGATGATGGAGCGCAGCGACGTCTGCGCCATCTGCGCCACCGCGAACCGGTAGTCCTCGACCCGGATGACCGCGTCGGCGGCGGACACCACCTTGAAGTAGACGACGGCGTCCACGCGCACCGTCACGTTGTCCCGCGTGATGCCCTCCTGCCCGGGCACCGGCATCGTCACGATCTGCATGTTGACCTTCTGGAGCCGGTCCACGAAGGGCACGATCATGGTGAATCCGGGCCCGCGCACTTCGGATCGCAGCTTGCCGAGCCGGAGCACCACACCCCGTTCGTACTGCTTGACGACGCGGGCCGCCGCCATCACATACACCGCTCCGACGGATCCGAGAGTCACTCCCGCCGCCACCAGCTCCTCGATCATTACGACCCCCAGGGTCCGTATCGGGCGCATCAGGTGTGTACTTCATGTACCTCGACGGTAACTCCGGCGCGGACGCGAAGGGGAGATGGAGGACGCAGGTGCCGAACGGCATTCGGATGCGGGACGGACGGTGGCTGGCGATCGAGGAGTGGGGCGATCCGGACGGCACGCCGGTGGTGCTGCTGCACGGCACACCGGGCTGCCGGTACGGGGCGGTGCCGCAGGATCTGGTGGCCGCGCGCCCCGGGGTGCGGTTCATCGCGTACGACCGCCCGGGGTACGGGGACTCGGACCGCGGCCCCGGCCGCCGGGTGGCGCACGCCGCGCGGGACGTGGCCGCGGTGGCCGATGCGCTGAAACTCGGCCGCTTCTCGGTGCTCGGCCGCTCGGGCGGCGCCCCGCACGCACTGGCCTGCGCGGCGCTGCTGCCGAGCCGGGTGCGGCGCGTGGCGGCGATGATGAGTCTCGCACCGCCCGACGCCGAGGGGCTGAGCTGGTTCGACGGGATGGCCGAGTCCAACGTCGAGGAGTTCACCCAGGCCCTGACCGACCCGCTGGACTTCGCGGAACGCATCTCCGCGCGGGCTTCCGCGATCCGCAAGGACCCGGCCCAGCTTCTCGTGTCGATCCGCGACGGCCTCACCGACTCCGACCGGCGGGTCATCTCCAGGCCCGCCGTCAGCGAGATGCTGCTGCGCACGTTCCGCGAGGCGCTGCGCAGTTCGGCGTACGGCTGGATCGACGACGACCTCGCCCTGCTGAGCCACTGGGGCTTCGCCCCGGCGGCGATCACCCGCCCCGTACTGCTGTGGCACGGCGCCCAGGACGCCTTCTCCCCGGTGGGCCACTTCGAGTGGCTGGCCGAGCACATCCCCCGCGCCCGCCCCGTCCTGGACCCGGAGGCCGGTCACTTCGCGGCCCTGGAGGCCCTTCCTGACGTACTCGACTGGCTGTGCCCGACGCCGCGGACCGCGAGCTGACGTTGCCCCAACGCGGGCGGGCGTGAGCAAGGACGAGCCCCCGCACCACACGTGCGTGCGGAGGCTCGTCCACTGCTGGCTGCAGGTCGGGTAATGCGAGTGCGGTGCTCTTACGAGCCTTCGTGCCTTACGAGCCTTCGTGCTTTACGTGCCTTCATGCTTTACGTGCCTTGCGCGCCGATCAGTAGACGCTGACCCCGTAGGCGCTCAGGGCCTCGGTGACCGGCTGGAAGAAGGTGGTGCCACCGGAGGAGCAGTTGCCGCTGCCGCCGGAGGTCAGACCGTACGCGGTGCCGTTGCTGCCGTAGAGCGAGCCGCCGGAGTCGCCGGGCTCGGCGCAGACCGTGGTCTGGATCAGGCCGCCCACGACGTCGCCGCCGCCGTAGTTGACGCTCACGTTCAGGGCGGTGACCCGGCCGCTGTGCGTACCGGTGGTGGAGCCGTCACGGATGACGGTGGTGCCCACGCTGGGCGTGGCCGCGCGGGTGATGTTGACGCCGTTCGCGGTGCCGGGCCTGCTGACGGACCCGGAGTACCGCACGATGCCGTAGTCGTTGCCCGGGAAGCTGGAGCCGGTGGTCGAGCCGATGACCGTGGTGCGGCCGGAGTTGGAGTACCAGGTGCCCGCGCCGTCGGTGCAGTGACCGGCGGTCAGGAAGAACTGCGTACCGCTGCTGTTCTGGACGTTGAAGCCGAGGGAGCAGCGCCAGCTACTCGCATAGATGGCGTCGCCGCCCTGGATGAGCTTGCTGAACTTGCCCGGAGTGTGCTTGATCTCAAGGGCGCCGGCGTTGCTGCCCGCCGCTTTCTTGATCTTCGCTATCTCCGCGTCGGAGACGGTGCTGTCGACGGTGACGAGTACCTTGTCGTTCTTGGAGTCGACCGCCCAGGCGGTGCCCGGTACATCGGCCTGGAGCACCGAGGAGCCGGCCTTCTTGAGTTCGGCCGTGCTGAAGGTCTGTGCGTCGCTCGCGTTCGCGTTGGGGACGGTGACGGCGGCCGCGGCCACGAGTCCGGTGCCCACGGCGATCAGCCGGGTCCGTCTCGCTATGCCGCTGCGGGGGGTGGTGCGCTTGGTCCTCACTTTTCGTTCCTCCACATTGGGAAGTAGGGGGCCCGTGTGGGGTCGGGGCCCGTGAGGCGCAGCCAGAGACACGCGTCCGGATTCCGAACACGCTGTGTCCCTGACAGGCGCTGGGTGGAATAGTCGACCGCGCGGCCGACCTGCGCAAGAGTGCCTTTCGGCCGTGCAGCGTTCAACTTGCGTACGCCCTGAGGAGATTGCTCAGGTCAGAGAGCGGATTGCACTCCCCCGCGGCAATCGACGCGCTCAGGGTATTCCCGGGGGACGAGAAAGGGCAGATGCCGCACATCACTGGCGAAGGGCTCCCACCCACCACCAGGTGATGTCCGGAAGTCGCCCCGCAGCCGACGCTCGACCTGAGCCTCCGTCAGAACGAACCGCGCGGCCTCGTTTCGACCACCTCGTTCACCCGTACGCCCCGCCCGTCACCCATACGCCGTGAAGAATCATATTTCACTCACAGTCAGCAGCCGTACGCGGCAAGACCCTTGGGAAACGCGGGCTCTCGACTAATTCGTTGTGCACCAGTACCGTCACGAAACCCCCGTGCGGCGTCTATCCCCTTGGCGCGACATCCGCATCATGGACGACGATAGGGATGCGGATAGCAGAAAGACCGCTGTGAGAGGAGGCGTTCATGGGATCGGTGCGCAAGGCGAGTGCCTGGCTTGGCCTCGTCGACGACAACAACGATGACGAGCGTTACTACGACGACGACTACGCCGAAGGCTCCGAGCCCCGGGATGCCTGGGTCACGGATCCGCGCGTGAAGGTGGCGTCGGAGGCGGCCGAGGAGAAGGGCCGCCGGATCGGCACGGTCACCCCGGACAGCTTCCGGGACGCCCGTGGCATCGGCGAGCTCTTCCGCGACGGCGTCCCCGTCATCATGAACCTCACGGCCATGGAGCCCGCCGACGCCAAGCGCGTCGTCGACTTCGCGGCCGGCCTGATCTTCGGCCTGCGCGGCTCGATCGAGCGCGTGTCGAACCGTGTATTCCTGCTGACCCCCGCCGACACCGAGATCGTCAGCGGGGAGCCGACGGCCCGTCGCACGGACGGTTTCTTCAATCAGAGCTGAGGCGAGGCCGCGCCCCCTTATTTTGGGCTCGGTTCGCCTCCGGGACGCTAAAGCCTGTGTCGAGAGGCCGACCGTGCTCAACCCCTCCTTCGTCGGGGCCTCCGCGCTCCCCCACGCTCGGCTTCGCTCGCGCGGGGGGGACCCCCATGCCCTCTCGACACAGGCGCGCCCCTTCGGCTCACTCGCCAGGGCTTCCTCGCGGCGCCGCGCAGGCCTGTCGGGCCTACCTGAACGCGTCGAGGCCGGTGAGCGCCTTGCCCAGCACGAGTTGGTGCATCTCGACGGTGCCTTCATAGGTCAGCACCGATTCCAGATTCGTGGCATGCCGCATCACGGGGTATTCGAGCGAGATCCCGTTGGCGCCGAGGATCGTGCGCGCGGTACGGCAGATGTCGATCGCTTCTCGTACGTTGTTGAGCTTGCCGAAACTGACCTGCTCGGGACGCAGCCGTCCCGCGTCCATCCGCCGCCCCAAATGGTGTGCGAGCAGAATCCCCTTGTGCAGCTCGACCGCCATGTCGGCGAGCTTGGCCTGGGTGAGTTGGAAGCCGCCGATGGGCCGCCCGAACTGCTCGCGGGTCTTCGCGTATTCGACCGCCGCCTCGAAACTCGACCGCGCGGCGCCCATCGCGCCCCACACGATCCCGTAACGGGCGTGCGAGAGGCAGCTGAGCGGCCCCTTCAGCCCGCTGACCTCGGGCAGTACGGCATCGGCGGGCAGCCGCACATCGTCGAGTACGAGCTCACTGGTGACCGACGCCCGCAGTGACCACTTGTGCTTGATCTCGGGCGCGGAGAAACCGGCGCTGTCGGTGGGCACGACGAAGCCACGGATCCCGTCGTCGGTCGCCGCCCAGACAACGGCGACACCGGCGACCGAGCCGTTGGTGATCCACATCTTGCGCCCGTTCAGGACCCAGTCGGTCCCGTCCCGCTTGGCGTACGTACGCATGGAGCCCGGGTCGGACCCGTGATCGGGCTCGGTCAGCCCGAAGCACCCGATGACCTCGCCGGAGGCCATCCGCGGCAGCCACCGCTGCTTCTGCTCCTCCGACCCGAACCGGTGGATCGCGTACATGGCGAGCGACCCCTGCACGGAGACCAGCGACCGGATCCCGGAGTCGGCGGCCTCCAGCTCCAGACAGGCGAGCCCGTACTGCACCGCACTCGCACCCGCGCACCCATACCCGCTGAGCGACATCCCCAGCGCCCCGATCTCCCCCAACTCCCGCGCCAGCTCCCGGACTCCGGGCAACTCCCCCTTCTCGTACCACTCGGCCACATACGGCATCACCCGGTCCGCGGCCCAGTCCCGCACGGTCTCCCGGA
>NZ_JAAKZY010000175.1 GCF_011045015.1 Streptomyces scabichelini | reverse complement strand
ATACCCACCCGCCCCAACGTGGGCTCCACGAACCCCAGCAGCACGTTCAGCAGCGTCGACTTGCCCACGCCGCTGGGCCCGACGAGCGCGACCGTCTCGCCGGGTTCGACTGTGAAGGACACGTCCGACACCGCGTCGGACGACCGCCCGGGGTACCGGACGGTCACTCCCTCGAAGCGGAGCCCACCGGAGGGCGGCACGGTCGCGGTCCCCGATGCCGGCACCGGCGTCTCCAGCACGGAGAAGATCTCCTCGGCGGCGGCCAAGCCCTCCGCCGCCGCGTGGTACTGCGCCCCCACCTGCCGCAGCGGCAGATACGCCTCGGGCGCGAGGACGAGGATGACCAGTCCCACGTACAGATCCATGTCGCCGTGGACGAGCCGCATCCCGATGGTCACCGCGACCAGCGCGACCGACAGCGTGGAGAGCAGTTCCAGCGCGAAGGACGAGATGAAGGCGATCCGCAGGGTCCGCATGGTCGCCTGCCGGTACTCCCCGGTGATCCGCCTGATCGACTCGGCCTGCGCCTTGGCCCGCCCGAACACCTTGAGCGTGGGCAGCCCCGCGATCACGTCCAGGAAGTGCCCCGAAAGCCGCGACAGCAGCTGCCACTGACGGTCCATCCGGGACTGTGTGGCCCAGCCGATGAGCACCATGAAGACGGGGATGAGGGGCAGTGTGCCGACGATGATCGCCGCCGACACCCAGTCCTCCGTGACGATCCGCGCGAGCACCGCCACCGGCACGACGACCGCGAGCCCCAACTGCGGCAGATAGCGCGAGAAGTAGTCGTCGAGCGCATCGACTCCGCGCGTGGCGAGCGCGACCAGCGACCCCGTGCGCTGCTCGCTCAGCCAACCTGGCCCCAGCGCGCCCGCACGCTCAAGAAGCCGTCCCCGCAGCTCTGACTTGACCGCCGCGCCGGCCCGGTGCGCGGCGAGTTCTGTGAGCCAGGAGACGAGCGCCCGGCCACCCGCGACGGCCACCAACAGCAGGAGTGGCGTGCGGAGTTCGGCGACCTCCAGCCCGTGCTGGAAGGCGCCGACCACTACCTCAGCGATGAGCATCGCCTGGGCGATGACCAGCGCCGCCCCGGCGGCGCCCAGCACGACGACCGCCACCAGGAAGAGGCGGGTGGCGCGGGCGTACCGGAGCAGTCGCGGGTCGATCGGTTTCACGTGAAACACACCCTCGGGTCAAGCAGGTGTGTTTCACGTGAAACACACCCTCTTCTCAACAGGCACGTTTCACGTGAAACATGCCCCTGGATTTGGCCGTCCGGATTCGGCATTGAGCAGCTCAGTGCGCAGCTTCGGCAATGTGCTGCGTACCGATCCGCTTGCGGAACACCCAGTACGTCCACGCCTGGTAGAGCACCACGACCGGTGTCGCGATCCCCGCACACCAGGTCATGATCTTCAGCGTGTACGGGCTCGACGAGGCGTTGGTGACCGTGAGGCTCCAGTCGTCATTGAGCGAAGAAGGCATGACGTTTGGGAAGAGCGTCAGGAAAAGCATCGCCACGGCGGCCACGATGGTGACTCCGGACAGTGCGAACGCCCAGCCCTCGCGCCCCGCCTGGTTCGCCCCGATCGCTGCGACCAGCGCGACCACCGCCACGATCAACGCCGCCAGGCTCGTGCCGTCGCCCTTGTCGGCCTGGGTCCAGCCCAGGAAGACCAGCGCGAGCACGGCCGTCACCACACCGAGCCGCAGCGCCAGCTTCCGCGCCCGCTCCCGGATGTCGCCCAGCGTCTTGAGTGCGGCGAACACCGCGCCATGGAAGGTGAACAGCGTCAGCGTCACCAGACCGCCCAGGATCGCGTACGGGTTGAGCAGGTCCCCGAGGTTGCCGACGTACTCCATGTCCCGGTCGATCTTCACGCCCCGCACGATGTTGCCGAAAGCCACACCCCACAGGAACGCCGGGATCAGCGAGGTCCAGAAGATCGCGCTCTCCCAGTTGCGCTGCCAGTTCTCCTCGGGCCGCTTCGCCCGGTACTCGAAGGCGACTCCGCGCACGATCAGGCAGACCAGGATGAGCAGCAGCGGCAGATAGAAGCCGGAGAAGAGCGTGGCGTACCAGTCGGGGAAGGCGGCGAAGGTCGCGCCGCCCGCCGAGAGCAGCCAGACCTCGTTGCCGTCCCAGACCGGTCCGATGGTGTTGATCAGCACCCGCTTCTCGGCCCGGTCACGGGCAAGGAGCTTGGTGAGGACACCGATCCCGAAGTCGAAGCCTTCCAGGAAGAAGTAGCCGATCCACAGGACGGCGATGAGGACGAACCAGACATCGTGAAGTTCCATGACTCTGCAGCTCCCTGGGCCTAGTAGGAGAAGGCCATCGGCTTGTCGGCGTCACGGGAGTCGCCGCCGATCTTGGTGGGCGGATTGAGGTCGGCTTCGGTGAGCTCGGGCGGTCCGGCCTTGACGTACTTCGCGAGCAGCTTGACCTCGATGACGGCGAGGATCGCGTAGAGCGTCGTGAAGACGATCATCGAGGTGAGGATCTCGCCCTGGGATACGCCGGGGGAGACCGCGTCGCGGGTCTGCAGCACGCCGTACACGACCCACGGCTGGCGGCCCATCTCGGTGAAGATCCAGCCCCAGGAGTTGGCGATCAGCGGGAAGCCCAGCGTGAGGATCGCGATGCGCCAGTACCACTTGGTGAGCGTCGGGCCGAGCGCCTTCTTGGGGAGCAGTACGAGATGCGGCACCTCGTCATCTCCCACGCGCAGGTGCTGCGGCAGCATGAACTTCTTCCGGGTCAGCCAGAGTCCGGCCAGGCCGATGGTGAGGGACGTCATGCCGAAGCCGATCATCCAGCGAAAGCCCCAGTACGCGACGGGGATGTTGGGCCGGTAGTCGCCGGGACCGTACTTCTCCTGCTCGGCCTTGTTGACGTCGTTGATGCCGGGGACGTACGAGCTGAAGTCGTCCTTGGCGAGGAAGGACAGCAGCCCCGGAACCTCGATGGCCACCTTGTTGTGGCCCTTGTCGACGTCCCCGTAGGCGAAGACCGAGAAGGGTGCGGGCGCCTCGCCGTCCCACAGCGCCTCGGCCGCGGCCATCTTCATCGGCTGCTGCTCATACATGATCTTGCCGAGCGTGTCACCGCTGATCGCGGTGAGCGTGCCGCCGATGACGACGGTGACCAGGCCGAGCCGCAGTGAGGTCTTCATCACGGGGATGTGCTTCTTGCGGGCCAGGTGGAAGGCGGCGATGCCGACCATGAAGGCGCCGCCCGTGAGGAAGGCCGCGGAGAGGGTGTGGAAGGCCTGGGCGAGCGCCGTGTTCTGGGTCAGGACCAGCCAGAAGTCGGTGAGTTCGGCGCGGCCCCGCTGCTCGTTGATCCGGTAGCCGACCGGGTGCTGCATCCAGGAGTTGGCCGCGAGGATGAAGTACGCCGAGAGGATCGTGCCGATCGAGACCATCCACATGCAGGCGAGGTGGATCTTCTTCGGCAACTTGTCCCATCCGAAGATCCACAGGCCGATGAACGTGGACTCGAAGAAGAACGCGATCAGGGCCTCGAAGGCCAGCGGGGCGCCGAAGACGTCACCGACGAAGCGCGAGTAGTCGGACCAGTTCATGCCGAACTGGAACTCCTGCACGATGCCTGTGACGACGCCCATCGCGATGTTGATCAGGAAGAGCTTCCCCCAGAACTTGGTCGCCCTGAGGTACTTCTCGTTCCCCGTGCGCACCCATGCGGTCTCCAGGCCGGCCGTGAGCGCGGCGAGGGAGATGGTCAGGGGGACGAAGAGGAAGTGGTAGACGGTGGTGATGCCGAACTGCCATCGCGCCAGGGTCTCCGGCGCCAAAGCCAGGTCCACGTCGTCATTCTCCTTACGTCGCCGTGGTCACAGCGGCAGTTTGTCCCGCTTGTCGCACACATCACGGGATCAACCGGGCAAGCTTGTGAACGCGTTCACATTCACAAGCAATTATGACGCATGGCCGTTCGAGGCACGAGGGCCGGGGGGTCCCTAAGCGTGGACCGTTCGCCCCCTGGCACGAAAGGGCAGGTCAGGCCGTTGTGATGCGAAGGAGCGCGGGCGGTCGGCAGAGCCCCGTCCACGACGGCGCTCTGCCGACCGCCCGCGCCGCCAATCTAGAGCTCCTTGCGGAACCCCTCCGTCGTCTTCAGGAAGATGTCGTTCGCCTCGGTCTCGCCGATCGTCACGCGCACGCCCTCCCCCGGGAAGGGACGCACGACGACACCGGCCTGCTCACAGACCGCCGCGAAGTCGACCGTGCGCTCGCCGAGCCGCAGCCAGACGAAGTTCGCCTGCGTCTCGGGCACCGTCCAGCCCTGTCCGCGCAGCGTCTCGACCACCCGGTTGCGCTCGCACACCAGCGAGCCCACCCGGCCGAGGAGCGCGTCCTCGGCGCGCAGGGAGGCAACCGCCGCGTCCTGTGCGAGCTGGCTCACGCCGAAGGGCACGGCGGTCTTGCGCAGCGCCGCCGCCACCGGCTCATGGGCGATCGCGAAGCCCACCCGCAGACCGGCGAGACCGTACGCCTTGGAGAACGTACGCAGGACACACACGTTCGGCCGCCGACGGTAGATCTCGACGCCGTCCGGCACCTCGGGATCGCGCATGAACTCCCGGTACGCCTCGTCGAGGACCACGAGGACATCGCTCGGCACCCGGTCGAGGAACCGTTCCAGCTCGGCCCGGCGCACCACGGTGCCGGTGGGGTTGTTGGGATTGCAGACGAAGATCAGCCGCGTCCGGTCGGTGACCGCGTCCGCCATCGCGTCGAGATCGTGCACGTCCCCCGGCGTCAACGGCACCCGCACCGACGTCGCCCCGCTGATCTGCGTGATGATCGGGTACGCCTCGAAGGACCGCCAGGCGTAGATCACCTCGTCACCGGGACCGCTCGTGGCCTGCACCAGCTGCTGGGCGACCCCGACCGAGCCCGTGCCGGTGGCCAGATGCGTGAGCGGCACCGCGAAACGGTCCGCCAGCTCGCTCATCAGCGCCGTGCACGCCATGTCCGGGTAGCGGTTGAAGGATCCCGCCGCCGCGGCCACGGTCTCCATCACCCCGGGCAGCGGGGGATACGGGTTCTCGTTGGAGGACAGCTTGTACGCCACCGGACCGCCGGCCGCGGCGGGCTTGCCCGGCTTGTAGGTGGGGATACCCTCCAGCTCGGCACGCAGCTTGGGGCTCGTCTCGCTCACCGCAGTCCTCCTCGTCACCACCACCGGATGACCACCACCGGCTTCCAATACTCCTCACCTTAAGAGGATTCGGCGCCGCTGCGTATGGCTCGGGACCGACCGCTCAGGAAGCTCCCGGGCATCGGCCCACGAAGGCGTACGAAATGGGGGGCGCGCCGCCACCCTGCCCTCGCGCCGGTGGCTCACTCCGTGGCGCGCATCCCTCGTGCAGGTGAGTTGAGACCTCTTCGAAACATGACCCCTTTGGCAGGCCCATGCGCGTCGACAAGTGACGTACTGTCATTGAATCGCTCAACTACCTTATATTCCAAGCCAATTGACCGCTCTCGACCATGCAGAAACGTGCCTGTCAACGAGTGAATATGCGTCCGCACTACCCCACCACATGAGCCCTACTATCGGCTCGCCATGACAGCAGCAGGGAAGCACCAGGTGAGCCGGGCGGAGACCTCCCGTCGAGGCAGTCGGCCGGGCCGGGCGGGCATCAGAGATGTGGCCGCGGCCGCCGGAGTCTCCATCACGACCGTGTCCGACGCGCTCAACGGCAAGGGCCGGCTCCCGGACGCCACCCGACGCCATGTCCGCGAGGTCGCCGACCGGCTGGGCTATCGCCCCTCCGCCGCGGCCCGAACGCTCCGTACCGGAAAGTCGGGCCTCATCGGCCTGACCGTCACGACCTACGGGGATGAACCTTTCACCTTCACGGAGTTCGCGTACTTCGCGGAGATGGCCAGAGCCGCCACCTCGGCCGCGCTCGCCCGGGGCTACGCCCTGGTCATCCTCCCCGCGACCTCCCGCCACGACGTGTGGTCGAACGTGGCCCTGGACGGGACCGTGGTCATCGACCCGTCCGACCACGACCCGGTCGTCACCGAACTGGTCCGCCAGGGTTTACCGGTGGTCTCCGACGGGCGGCCGGCCGGCTCGCTGCCGGTGACCGCCTGGGTGGACAACGACCACGAGGCCGCGGTCATGGGCATCCTCGACCATCTGGCCGATGCGGGCGCCCGCCGGATCGGTCTGCTCACCGGAACCTCCACGGACACGTACACGCATCTGTCGACGACCGCGTACCTGCGCTGGTGTGAGCATGTCGGCCAGGAGCCGGTGTACGAGGCCTACCCGGCGCACGATCCCTGCGCGGGAGCCGTCGCCGCCGACCGGCTGCTCGCCCGGCCCGACCGGCCCGACGCCGTGTACGGGCTGTTCGACCCGAACGGCACCGACCTCCTCGCGGCGGCCCGCCGTTACGGCCTGCGCGTACCGGACGATCTGCTGCTCGTGTGCTGCAGCGAGTCGGCGGTGTACACCAACACCGAGCCGCCCGTCACGACTCTTTCACTCAAGCCGCGCCACATCGGCACGGCCGTGGTCCAGCTCCTCATCGACGCCATCGAGGGGGTCGAATCGGACCAACCGGTCGAGCAGGTGATACCCACGGAGTTGATCGTGCGGACCTCCTCCGAGCGGCGGCCGCCGCGTACGACCGTCAGCCCGCCCCGGTCACCGGAGGAGGAGTGACGTCCGGTGGTGACACCTGGCGGAAAAGCACCTCCCAATTCGGGAGAAAACCACGGTGAACCGGGGTCCTGCCCCGATTCACCACCCCTGGGTCATCACATGGCGCGATCCGCATTCCTATGATGGGCGCACGACACCGCGGGCCGCTGCGACCAGGCAGTCCGATGCGGTGCAGATGCGGCGCGATGGTGGTGGAGGGGTCGATGACTCAGGGGGCCGGTCAGGGACCCGAGATGCGGACGCCGACGGTGCGCGACTTCCGCGTGCCGGCGTACGTCCACGAGGCCGATCCGTACGCGCTGCCCTCCGGCCCGTACCCCGAGCCTGGTCCTCATGGGCAACAGCCGCCTCCCGCGTACCAGATGCCTCCCGGTGAGGGCGCCAGACCAGGCGAGGACATCGAGGGCGTCGAGAGTGTCGCGGGTGTCGAGGGCTACACGCCGACGCAGCGCGACCTGCCCGTCATCAACCGCGGTGACACCCTTCAGGTGCCGGTCAGCACCGAAGCCGCGCCCGTCTCACAGCCCGTCGACGGGCCGGGTCCGCTGTACGTCGTCGGCGATGTGCACGGCTATCTCGACGAACTGGTCGCCGCCCTGCGCGAGAAGGGACTCATCGACATCGACGGCCACTGGTCGGCGGGCACCGCACGGCTGTGGTTCCTCGGGGACTTCACCGACCGCGGGCCTGACGGCATCGGCGTCATCGACCTCGTGATGCGGCTGTCCGCCGAGGCCGCCGCGGCCGGCGGCTACTGCAAGGCGCTGATGGGCAATCACGAACTGCTGCTGCTCGGCGCCAAGCGGTTCGGCGACACCCCCGTCAACTCCGGTGCGGGGACGGCCACCTTCCAGGCGGCCTGGCTGCTCAACGGCGGGCAGAAGACCGACATGGAGCGTCTCGAGGACGTACATCTCCAGTGGATGGCCCGCCTCGACGCGATGGAGGTGGCGGACGGGCACCTCCTGGTGCACTCCGACACCACCGCCTATCTCGACTACGGCGACTCCATCGAAGCGGTCAACGACACCGTCCGCGAAACCCTCACACGCAACGACGCGGACGAGTGCTGGGATCTCTTCCGCAAGTTCACCAAGCGCTTCGCGTTCCGCGACGACGGGGGCGCGCAGGCCGTGCGCGAACTCCTCGACATGTACGGCGGCTCCCGCATCGTCCATGGTCACAGCCCCATTCCGTACCTCCTCGGCGAGGTGGGCTCGGAGGACGACGACGATGCCGCGGGCCCCGTGGTCGAGGGACCGCATGTGTACGCCGACGGGCTCGCCATCGCGATGGACGGCGGCGTGACCATGGCCGGAAAGCTACTGGTCCAGCAACTGCCCCTGGATAGCTGAGCGTTCCCCGGGCAGGCGTTCTGCCATGGAGGACGGTGTCGGCGAGGGGGCAATTTCTGGAAACCCCCTGTCACCGTGTGCCGTCCCCGCTCTACCATCGGCTTATCCGTAGCAGGCTCCCCTCCGTTTCTGCCCGACGGCTCGTCAGCATGCCGAGCCCCAAGCCCTACGGAGCATCGGGGGATGCACATGAACAGCGTTCCGCAGCACCTGCTGAGCGAGGACCGCCAAGAGTACGAGCGGATCCTCGATGAGGCGCTGCGCTCCGCACCAAACCGTCCGGAACTCGCCGCTGTCGGCCAGCGACTCAACCCCGAGCAGCTGCGCACGATGGCGCTCAACGCCTCCGCTCTCATCGCGGCGGCCGCGGCAACCGAATACCAGCACTACGTGAAGGTCCGTGAGGAACTGCGCCAGCCGGCGCCGTCCACCCCACGCGTCCGCGAAGGATCCGGCTCCACGGAGCCGGGCACGAGCGCGGTGGGGCTCGCCGCCACCATGGGGGAGGCCGCCGAGACCGCCGGGGCGGGCGCCGTCGCCGTCGCCGCGGTACTCACTCCCGTCCTCGCCGGCACAGCTTCGGCGATCTTCCTGCTCGTCGGCTACCTCTTGAAGATGCTCAACCCCGAGCCGGCGTTCGCCCAGACCCTTCTCACCACCGGCTGGGTCTTCGGCGCCGTGACCGCGGCCGCGATCCTGATCGCCGCGGTCGGTCTACTGCTCACCGCCCTGCGCAACGGCGCGAGCTCGCTCCAGGCCGGCGCGCACGGTGAACGCAACGAGGAAGTGACCCGAGCCAGGGAAGCCTGGCACGAGGCCCTCCTGGAGCGCGGCATCATGCCGTTCCTCCGGGAGGCACTCGCCGACCCGGGCACAGCGGCCCTCGGCCGTACGACACCGCCGCAGCCGACCAGCCGAATCCCCCAACTCGGCTACAACCGCCCGGGCTTCAGCAGCCCCGACGGCGGCCCCGCGGCAGGCCCCCGCCCCAGCTACTCGAGCCCGGACTTCTCGAGCCCGGACTTCGGGGGACCGGAGCATCAGCCGGAATGACGCCCTACCGGCCGACGGACGGAGTGACCTGGACAGCGTGACTGGGCAGCGTGACTGGGCAGCGGTGGGCCCGGGTGGGAGAGGCGGCCGTTCAGAGCCGCCGGACCACCTGGGCCTCGGCCCGTTCCACCGGCGTACGGCCATGGACATGGACCAGCGCCAGGTGGAACAGGGCTGGTGCCAGGGGCGCCCACCGGTGAATCCGGTCCGCGCGCAGCAGATACCTCGCGACGTCGCCCGCGCGGAAGGGAACGTAGTCGATCGTCTGGTGCTCCCAGCGGTCGGCCACGCCCCGGCTCATCCGGCCCTGGAGGCCTTCGCCGGTCAGCTCCTTGAGGCGTGCGTAGAAGTGCGCGCTCCAGTGACGCCGTTCCACGTCCAGTGCGAAGGCCAGTTGCACGAGTGAGTACTCGTGGGGCTCCAGCGACAGTTCCTCCCGCATCCCGCGGCGGGAGACGGCGTGGAGGTCTGGTGCGCTCCTGCCGGAGGAATCTATGTGCCGTGACATCCCTTCGTTGACGGAGGAGTTCCACACGCCGGGCGCCATTCTGACGCGGTCGCTGCGCCGGCTGACGACCAGCAGGTCATCGGCGGTCACCACCGCGACGTTGACGGCGAAGCTGCACTGCAGGAACGCCGGTGCCGCGAGCGGCTTGTCCGGGTCGAGGTAACGGCTGCGAGGGGTCGTACCGTCGGGAAGGCGGCGATCGAGTTGCTGCGCGGCGAGGAACGTGTAGTAGTCGGTCGGCCGCAGCCGCAGATGGACCACGGGGTGCTCGGCGAGCGCCGTCCGGGAGATGTCGAGCGACTCGACGGCATACCGCGGACCGTTCCACACCGGTGTCCGGCTCTCCCTCCGCAGTTGCTCGCTTTCCGCCTCGATCTCGCTCCGCCAACCCGCCATGTCGTCGGGAAGAACAACCTCCTCGTCGTGTACGTGGATGTGGACTCCCTCGGCTGCGATCGGCGTTTCGCCGTCTCCCTCCACGATCAGTGCGGAGGTGTGGAGAGGCCCGAGGGAGAAGGTCCGCCAGGCCGGGCTCGTCTCCTCGCGTGCCCGAAGACCGCGCACCGCGCTGGCCGAACGCCTGCGCAGCCGGTACCAGGCGTCCTGCAACGGCTGCTGGAACAGCGTCGCGAGCACCATGCCGATCACGGCCCCGACCACTCCGTTGGCCACATCGATTCCGCCCATGCCACGGAGGCTAGACAGATCGATCAAGCACCGGGCGATCTTGCCTCTTCCGTTACCGCACCGCCCCACAACGTTCCGCGAGCACACCCATCAGGCGCTGAGACGAGTACTCGGTCCCGTCCTCTCCAGGAACAACGCTTGGCGACGGATTCCGGATTCAGTTGGTGGTCATTCGCCCCTCCTCACCTCTCTGAGGGGAACCCGGCGGTGAGGTAGTCCGACAGCTGCCCCGGTGCGTCTTCCTGGAGGAGGTGGCCCGCGCCCTCGATCCAGTGCAGATCGGCGTGCGGTATGCGCGCGTGCAACCAGTCGGCGTATCTCGGGGGGAGGATGCGGTCCTCACGGCCCCAGATGAGGCGCACCGGAAGGGACATCCCGCTCAGAAGGTTCTCGTACTCGGCGGTGTCCGTCTGCCTGATCTGGCGGTACTGGCGGTAGAACGCGGCCTGCCCTGCGGCCCCCCGCCACGGTGCGAGGAACGCGTCGAGGACTTCTGGCCGGAAGCCGATGTGTGTGGCGTGCCGCATATGACTGGCGACCAGCGCTTCGTGAGCGTAGTCCGGAAGCCGCTGGAAGACGTCCGCATGCTCCAGGATGAGCTGGAAGAGCCCTCCCTCCCACTCACCGCCGCTCACCGCATCGAAGAGGGTCAGGTCCCGGTAGCTCCTCTCCTCCAGCAACAGCGTCCGCAGTGCCACGGCCCCGCCGATGTCGTGGGCGACGACGCTGGGGCGGGACAGCTCCCAGTGTTCGAGGAGCCGGGCAAAGTTCCTCGCGTGAGCCGCCAGGCTGAGGTCCTGGCCCTCACGCTGGTCCGACTGGCCAAAGCCGAGAAGGTCGAAGACGAAGACCGTGCGAGTACGGGCCAGCGCTGGAGCGATGTCCCGCCAGAGAAAAGAGGAATACGGGGTGCCGTGTACCAGCACCACCGGATCTCCGCTGCCGAGGGCTCTCCATCGCACTGTCCCGTCAGGCGTCTCGAACTCCTCGCCCAGTGTCCAGTTCACCCCTGTTCTCCTCTTCTGCGGCATGACGAACACCTTTTTGCAACAGGTCGCAAGCCCAAGCAGGAGCCCGAGGGGGCGGGCCAGACGGTCTGCCCCCTCGGCACTTTCAGTCAGCCAAGGGCAGGTACACCCGGTTCCCGCTCGCCGCGAACTCCTTCGACTTCTGGAGCATCCCCTCGGCGACTTCCTCGGGTGAGGCTCCCTCCGCCGCGTCGCCACCGAACTGCTCTGTGATGCTCTGGCTGATCTTCATCGAGCAGAACTTCGGTCCGCACATCGAGCAGAAGTGGGCCGTCTTGGCGGGTTCCGCAGGAAGCGTCTCGTCGTGGAACTCGCGGGCCGTGTCCGGGTCGAGGGCCAGGTTGAACTGGTCCTCCCAGCGGAACTCGAAGCGGGCGTCGGACAGCGCGTCGTCCCATTCCTGCGCACCTGGGTGGCCTTTGGCGATGTCGGCTGCGTGGGCGGCGATCTTGTAGGTGATGACGCCGGTCTTGACGTCGTCACGGTTGGGCAGGCCCAAGTGCTCCTTGGGCGTGACATAGCAGAGCATGGCCGTGCCCCACCAGGCGATCATCGCGGCACCGATGCCGGAGGTGATGTGGTCGTACGCCGGCGCGACGTCCGTCGTCAGCGGGCCGAGCGTATAGAACGGAGCTTCATCGCAGATCTCCTGCTGAAGGTCGATGTTCTCCTTGATCTTGTGCATCGGGACATGTCCCGGGCCCTCGATCATGGTCTGTACGTTGAAACGCTTGGCGATCGTGTTGAGTTCCCCGAGCGTCCTCAACTCCGCGAACTGAGCCGCATCGTTGGCGTCCGCGATCGAGCCGGGCCTGAGGCCGTCGCCGAGCGAGTACGTGACGTCGTAAGCGGCCAGGATCTCGCACAGCTCTTCGAAGTTCTCGTAGAGGAACGACTCCTTGTGGTGCGCGAGGCACCAGGCCGCCATGATCGAGCCGCCGCGCGAGACGATGCCGGTCTTGCGGTTCGCGGTGAGCGGTACGTACGGCAGGCGCACGCCCGCGTGCACGGTCATGTAGTCCACACCCTGCTCGGCCTGCTCGATGACCGTGTCCTTGTAGATCTCCCAGGTCAGCTCCTCGGCGCGACCGTCGACCTTTTCCAGCGCCTGGTAGAGCGGAACCGTGCCGATGGGGACAGGGGAGTTGCGCAGCACCCACTCGCGGGTGGTGTGGATATTGCGGCCGGTGGACAGGTCCATGACCGTGTCGGCACCCCAGCGGGTCGCCCAGGTCATCTTCTCGACCTCTTCCTCGATGGAGGAAGTGACCGCCGAATTGCCGATGTTGGCGTTGACCTTCACCAGGAACCGCTTGCCGATGATCATCGGCTCGATCTCAGGGTGGTTGACGTTCGCGGGCAGCACGGCCCGCCCCGCGGCGATCTCCTCGCGTACGACCTCGGGGTCGACGTTCTCGCGGACCGCCACGAACTCCATTTCCGGTGTGATCTCGCCACGTCGTGCGTACGCGAGTTGTGTGACGGCCGCACCACCGCGGCCCCGGCGCGGCTGGCGCGGACGCCCCGGGAAGACCGCGTCGAGGTTGCGCAGTCCGCCGCGCGGCGAGGTGTGCTTGATCCCGTCGTCCTCGGGGCGGACGGGACGGCCCGCATACTCCTCGGTGTCGCCGCGGGCAATGATCCAGTTCTCGCGCAGCGGCGCCAGGCCCCTGCGAACATCGGTGTCGACGGTCGGATCGGTGTACGGGCCGGAGGTGTCGTACAGGGTGACCGAATGCCCGTTGGTGAGATGCACCTGCCGGACAGGCACCCGCAGGTCGGGGCGTGAGCCCTCGACATACGCCTTGTGCCAGCCGATGGACTTCCCGGCCTCGCCGTTCGCGGGCGGGGCAGACTCCCCGTCCGTGTGGCTGGAGGCAGGCGTGCGTACGTCCTTGTTGGTCATGAGACCTACTCCCTACGCCGGCATTACCCGGTAACAGGTTCGGCGGTCGACGCAGCGGCTTCCGTACGGCGATGTTCCACGTGAAACATCGCTGGGACGGAGGTCAGCGCCCTCTCAGCCCGGTGCTCCGAGCTCCCGCGTGTGCAAAAGGTCCCTCCACGCTAGCGTCATATTGGGCGCGCTGAACAGTGGGCCCCTTCCGTTCTTGCGATGATCGGTCGGTGACTACAACGCACCAGCCCCCGCTCCCCCCGTCCGAACCGCCCCACGGCCACGGCCCCGGTGACAGCCATGGCTCCGGTGACGGCCCTGGCAACAGCTATGCCCACGGTCATGGCCATGGCCCTCCCGCACCCGTGTCCCAACACTTGCGCAAGGTCATCGCCGCGGTACTGATTCCCTTCGCCACGGCGGTCGTCGTAGGACTCGCGGTGCTCTGGCCAGGCGGCGCCCCACCGCATGAACGCACCGGGGTCGGCTTCGACCGGCAGACCCAGCAGGCCACGGTGACCAAGGTCGACAAGGTGGACTGCAAGTCCGTCAACGCCTCGGGGGAGGCCCCGACCGGCGACACCTCGACCGCGGAGGGCTCCTCCGCGCAGCAGCAGGCGACCGGCACTTGCAAGAAGGCGACGGTCCGGGTCGACACCGGCAAGGACAAGGGCCGTACCTTCACGGAGATCGTCCAGCCGGACTCGTCGCGGCAGCTGAGCCAGGGGCAGGAGGTGATCGTGGCGTACGCGCCCGACGCCCCCAGGGACCTCCAGTACTCGGTCACTGATGTGAACCGCAGGCTCCCTATGGCGCTACTCGCGGGGATCTTCGCGCTCGTCGTGGTCGTGGTGGGCCGGATGCGCGGTGTCATGGCGCTGATCGCGCTGGCCGTCAGCTTCCTCCTTCTGACGTTCTTCATCCTGCCCGCGATCCTGCAGGGGTCGAATCCCCTGGTGGTTGCGGTCGTTGGAGCCAGCGCCATCATGCTGATCGCGCTCTACGCGTGCCACGGACTCTCGGCCCGTACGTCGGTCGCGGTGCTCGGAACGCTGCTCTCGCTGCTGTTGATCGGGCTGCTCGGCTCCCTGTTCATAGGCTGGGCCGCGCTCACCGGCAACACGGACGACAACACCGGTCTGATCCATGGCCTGTACCCATCCATCGACATGAGCGGTCTGCTGCTCGCGGGCGTCATCATCGGCTCACTCGGCGTACTCGACGATGTGACGGTGACGCAGACCTCGGCCGTCTGGGAGCTGCACGCGGCCAACCCGGCGATGGGCTGGCGCGGGTTGTACCGCGCGGGTATCCGCATCGGCCGGGACCACATCGCGTCCGTCGTGAACACGCTCGTCCTCGCGTACGCAGGCGCCGCGCTTCCGCTGTTGCTGCTGTTCTCGATCGCGCAGAGCGGCGTGGGGACGGTGGCCAACAGCGAGCTGGTTGCCGAGGAGATCGTGCGCACGCTCGTCGGTTCGATCGGCCTAGTCGCCTCCGTACCGGTCACCACGGCCCTGGCCGCTCTCGTGGTCTCGGCAGACCGCCCCGGCTCCGTGTCTCCGGCGCAGGCTCATACGCAGGCAGGAGCGCAGGAGCAGACCCAGGCAGGCACCAGGACGCCGGTCATCGGCGGGAAGGGCCGCCGTCGCAAGCGCTGAAGCGTTACGGCACTCTGAGCACCGTACGACTCAGCCCGCGCTCTGTTCCTCCGCCAGGATGCGGTCCAGGGCCTCGTCGAGATGTGTGTCGAAGTCGGCGAGGGAGTGCTCCTGCCCGAGTGGCACCAGCTTGTCCGTGCGGTCGAGGAACGCCACGAGCGGCACCGCACCACAGCGGAACAACGCCTGGTCGGCGCCCACCTGGAGGCGGATCAGCACATCGCCGAATCCCTCGGAGCCGGCGGGCGCGATGTGCACATCGCCGTCCCCACACGGCCGGCCCACGCCGTCGATCAGCAGCTCCCGCCCGAAGGCCCAGGTCACCGGAGCATCGCCGGGCAGGTGGAAGGTCAGCCGTACGGCATAGGGATCACAGGTCTCGTATCGCAGCTCCACCGGGATGCGGAAGGAGAGCTCCTCCGATACGAGAAAGCTCATCATGATCTCTGCCTGTACTACCGACTCGCGCATCGCCTACCCCGCCGTCTGCCGTCGACTGGCCAGGAACCATCCACCTGACACTGCTGGCATCTTGCTTAACGTACACGAGAGATCACAAGGAGTGAGTTTTCAGATGCTGATAGAGAGAGCGAGTGTCCCCGGCAGCCTGCCGATCTCGTTCTGCAACTGCCGTGCCGCGGGCAGCAGTCGGTCGGCATGGTGGGCCGGCAGAGAGATGGCCATCGAGCCGACCGTGGTGCCCGCCGTGATCGGAATCGCGGCGCAGACCGTCCCCAGCGCGTACTCCTGACGCTCGATCGTCGGCTGCGTGCGTTTCGATCCTTCGAGGCGCCGCAACAGAGCGTGATCGTCACGCACCGTGTACGGAGTGATCGACTGCACTGGATAGCGGTCGAGGTGCTCCCGACGGGCTTCTTCGTCGAGCTGGGACAGCAAGCACTGGCCGATCGCGTGGGCGTGCCCGGTCTCGCGGAAGTCGGCCCACTCCTCGACCGCCGGATTGGCCGGGGTGTCGGCGACGCACTGGACCTCGATCTCACCCTCTCGGTAGACCGCGTAGTACACGGGCACACCGATTGAGTCCCGCCACTGCGCGAGCGCGTCGACGACCTTGCTGCGACGTTTCTGCCGGGCAGCGCTGCTGCTGAGCCGCTCCGCCGCCTCACCGAGGAAGAACAGCCCTTTCTCACGGCGCAGATATCCCTCATACGCCAGAGTGCGCAGCAGGTGATAGGCCGTGGGCAGCGCGAGGTGAGCCTCGCGGGCCAGTTGCTTGGCGGGCGCCCCGTGCTCGTGCTGGGCGGCGGACTCCAGGAGGCGCATCGCGCGCTGTACGGATCCGATGAGTGTGGTGGAGTGGGGCTCGGTGGAGGAGACGTGCCGTTCTGGGGATGCGGTGTCAGCAGTGGCCAAGGGTCACTCCTTAGCGCGAGGGGGCCGCCCGTGCGGGGGTGACACGGGAGGGATCTGTGCGCCGCCCGCGGGGATCAACCCCGCGTCGATTTCCGGACTTTAACCGCCCGCCACCGCTTGCGGACGGCCTGCCGGGAAAACTTCCCTCCCCAGAGGGAACCGTTGATTCCTGTTATTGCCGACCGGTTGTCGGCAAGCCCCGGCGGAAGCCCATGTGCCCGCTTCCGCCGCGTACAAGATGCTTCGCCAGGCGCTCTACCAGTCGCTCCGTGACGACGAGCTCGACATGAACTTCCGTACGACGTAGATGAGCCCGCCGACCAGCGCCACGAACACCAGCAACTTAAAGAGCACGCCGATCACGAACCCGACGACGCTCGCTATCACGCCGCCGAACACGACGAGGGCGATGACCGGCACCGCAACCCACTTCACCCACCACGGCATCCCCGCGAAGATCTCTCGCATCGCCCTTGTTCCTTGTCTCTCTGCCCGTCCCCCGTGCTGACGGGTCGACGAGTCATGAATGTCCTGCCTTCGATGCTAGGCGCGGCAGGGGTGCCGATGGGGGTCTGGCACCCCTTGTCCTCCCCTGATCGTTCCCCTAGGGAACCCTGAGACGCGGCGTCAGCTCTCGGGCGGAGAGAAGACCACCAGGACCCGCAGATCCTCGCTGATGTGGTGGAACTTGTGGGCCACCCCCGCGGGCACGTAGACGACGCTGCCGCGCGCCACCTGGGTCGTCTCCATGCCCACCGTGATCGCTGCGCGGCCGCTCACGACGAAGTACACCTCGTCCTGGCGGTGTGGCTGCTGCGGGTCCTGCGTGCCCGCGTCCAGCGCGTACAGGCCGACCGACATGTTCTTCTCATGCAGAAACTGGAGATACGCACCGTCGTTCGCGGCGCGCTCCGCCTCCAGTTCGTCCAGCCGGAATGCCTTCATCGCCCTCGTCCGCACTCGTTACCGATCTCGTCTGCCACGATCAGACACATGAAGAATTTCGTAGTCAAGACGATCGCCAACGCGGGCGCTCTCGCAGTCGCCGTCTGGGTGCTCGACAAGATCACCCTGACCGGTGACAGCGGGGGCAAGAAGACCGGCACACTGCTTCTCGTCGCGTTGATCTTCGGCCTGGTGAACTTCCTGGTCAAGCCGGTGGTGAAGGTACTCACCTTCCCCCTGTTCATTCTCACGCTCGGCCTGATCACGCTGGTGATCAACGCCCTGATGCTGCTGCTCACCTCGTGGCTCGCGGACAAGCTCGACCTGAGCTTCCACGTGGAGGGCTTCTGGACCGCCGTCCTGGGCGGCCTGATCATCTCGATCGTCTCCTGGGCGCTGAACGTCGTCCTTCCCGACAAGGACTGAGTGGCCCTGATGCCCTATCGCGTGTGCTTCGTCTGCACCGGCAACATCTGCCGCTCCCCGATGGCCGAATCCGTCTTCCGCGCGCGTGTGGCGGAGGCCGGGCTCGACGGACTGGTCGAGGTGGACAGCGCCGGCACCGGCGGCTGGCACGAGGGAGACGGCGCCGACCCGCGCACCGTCTCCGTTCTGGTGACGAACGGCTACGAAAGCGACCATACGGCCCGGCAGTTCCGGGCTTCGTGGTTCTCCCGGCTCGACCTGGTCATAGCACTCGACAGCAGCCACCTGCATGCCCTGCGACGCCTCGCACCAACCTCGGAGGACGCGAAGAAGGTCCAGCTCCTGCGCTCGTACGCCCGCCCGTCGCCCGACCACACCTCAACGAGTGCTTTGCACGCCCCTTCTGAAGGCGTTGGGGACGATCTTGACGTACCCGACCCCTACTACGGAGGCATGGACGGCTTCGAAGAGTGCCTCGAGATGGTGGAAGTGGCGAGCGTCGGGCTGCTCGCCGCGGTTCAGAAGCATGTGGAGGGGCAAGCGGCATGACGGATTCCGTTACCGGGGTGGGTGACGGCACGCGCGCGGTGCGGGCCGGACTGCCGGACCCCGTCAAACACGAGCCGACCCTTCCAGGGCCGGTCTTCGCCGCCCATTACCACCTGCCGGGCGAGGTCACCGGCCCGTACGCATACGGCCGCGACGAGAACCCGACCTGGACCCACCTGGAGCGCGCCATCGGCGAGCTGGAGGCACCGGGCCAGGGCGGTGTCGAAACGCTCGTCTTCTCCTCCGGCATGGCGGCCGTCTCAGCGGTCCTCTTCTCTCAGCTGCGCGCCGGCGACACCGTCGTCCTGCCCAGCGACGGCTACCAGGTACTGCCGCTCGTCCGCGAGCAGCTCGAGGCGTACGGCATCGAGGTACGCACCGCGCCGACCGGCGGCGACGCCCAGCTCGGCGTGCTCGAGGGCGCGAAACTGCTGTGGATCGAGACCCCGTCGAACCCTGGACTCGACGTGTGCGACATCCGCCGGCTCGCCCGGGCCGCACGCGCGCGTGGCTGCCTCGTCGCCGTCGACAACACCCTGGCGACCCCGCTCGGCCAGCGCCCGCTGGAACTCGGCGCCGACTTCTCGGTGGCCAGCGGCACCAAGCAGCTCACCGGGCACGGGGACATCCTTCTGGGGTACGTCACTGGTGGCGGCGCCTCGGCAATGGCCGCCGTGCGGCGCTGGCGCAAGATCGTCGGGGCCATTCCGGGGCCGATGGAGGCCTGGCTCGCGCACCGTTCCATCGCCACGCTCCAGCTGCGCGTCGACCGGCAGAACGCCACCGCCCTGATGCTGGCCGAGGCGCTGCGTGACGTGGCCGAGGTGACGGGGCTGCGCTATCCGGGGCTGCCCGACGACCCCTCGTACAAGACCGCGTCACAGCAAATGAGGCGCTACGGGTGTGTGGTGTCGTTTTCGTTGCCCACGCGCGCGCGTGCCGACCGTTTTCTCGATGCGCTGCGCCTGGTGGACGACGCGACGAGCTTCGGCGGGGTGCGGTCCACGGCCGAGCGGCGCGGCCGCTGGGGCGGGGACGCGGTCGGGGAGGGCTTCATCCGGTTCTCTGTGGGCGCCGAGGACTCCGGGGACCTGGTGGCGGATGTGCTGCGTGCGCTCGACGAGTCGGCGCGGTGACGGCTTCCTGAGCAAACGTTCAGTAACCCGAAGCGTACGGCGGACGGTCCGAGCCTCCCCCCTCGTGGCTCGGACCGTCCCGGTTCCGCGCGCAAGAACCGCGCGACCAAGGCTAGTTGACTCTGTGTCAGTGTCCAATCACAGTAGCGACAGAGACCTATCGACTTATTTATAGTTGAGCGCTGCCGTGGGGCTGGAGAGAGGGGCGACACACCATGGATCTGGCCTTGCTGCGGACCTTCGTGACCGTGCACCGGGCCGGCTCCTTCACCCGCGCCGCCGCGCTGCTCGGTCTCTCGCAGCCGGCCGTCACCTCCCAGATCCGCACCCTGGAACGGCAGCTGGGGCGGCCGCTCTTTCTACGCCAGGCCCGCGGAGTGACCCCTACGACCATCGGCGACGAGCTCGCCCACAAGGCCGCACCGCATCTGGATGCCCTTGTTGAGATCGCTGAGACCGGCCTCGACGAGGCGTCCTCCATACGCACCCTTCATCTCGCCGGGCCACCGGAATTCACCGCCGAACGCGCCCTGCCGGCGCTGACGGAGCTCACCGGAGACGACGGCCAGGGCCTCGCGCTGCGCGCCTCCTTCGGCAACGCCGAGGAGACGCTGGAGGGACTCGCCGCCGGGCATCACGATCTGGCCATCAGTACGGCCCGTCCGCGCGGCGCCCTGCTCACGGCGACTCCGCTCTGCGACGAGGAGCACGTCCTGGTCGCCTCCCCGCGCTGGGAGGCCCGCATCGGCTCCGACAAGCTGCACTGCGAGAGCGCGCCCGCCCTCGAGAACTTCCCCGTGGTGGAGGTGCACGAGTCGCTGCCGTTCGTCGCCCGCTACTGGGCCGCCGTCTTCGACTCGCGCCCGGCCGCCTCGGGCACCGTCATCGTCCCCGACCTCCGCGCGGTCCTCGCCTGCGCGACCACCGGCGCGGGGCTCGCGGTGTTACCCCGCTACCTGTGCGCAACAGCCCTGGAGCGCGGCGACGTGATGGCACTGCTGGACCCCGCGGTGCCTCCCCTGCGTACGTACTTCCTGGTGGTACGCACCGGCACGCTCGCCATGCCGCATATCGCGCGGGCGCACGAATGGTTGCTTCAGGCCGCCAACGACTGGTCGTGAGGGAGATGTTTCACGTGGAACCCGCTGGGCCACATTTCTCCCATGACCGTCCGACCCGTGGTCAAGCGCACCGCCCGGGCCGTCCTGCTGGACGGCGATGACCTGATCCTGATCAAGCGAACCAAGCCGGGGGTAGATCCCTACTGGCTGACGCCCGGCGGCGGGGTCGAGCCGGAGGACACGACCGTCGTCGACGCGCTCCATCGTGAAGTGCACGAGGAACTCGGCGCCAAGATCACCGACGTGGTCCCCTGCTTCGTCGACACCGTCGAGCACATCGGCGAGGACAGCGGCTCGACCGGCGTGAAGGTGCAGCACTTCTTCGTCTGCCGTCTGGAGTCCATGGACCCCTCGCTGCGCCATGGACCCGAGATCGATGAGCCGAGCGGCGAGTACGAGATCGTACGCATTCCCTTCACCCGGGTGGGGATCGCTTCCGTCCATCTCGTACCGCTGTCGCTGCGGCATTACCTGGACGGGAACATTGAGGGCGTACTGGCGATGCACGCCCCTGACCTGGGGTGACGTCTCGCTCTTGCGTGGAAGGCCGGTCAGTCCACGGCCGCGACGAGTTCTTCCACCGAGTCGTGGCGGATCCGCTCGAACGGGATGCCGATGTCTCTCAGCGCGTGTACACCACTACGGATCATGCCGGGCGGGCCCGAGAGATACGCGTCGTACTCGTTCCACGGCCCGTATTCGCGTACGGCGTCGGGGAGCTGGAGATGTGCTTGCTGGTCGACGATGGGGCGGACCGCGAGCCAGGGGTGGATGTGCTGGAGCCGCAGCATGGTGTCGATGTCGTACAGGTCGTGATCGGTGCGGGCACCGTAGAAGACCTCGACCGGGCGCCGCTCACCGTGTTCGGCGACATCCTCGATGAGTGCCTTGATGGGGGCGATGCCGGTGCCGCCGCCGAGACAGAGCAGTCCGCTGTCGGTGGTGTGGTCGACGGTCATCGAGCCGGCGGGCGGTCCCAGCCGGATGATGTCGCCGGGCCGGGCGCGGTGCACGAGCGCGTTGGACACCCAGCCCGCCGGGACCGCCTTCACATGGAAGGACAGCAGCCCGTCGGAGCGGGGTGCCGAGGCAAAGGAGTAGTGCCGCCAGATCCGCGGCCACCAGGGGGTTTCCAGGCTGGTGTACTGCCCGGCGAGGAAGGGGTACGGCTGGTCGGGGCGAACTGTGATGACGGCGACATCGGGGGTTCTCAGGTCGTGTGAGACGACCTCCGCGTACCACGCGGCCGGGGCGAGCAGCTCGTCCGCGGCCGCGGCATCGATCATGATCTGCGAGATCGTCGTATACGTCCGGACCCAGGCGGCCTCGGTCTCCTCGTCCCAGATCGCCGAGGCGTACCGGCTCAGGGAGCCGATGAGGCATTCGCCGACGGCCGGGTAGTGCTCGGGACGGGTGCCGTATTTGCGGTGCCCACGGCCGAGGTTCTGCAGGTACGTGACCAGGACCTCGGTGTTGTCGATGTGCTCGGCTGCGATCAGCAGCGCCTTGAGCAGCCGGTCCCGCTGAGTGTCCATCGCGGCGGGGAACAGCTGGCGCAGGTCTGGGTGGCGCACGAAGAGCAGCGCGTAGAAGTACGAGGTGACCTTGTCGGCGACAGGGCCCACCTCGGCCATGGTGCGGCGCACCAGCACGGCGTCGCGGGAGGGGGGCCGGGCGGGCGCAGGAGCGGATCTCTGC
>NZ_JAAKZY010000174.1 GCF_011045015.1 Streptomyces scabichelini | reverse complement strand
GGCTGGTGGGGGCGGCGTGCGTCAGCCGGGCGGGTCAGCCGCAGCAGCCTCCGCCGCAGCAACCGCCACCGCTCGCCTGCGGCGCGGGTGCGGCCGCGGGCGCCGAGGCCGAACCACCGACGGCGACCGTCGACAACAGCTTCACTGTGTCGTCGTGCCCGACGGGGCAGGCGGCGGGGGCGGAAGATTCGGCCATAGGGCGACTCATCTCGAAGGTGTCGCCGCAGGTCCGACAGCGGTATTCATAGCGAGGCATACAGACAGATTAGCGGGGTGGGCGCCCCGAAGGGGCGCGGGGAACTGCGCGACCAGCCACAAACAACCCGCAGACACCCACCCGCAGATGTTCCCCGCCTCCAAACGGAGTGTCCCCGCCCTCAAACGGAGTGCCCCCGCTCCTCCCGGATCTGTGAGACCACCTGAGCCACCGTCCGCCGCACACCCTCCGTCTCGGTCAGGAAATGCCAGTAATCGGGGTGCCGCCCTTCCAGCGTCCCGATCGCGCGGTCCAGCCGGCTCACCGAGTCATCGAGGGGCCGGGCATGCCGAGGGTCCGGCGTATTGCGCCCGGCCATCGCCAGCCGCTGCGCATCCCGGATCGCGAACCGCGTCCGGTCGATCTCCCGCTGCGGATCCTTCTGCACCTCGTTCAGCCGCCGCAACCGGTCCCCGGCCGCGGACACGGCCTCATCGGTCGTGTTCAGCAACGCCCGTACCGTCGACAGCAGCGCCGTCGCGTCGGCCCAGCGCTGCTCGTCGCGCGCGGCCCGCGCCTCCGTCAGCTTCGACTCGGCCTGCCGTACGGTCTCGGCGGCCTGGTCAGGTACGTGCTGAAGGTCCTGCCAGCACGCGACCGTGAACCGGCGCCGCAGCTCGCTCAGGATCGGCTCGACCTGCCCGGAACGGGTGGTGAGGGCCTGGGCGCGGGTGCGCAGCGAGACCAGGCGGCGGTCGATCTCGGCGGCCCGCTCCGGCAGCCGCTCGGCCTCCGCGCGCACCCCCTCGGCATCGCGCGCGACCCGGTCGGCGCGCTCCAGCGTCTCCGGCACGCCGTGCTGCCCGGCGCCCTGGTTCAGCTTGGTCAGCTCGGGGCCGAGGGCGGCGAGCCGGGCGGCCAGGTCGTCGGCCGTGAGCCCCGATCCCCGTACGGCATCGAGGGCGTTCGAGGCGGCGAGCAGGGCCTGGCGGGCGCGCTCGACGGCCGGGGCAAGCCGGGCCAGCTGCGTTTCGGCCTTGCCGAGCAGCGGGCCGAGCCCGTCGGTGAACCGGTCCAGCTCCTGCTTGACGCGGGCCAACTCGTCCTTGGCCTTGGTCAGCTCCGTACGCGCCCGGGCCGCGACCGAGGCCTCCAGGTCGTCGCGGTCGAGGTCGTGGGCGTCGACCGCGTTGATGTACGTGTGGCTGACCTCGTCGATACGGCGGCCGAGCGCGTCGAAGTCGGAGACCGCGCGCCGGGCCGCGGGAGAGTCGTCGACGGCCGTGATGGTCTCGATCGAGATCCGCAGATCGCGCTGCGCGGTGTCGAGCTCGTAGAACGCGGCAGCGGCGGCGTCCTTCGCCGCCTGCGCCTCGGCCCGCTGGCTCTCCGAGCGGCCGCCGAACCACCGCCGCGTACCGCCGCCGGCGAACGCGGCGGGGAGTGTGACGGCGAGCAGCGGAAGGGGAATGAGGACCAGGGTCAGCAGGTCACGGGCGACGCGGTGTGTCCTCGCGGCCCCCAAACCGGCACGGTGGCGAGGTAGTTGCTGTGCCCGTGGCACAAACGGCGTGTACGGCTGTGAAGGTGTCGCCGTCACATCCCTCTCCCGTGCTGTGGTCCGCCCTGCCCGGTGTCATTCTCCCACCAGGTAGGGACGAACACACGGCCCGGTTAGTTCGCCGTACGCACCGTGACTTTCCCGTCCCGCGTGCGGGCGGACACGTCATGCGCACTGCGCTCGTCGCGGGGCACGGACACGTCCACGCTGCCGTCCCCGGTCTCGGTCGTCACGCGGTACGTCGCCTGACGGGGCAGCTCGATGGTGACGGAACCGTCCACGCTGCGCGACGCGACCCGGTCCGGAACGGCGGCGAGGCCGAGCCGCACGGAGCCGTCCCGCGTGTTCACGTCCACGCGCCGGGAGCCGACATCGGTCGCGGTGACGGACCCGTCACCGGTGTGGAGGGTCAGCGGACCGCTCGAGTCCTTGACGTGGACGGAACCGTCGCGCGTACGGACGTTCAGCGCCTCCTCGAAGCCGCTCGCCCGCACGCTGCCGTCGCCGTCCTTCACGGTGACCGCGACGCCGCGCGGCACCTCGATCCGGTGCTTGGCCGAGCAGTCGGCGATCACGCCCGAGCAGTCCTCCCGGAGCTTGAGCGTGTCGCCCTTCATCTCCCAGGTCACCTTGGGGTCCCCGCCGACGACGACGCTGCCCTTGAACCACCGGGTGACCTCGACCTTGTCGACGTCCGCGGCGACCAGTTCGAGCGCGGAGTCGTCGGAGTCGACGGTCAGCGTGCGGCCGCTGAGCGCGAACGAACGGTGCTCGGGATCGTCGTCGTCCCCGGCGCTCGCACCGCACCCGGTGGCGAGCAGCGTGACGGCGGCGACGGCCGCGGTCGCGGTCGTGACGGCGGCGGAACGGCGGATTCGAACGGCCATGGTGGGCTCCCCCTGGTCTTGGGCGCCCCCTCGACCGTACGGACGTACGGACGGATGAATGTCTGTCTCTGTCTGTCTCTGTCTGTCTGGCTGGGACGCTCTTCGACCGTACGGAGCCGGGGCTCCCGGCGGGATCCGGACCACTCCCGGATCTTGGGTAGGGAAAACCCCCGCATCGCGAGGCATCGCGCGGTGACCGGGACTCGATACGCGTTTGCCGGGCAGTGCCCCTGGCAATGTAGGCTGTCGACTCATCCCGGGCACGTAGCTCAGTGGTAGAGCGCCGCCCTTACAAGGCGGATGTCGGCGGTTCGAAACCGTCCGTGCCCACCCCGGAGAGCGAGGACCCCCGGCCGATCATGGCCGGGGGTTTCGTACGTTCACGCACCCGCGGGAGGCTCGTCCGCCGTCTCGTGCGCGTGCTTCAGGCGCATCCGTGCGTCCACCTTCTCCGCGGTCGTGACCTCCGCCCAGAAGCGGTGGCAGGTGACGAAGACGGCCAGTTCCCGCTCGCGCTCGCGGAGCTTCTCCACCTCGGCCTGTTCGTCGGCGCTCCAGCCGGGCGACGCGGGACGCTCGACCTTGCGCCAGCCGTGCTCGTCGCTGAAGCCGTCCAGGGGCTCGACCGACCAGGGGAGCCGCTTCAGGAGGGCCAGCAGCTCGGCCCGGACCTGATGCAACTCCTCCTGACCGGCCAGGAGGTCACTCGGAAAGTCATAGGTCTCAGCCACGCCACAATGCTACGCCTGTTCGAATTTGGGATGCGAGTGCCTTGGGGGACTTCACGCGAACGTGTTGGGACCGTCCTGTGCGTTCAGTCGATGCGGATGATTCCGCGGCCCAGTGCGGCGGTGACGGCCGCCGTACGGTCGGCGACGTCGAGCTTGGTGTAGATGTGCAGCAGATGGGTCTTGACCGTTGCCTCGGACAGGCGCAGTGCGCGGGCGATCTGCTTGTTGCTCTGCCCGCGGGCCACGGCGGACAGAACTTCGAGTTCCCGGCCGGACAGGCCGGCGCCCCGGTCGCCGCGCATATGGGCGAGGACCTTGGCGGCCACCGTGGGGGACAGCGCCGCTCCTCCCCGGGCGGCGGTGCGCACGGCCTCGCACAGCTCGTGTCGTCCGGTGTCCTTGAGCAGGTAGCCGACCGCGCCGGCGTCGATGGCGGCGGTGATGTCGGCGTCCGTGTCGTAGGTGGTCAGGACGAGGACCCGGACCTGGGGGTGGGCGGCGCGGATGGCGGCGGTCGCGGCGGTGCCGTCCATGCCGGGCATCTGCAGGTCCATCAGGACGACATCGGGTGCGAGTGACGCGGTCTGGCGCACTGCCTCGGCACCGGTGGCGGCTTCGCCGACGACCGTCAGGTCGGGCTGGGTGGCCAGCACGGCGGCCAGCCCGTCGCGGACCACGGGGTGATCGTCTGCGAGGAGGACCCGGATCGAGGGAGTGGCCGAAGTGCTCATGACGCCGGGGCCATCGGCTGGGTACCGGCCGCGGGCGATGGTGCGGAGGCCGAGGGCTCGACCGGGATCGAGGCCGGGGGCTCGACCGGGACGGAGGCCGGGGGCTCGACGGGGACGGAGGCTGAGGGCTCGATCGGGAGCGGCACCGTGACGGCGACGGTCGTACCCTCGCCCGTGGCGCTTTCCAGCGCGAACGTGCCGTCCAGGGCGGTGATGCGCTCCCGCATGGTGATCAGGCCGATGCCGGTATGCCGGGCAGCGGGTGCGAAACCGGTGCCGTCGTCCTGGATGTCGATGGCCAGGGCGTCACCGAGGTAGGACAGCGTGACCGACACGCTCGCCGCGTGGGCGTGCCGCCGGGCGTTGGTCAGCGCCTCCTGCACGACCCGCAGCAACTCGCCCTCGTTGCCGGCGGTCAGGGCGACCGGTCGGCCGGTCACGATCGTGTAGGCCTCGATGCCGGCCTCCTCCGTCAGCCGGGCGGTGAGCTCGCGGACCGCTTCCGCCAGGTGCGTGCGGTCCAGCGGCGCCGGGCGCAGGGCGTGTACGAGGCGGCGGCTCTCGACGAGGTTGTCCCGGGCTGTCCGCATGGCCTGCTCGACGCGGCGGGCCGCAGGCGAACCGGGTGGCAGGTCGTCGCGTGCGGCGTCCAGCAGCATGGAGATGGACGCGAAGCCCTGGGTCAGGGTGTCATGGACCTCTCGGGCCAGGCGCTGACGTTCGGCCAGGGTGCCCGCCTGACGTTCCGCCGCCGCTCGTTCCGCCTGGGTGGCGGTGAGTTCGTCCAGGAGCCGCTGCCGCCTGTGACTCTCATGGTCGAGGGTGGCGACGTAGCAGACGATGGTGACCGCCAGCGCGGCACCGAGCACACAGCCCGTGAGCGTTCGCACGTCGGCGGAGCCGTCCGTCGTGAAGCTCTGCCACGACCAGGCGCCGCCCAGCACCAGCACCCCGCCGGCCGACCACCAGGCCCGTCGCAGCCAGTACGGGGTCAGCACGGCCACGGCGACCGGGAGCAGCGCGGGGTCCACCACAGCCATGACCACCCACGCCGCCAACGCCCCGACGAGGTAGGGCAGCGGAGGGCGACCGGAGCCGCCACGCAGCGCGATCCAGTACGCGTACCAGGCGGCGAGTCCCACCGCCGGGCCGATCCGCAGCAGTGCCGTGCCGGTCGTCAGGTCCGTCCCGGCCAGCGCACCCAGCACGGACAGGGTGAGCACGACGGCGAAGAAGGCGTGCTGTCCGACGGCCTTCCACCGTGCCCTCTCCCACACCTGTCGCAGTGCCATGACCCTCAGCCTAGGCGCAGCCGAGTGGCCGGAGGATCAGCCGGCCGGTGCGAACGGGGTCCACCGATCGGTGGGCGGACGATGCGTCGATCGGTCGATGTGGCGGGCCCGTGCAGCGGCGAAGATCGGCCCCGCACCCGGCCGCCCGAGCTCCACCGCACCCCGTGAGGAACCACCAGTGCCCCTGGCCTTCATTCCCAGCCCGTCCATCGGCGAGATCCACCTGGGACCGCTGCCGCTGCGCGGCTACTCACTGATGCTGGTCCTCGGAATCGCCGCGGCGGTATGGCTGGGCGGCCGTCGCTGGGCCGCCCGCGGTGGAGAGAAGACCGTCGTGACGGATGTGGCCCTGTGGGCGGTCCCCTTCGGTGTGGTCGGCGCCCGCATCTACCACGTGGTCACGTCCAGCGAGCCGTACTTCGGCGAGGGCGGCGATCCGCTCAAAGCCCTCTTCGTCTGGGACGGGGGCATCGGCATCTGGGGTGCCATCGCGGGCGGTGCCGTCGGAGCCTGGATCGGCTGCCGCCGGGGCGGTGTCCCTCTGCCCGTGTTCGCCGACGCGGTCGCCCCCGGTATCGCCCTGGGCCAGGCCATCGGCCGCTGGGGCAACTGGTTCAACCAGGAACTCTACGGGCGGGCCACCACCCTCCCCTGGGCGTGGGAGATCGATCCCGCGCACCGGTCCGAGGCCTCTTCCGACCTGGCCACCTACCACCCCACCTTCTTGTACGAGTCGCTGTGGTGCCTCGGTGTGGCCGCCCTGGTCATGTGGGCGGATCGCCGCTTCCGCCTCGACCGGGGCCGGGCGTTCGCGCTGTACGCCGCGGCCTACTGCGTCGGCCGCTTCTGGATCGAGTACCTGCGGGTCGACGAGGCCCACCACATCCTCGGCCTGCGCCTGAACGGCTGGACCGCTCTGCTGGTTTTCGCCGCCGCCCTCGCCTACCTCATCGCTGCGACACGACACGCGTCCGACAGCCGTGGCGACGCCGACTCCGACCGTCTCCGGAGGACAGGTCAATGGAGGGTGGGTCGGTAGATGAGCTCCTGGATGTGACCGTCGAGCGTTCGGCTCTCGATCAGCTCGAGGTCGAAGTCGGCCGCACCCTGGAAGATCGGGTCGACTCCGGTCTGACCGGTGATCACAGGGAAGAGCGTCACCTGAACCCGGTCGACCAGGCCGGCGGCCATCAGCGCCCGGTTCATGGACAGGCTGCCGTGCGAGCGCAACGGCACATCGGACTCCTCCTTGAGCCGGGCGACGACGTCGACGGCGTCACCGCTCACGACGGTCGCGTCCGGCCAGTTGAGGGGGCCTTCGAGTGTCGTCGAGACGACCGTTGCCGGCATGCTTCTCATCCGCGTGACCCATGGGTCACGCACTTCGGACTCCTCGGTGCTCGAGGCCAGCATCTGGGCGAATGCCCGATATGTGTTGGCCCCGAAGACCATCCGCTGCTCCGCGCCGTACAGGGCGAGGCGGTGGTCGAGCAACTCGGGGCCTTGCTTGCCCCAGTAGCCGGTCCAGTCGCCGCCGGCGGCACCGTAGCCGTCGAGGCTGGAAAAGACGTCGAAGGTGTAGATGGCGGTCATGTCGTTCTCCTTGAGTGCGGTCGATCGGGGTGGATATCGGGGTGGATACAGAGACTGGCGATCTTCTCCGGGCGGCCTTCGGCCACCGTCCTACCCATAGACCCAGCACTCTTCCGAAACTCATCGCTATGCCGACCACAAGTGGTGCAGGCCTGCAGTTCACGTCGCCAGGGTGCCGCATCGCCTGCGCGGTGACGGCGTCGGCGTCAGCGGGTGAAGGCGTCGGCGTCAACGAGTGAAGTCGCGTGCGCTTGCGTGTGCCTCATCGAGCAGTTCCCGCAGCGTCGAGGTGGTTGGTGCGATGGCGGTGGCGAGCAGCGCCGGGCCGCCTGCCAGCGGTGCGAGGACGGCGCACCCGTTCTTGGTGCCTTCGCCGATGAGTACGGGGTCTCGTCGGACGTTGAGGCGTGGGTCCACGACCAGGAGCTGGCCGACGGCGCGGTGCCCGTTCAGGACGGCCGGGCCGTTCCAGCCGGGTTCCGGCGCCCCGTAGGCCGTGTGCTGGTCGAGCAGTGGGCGCCCGTCACGGTGGACCAGGATCCGGCTGACGAGGTGGCCTGGTTCCTCGTCGGCCCGACCCAGGAGTTGCTCTTCTCGCAGCACCAGCCGCGCGGTGGCGGCGAGTTCGACGGTGTAGGTCTGGCGCAGGTTGCTGCCGGCGGCGCTGATCAGGGGCTGCGGCAGCCAGCGCAGGTGGGCGTGTTCTCCGGCGGTGAGCCGCACGTCGTAGGTGGCCGCTTGGGTGGTGGGGCCGCGCAGGGCGAGCGTGGCGGCAGCCGTGGTGACCTCCAGCTCGGCCCGGTCCTCGGCGGTGATGTCGAGGGCGAGCCGGTCGCCACCGAGCGGGGCGCTCATCGCGCCGATGATCCCCACCATGGCGGTGTTGCCGCCGGTGCGCATGCGCCGCAGATGGAAGGGGCCGTCGCTGCGCAACTGCGGGAGGGTGGTGACGCGTCCGTTGTGCGCGGCGCGGATCCGGGCCGTGGCACGTACGCCGTCGGGGTGGCCGGCGGGCTCCTGGGCGCCGGCTGGGGGAACGTCGAGGTCGGAGGCGGCTCGGGCGGAGGCGAGTGGGGAGGAGGGGCTCATACAGCTGCCCCGGCGCGCCACTGGGCGAGGTGGCCGGTCACCCAGTCGGCCACTTCCCGGATGCCGTCGTCGGTGGTGAGGCTGGTGAAGATGACGGGAAGGTCGCCGCGCTGTCGTTCGGCGTCGATGGCCATGGTGTCCAGGTCGGCGCCGACGTGCGGGGCGAGGTCGGTCTTGTTGACGATGAGGAGGTCGGCGGTGGTGATGCCGGGGCCGCCCTTGCGGGGGATGTCGTCGCCGCTGGCCACGTCGATGACGAAGATCTGTACGTCGACGAGGCCCTTGGAGAAGGTGGCGGTCAGGTTGTCACCACCCGACTCGACCAGCACCAGGTCGAGGGGGTGGAGGGTCTCTTCCAGGTGCTCGACGGCTTCCAGATTGGCGGAGATGTCGTCGCGGATCGCGGTGTGCGGGCAGGCGCCGGTCTCCACGGCGGTGATGCGCTCGGGTGGCAGAACGGCCTCGCGCAGCAGGTACTCGGCGTCCTCACGGGTGTAGATGTCGTTGGTGACAGCGGCGATGCACCAGCGGTCGCGCAGGGTGCGGCAGAGCGCGGCGACGGTCGCGGTCTTGCCGGAGCCGACGGGGCCGCCCAGGCCGACACGGAGGGCACGGCGGCTGCCGTCGGACCGGGCCGCCGAAGCGCTGGGGATGTGCTGGTGAGGCAGAGAATGGTCGAGGTGCATGGCAACTCCGTCGGAGTATCCGGGTGTTCAGGTGGTGGTCAGGAGGCGAAGAGCCGGACGGTCCAGGCGGCGTGCTGCTCCGCGGTGATGTCCAGCAGGGGTGAGGAGGCCGACGGCAGGGCGTCGATGCCCTCGGTCATGGCGCGGGTTGCGGCATGGGCCGCGGCTGCTGCTACGGCGTCGGTTTCGGGGCCGAGTCGGGCCAGCAGCCCCGAGGCGTCGAGCGGATCGAGGCTCAGCAGGCGCACCGCCGCGGTGGCCGGGCCACCGATGTTCTCGTACGCGGCGGCATAGGCGGCGTCCACCGGGGCCAGCCCGGCGGCGCGGGCGGCGAGGCCCACAACGATGGGCTGGTGGGCGCCCTGGGGACGCGCGACGGCCAGATGTTCCAGTGCGGCCGAGGGAAAGGTGGCACGAGCCGCGCGCAGCATCTGCCGGCCGAGCCTGCGGGCGGCGGCACGTAGTGCGGGGGCGGGGGTGCGCGCATCGGCGGCGTCGTCGAGCAGCAGCGGGTCATGTCCGCCGGCGGCTGCCGCGGCCAGCCCGGCCGTCGTCAGACCGGTGGTGTGCAGACGCCCGCGGCAGAACGCCTCCAGGCTGTCGGTGTCGTGTACGGATCCGTGGGCGACGGCGGCCTCGACGCCGCCGGAGTGGGCGTGCCCACCGGCGGGGAAGCGGCCGTCGGCCAGGAGGAGCAGGGCTGCGCGGCTCATGGGCGAGCGGCTGCCTTTCACAGGGTGGACAGTGATGCGGTGGCCGTAGACAGGGATGCGGTGGCCCGGACGGACACACCGGGCCCGGCCGTTGCGGTGACGCCGGCAGCCGGGCCCGGTATCGGATCAGAAGAGGAAGTACCGCTGCGCCAAGGGCACTTCGGTGACGTAGGAGCGCGGTACGGTCGCACCGTTGAGTTCGGTGCGGGCGTCGCTCGTCGTCGCACCACCGATGGTGACCTCGAAGCTGTTGTGGTCGACTTCGAGGCTGGCCGGCACCGTGTCGTTCAGCTTCATGTCTTTCTTCTTGACGCCCCGGGTGTCCGAGATCTCCACGAACTTCTTGCTGAGTCCGAGCCCCTGCGTCTTTGCGTCTGTGACCTTGTTACCGCTGTCCTGGGTGATGACGAACCGGGTGTTCAGCCTGTCGGCCACGCCGGGGGCGGCGAAGTTCACCGAGTTGCTGCCCGGCGCACGACCGGTGGACCCCCAGACCGGCCGCGGCAGGTAGGGCTGCGGCGTCGTGATCGAAGCATTGGCGTCGCCGCACTGCGCATAGGCGAGCTGGCCGCCCTTGAGGACCATGTGAGTCTTGACGCCGAAGAACTTCGGCTCCCACAGCACCAGGTCGGCCAGCCTCCCCGGCTCCACCGAACCGACGTAACCTGCGATGCCGTGCGTGATCGACGGGTTGACCGTGTACTTGGCGACGTACCGGCGCGCCCGGTAGTTGTCGTTCGGCGTCAGCCTGTCCTCATTGAACGAGTGCTTCTTGTCCTCCTCGTCTTCGTGGACCGTTCGGACTTTCGCGCTGTGCAGGTCCTCGGGCAGCGCGCCGTAGCGGCACTTCATGACGTGCGCGGTCTGCCAGGTGCGCATGATCATCTCGCCGATGCGCCCCATCGCCTGGGCATCCGAGGACATCATCGAGATGGCGCCCATGTCGTGGAGGAGGTCCTCCGCCGCCATAGTGGACGGTCGGAGGCGGGAATCCGCGAAGGCCATGTCCGCCGGAATGTCCGGGTTGAGGTGGTGGCAGATCACCATCATGTCGACGTGCTCCTTGACGGTGTTCACCGTGAAGGGCCGGGTGGGGTTGGTCGAGGCGGGCAGGACGTTCTCCTCCTTGACCAGCTCGATCATGTCCGGGGCATGGCCCCCTCCGGCGCCCTCGACGTGGAAGATGTGGATCGAGCGCTTCTTGTCGCCCTCTGTGAAGGCGCTGCGGGTGCTGTCCAGAAAGCCGGATTCGTTGAGCGAGTCGGCGTGCAGGGCGACCTGGACCTTCCGCTCCTCACAGACTGCCAGCGCCTTGTCGATCACCGCAGGCGTGGCACCCCAGTCCTCGTGAATCTTGAGGCCGATGACACCGGCGTCCACCTGCTCGTTCAGAGCCTGGACGTTCATCGTGCTGCCCTTGCCGAGCAGACCGATGTTGACCGGGTACCCGTCCAGAGCCTCGAAGAGTCGGGTGATATGCCACTCGCCCGGGGTCACGGTGGTGGCCGTGCTGCCCTCGGCGGGGCCGGTGCCACCGCCGATGAGAGTGGTCACGCCCGAGGCCAGTGCCTCATGGATCTCCTCGGGGCAGACGAAGTGAACGTGGGTGTCCACGCCCCCCGCGGTGAGGATCCGGCCGTTGCCGGAGATGACCTCGGTGCTCGGGCCGACCACAAAGTTCGTCGCCTGCACCGGCAGCTCCTCGCCCGCCACTTCACGAGCGGTCTTCTCGAAATCCGGGATCTGGTCCATCGTCTCGGGGTTGTACGCCTTGCCGATGGCGTGGACCTTGCCGTCTCTGATGCCGACGTCGGCCTTGACCACACCCCACCAGTCGAGGATCAGCGCGCCCGTGATGACCGTGTCCATGGGGAAGCGATCCTCGTTGCCGCCCCCGTCCCTCGGAATGTGGGACATGCCCATCGACTCTCGGATCACCTTCCCGCCACCGAAGATCATCTCGTTGCCGCTGTATTTCGGTCCGCCGCTCCAGTCTGCTTCGATCTCGATGGTCAGATCGGTGTCGGCGAGGCGGACCCGGTCCTTGGTGGTGGGCCCGTACAGAGCGGCGTAGTCCGCCCGCTTCAGCAAGTTGCTCTGTCGTTGCCGGCCCGTCTGCTTCGGCTGGCTGCTCATCCGACGATCTCCTTGCGCAGTCCCTGGATCTTGCGGGTATCGCCTTTGGCGTCGCCTTCGATCTTCACCAGCTCAACGCAGCACTCGTCTCCTGGTTCAAACCGCACGGACGTACCCGCGGCGATGTTGAGCCGTCGCCCCTTCGCCTCAGCGCAGGTCCATAGCTCGTCATAGGTCACGGGCGTGGCGGCGGGGTTCACGATCACCTTGAGGCCGGGGTTGACCTCGGCAAAGTGGTAGTGGGAGCCGACCTGGATGGGCCGGTCGGACGTGTTCCTGACCTTGATCGTCTTCTTGTTGTGCTGCAGGTCCTTGTTGAACGCGATGGCCTCGTGCCAGGACGCGGCGTCCTCGCACTCATCGCAACAGGCGGACGAGTCGGTGTCGTCACAGCCGACCGGGCACTGAGCCCTGTTTGCCTGCTGGGGGTGCTCGACCTTGCCCGGGTAGACCTCGGGCTTCTCCGTGGCCTCCGGGATGGGATCGTGGATCGTGACCAGCTTGGTGCCGTCCGGGAAGGTCGCCTCCACCTGGACGTTCTTGATCATCTCCGGGACGCCGGGCATCACATCGTCACGGGTGAGCACCCGTCGGCCCGAGTCCATGATGTCGCTGACTGTCTTGCCGTCGCGTGCCGCCTCGAAGACGTGAACGGTCAGCAGGGCCATGGTCTCGGGGTAGTTGAGAAGCAGCCCCCGGGCGCGGCGCTTGCCTGCCACGTCGGCCGCGACGTGGATCAGCAAGCGCTCCTGCTCATGCGGAGTCAAATGCACGATGAACCAATTCTGTTGGTCGGATGGTGCATGCGACCGGGCACGCCAAGGTCACGGACAGCGTTCCCTGGATGACAACGGGCGCTCCCCCGATCATCAGCGGACAAGGACGGCGAGACGGCCGAATGGCGGATGATCCACACCATCTGATGAATCCGCGAAGTACGGCGTTTTCACCTCGCCGGACAGAAGAATCCAGGTTCCGAAACCATGGACGAATTCCGTGCGGGCCCTGGGACGGCGACGTAAGAACAGGGCCGCAGAACAGATCCGCCGCTCCGAGCGTCGCCGCGTCATTCTGGAGGCTCGGACCGACGACCAGGAGGCAGCGATGATCGCGAGAGTAGCCGTGTGGGAACCGATGCCGACCGACGACCGGGACTGGGTGCTGGATGCCGCCGCTGCCGTGCCCGGCGTCCACGGCGCCTATCACCTCGTCGATCCTGCCACCGGCAACGGACTGTCTGTCGCCTTCTTCGAGGACGAAGCCGCAGCTCACGCCGCACGAGAGGCGATCGAGAAGCGTGCCGAGGAGATCGGCTGGCACGATGCCCCGCATCCGGCACCCGTCTCTCAGACGATCTATCAGGTCGTCCGGCACGCGTAGCCCGCTGACGCAGCTCACCGGGCACGCTGGGCGGTACGTCGCGTACGTCGCTACAGGCGTACCGACCCGCCCGGCTCCAACAAGTGCAGCCTGTCGGTGAGTTCGGCCTCGGTGAAGGCCTTCGTCAGGGTGGGGCCGTCCTCCGTGAAGTGGCCCCAGTGTTCGAAGTGCAGGGGCACGACGTGGCGGGCGCCGAGGATTTCGGTGGCCCGGGCGGCCCCTTCGCTGGTGAGGGTGAGCGGGGCGTCCGGTACGAGCGGGGTGCGGGCCGCGCCCGCGAAGAGGATCGCCACGTCGAACGGACCGTGCCGGTCCGCGATGGTGCGTACGACGTCCAGGGACGCGTTGTCCCCGCTGACGTACACCTTGGGCAGGCCCTCGCCGGACAGCACGAAACCGGTGACCTCGCCGACGAGGGGCTCGGAGCCGTCGGGGCCGTGCTGCGCGGGGACGGCCGTGACGCGGAGCAGGCCGCCGTCCGGGCGCGGGAGTTCGACGTGCTCCCAGGAGGGCAGCGCCCGCACGGGCGCGCCGACGCGGTCGTACGCCGACGCCGTGGACAGCACCAGCGGGGCGCCGGAGAGGTACGTACGGCCCGAGGTGTCGAGATTGTCGGGGTGCTGGTCGTGCGACAGCAGGACCGCGTCGACCGGGCCCACCTCCGAGGCGGCGACCGCCGGGCCGGCCGTCTTCACCAGCTTCCGCGAGCCGATCGGGTACTCGCCGGGTTCGTCGAAGGTCGGATCCGTCAGCAGCCGTAAGCCGCCGAGCTCGACGACCGCCGTGGGGCCGCCCACGTAGAGGATGTCCAGTGTGGTCATGCCCTGCACAATCGGCGGACGGCGCATCACTATTCCTGGGCATCGCTATTCCCGGGCATCATTCTCGGACATCGCTATTCCCGGGGACGTTCGGGACGGCACGCGCGAGACTGGACTCATGTGCCGAAGCATCAAGACTCTCCGCCCGCCCGTACTCCCCGAAGAGGCCACCGAGGAGGACATCCGTGCCGCCGCGCTCCAGTACGTCCGCAAGGTCTCCGGCTTCCGCGCCCCGGCGGCCCACAACCGCGAGGTGTTCGACCGGGCGGTCGACGTGATCGCGGCGGCGACGGCGGAGCTGCTGGACGGCCTCGAGGTGCGGGGCCGGACGACCGAACGCCAGGCGAGCTGACCGCGCGACGGGCGGGCTGACCACGCAGTCCAGCCGCGCACGTCTCAGCCCGCACGCCCAGTCGCGTACGCCTCAGTCCGCACGCCCAGCCGCGTACGCCTCAGACCCGCATGTCCTGCCCGTCCGCCTCAGACCCCTGGACCCGTCTCCGGCACGGGCCGCCGTATCAGGTACGCCGCCCCCGCGCCCGCCCCGAACAGCGCGACCAGCGAAACGCCGGTGGCGAGCCACGTCGTGCCCAGCAGGTGGCCGCCGAAGTAGCCGAGGGCGACGCTGTACGCGGCCCAGGCGAGGCCCGCGAGGATCGACCAGGGCAGGAACTCGCGGACCCGGCGGTGGGCGGCGCCCGCGCCGAGCGAGACGACCGAGCGGCCCGCGGGCGCGAAGCGGGCGATGACGACGAGGGCGCCGCCGCCGCGGGAGAGGGCCGCGCCGAGACGTTCCTGCGCGCCGGTCAGGCGGCGGGAGCGGGCGATGGCCCGGTCCAGACGCTCGCCGCCGCGCCAGGCCAGCCGGAACGCGACCAGGTCGCCGAGCACCGAGGCGGTGGCGGCGGTGAGGGTCAGCGGCAGGAGGTCCGGTACGTTCCCGGTCGCCGCGCCGGTGCCGGCTGCGGCCGCCGTCGCCGCCGCGATGACCAGGACCCCGCTGGGCAGCACCGGCAGGAACACGTCGAACAGCACGGACAGGGCCACCACGGCGTAGATCCACGGGCTGCCGGTCAGCGGCCCCACACTCTCAAGCACCCGAACTCCCGTGTGTCTCCCCCGTAGGCCCCAACCGTGCCGAGAGCCGCGATGTCGCGGGGGAGCGGCAGGAGCGGCCTGTGACAGCCATACAGCGTACGCCCGGGGTCCGACAGGAGATCCACAGGGGGCTCGTGTGATCGCTGCACCACGTTCACCCGGCTGCCACCTCCCGGGGGGCGGCCGGGCCCGGCGTCTCGTACGAACGAAGTACGCAGGAGAAAGGGGGCGACAATCGGTGTGAGGAGCGACCAACGATGGTGGCAGGAATACTCGTCGGCGCAGTGGCGTCGGCCTTGCTCGCGACCGGCGCGACCGGCGCTACAGCGGCGATCGGCGCGGGCGGCGAGGGTGGCCCGCACGGATACCGGATGAGGACGGCCGCGCAGTTCGCGCCGCCCACCGCCTTCGTCCCCTCCGCGGCGGTGACGTACGACATGAAGCTCGTGCCCGCGGCCTCCTGGATCGAGGTGGGCCAGCGCAGCGAGGAGCGCGGCGCCACGACGGTGACGCTGCGCGCGAAGGGCATGAAGCCGGGCCATGCGTACGGCGTCCATGTACACCAGAAGCCGTGCGGCGCCGACCCGGCCGCGGCGGGCGATCACTACCAGCACCGGCCGTCCGAGGACCCGGCCGCCGTGAACCCCGGCAACGAGGTGTGGCTCGACTTCACCGCCGACGGCCGGGGCGAGGGTGGGGCGAGCGCCCGCCACGACTGGAACTTCCGGCGCGGCGAGGCCGCCTCCGTCGTGCTGCACCAGGAGCCGGGCGGCGCGGGCACGCGGCTGGCCTGCTTCACGGTGCCGTTTGGATGGGCGGGCTGAGACGACTCGGGCGGGCGGCCTGATACGACGAGGGCGCCCGCCCCCGGGTGTGACAGGGGCGGGCGCCGTTTTCGTACGTGTACGGGTACGAGCCGCAGGCGGGCGTCAGGCCGCGATGGGCTCCGAGCTGCGCTTGTCCGCGGTGGCCGAGGACGTGCGCCGCGCGAAGAGCCGGTCGAGGCCGAACGCGCCCGAGCCGGTGAAGACCAGCAGGAACATCGACCAGCAGAACATCGCGGCGCCTTCGCCGTCGTTCTCGATCGGCCACAGTGCCTCGGGCTGATGAACCTTGAAGTACGCGTAGGCCATCGAACCCGACGCGATGAACGCCGCGAAGCGGGTGCCGAGGCCGAGCAGGACCAGGCTGCCGCCGACGAGCTCGATGACGGCCGCGTAGAAGTTCGGCCAGCTGCCCGTCTCGACCGTGCCGCCCTTGCCGTCCACGCCGCCGAACTCACCGAGCAGCGACATGGCGCCGTGGCAGGCGAAGAGCAGCCCGATGACTATGCGGAACAGGCCGATGGCGTATGGCTGGGCGCTGTTGAGGCGTCCGGTCATGGTGGGGGAACTCCTTCGGTCTTGCGGTCCGGGGGACCGAATCTTGGGGACGAAAACCGAGCGAGTGATCCACGTTAGGCTAGCCTAATCAATAGTTGCAAGTTCAACGTTTGGCCAAATTTTCGCGTCCTCTTCCGGCGTCTCCGCAGTTGCGGCCGTCCTCAGCGCCGCCCGCGCCACGGCGTCCGTGTCCGAAAGTGTGACCGAGTCCACGCCCGGCCTGACCCCGGCGGCGGTCACCCAGTGCACGCCCTCCGTGGGCACGCCGAGCGCGAACCGCCTTGGGTGCGCGCGTCCTTGACGGTCCATCAGGCGGTACGGCCGCGGTGTCACGTCCAGCCCTCCGGTCTCGTACCCGTCCACCACGTGCGGTCGGCACTGGCCCGTCTTCAGTAGCCGGGCGAGCAGTGCGTCGGCGGTCCGCCGCACATCCGGTTCCGGCAGACGCGCCTCGACGAGGGTGGTCGCCCGCACGGTCGAGCCGGGCACGTCGGGGGAGTGCGCCACCCACGCCCCGCCCTCGGCCCGCACCTCGAGGCGTGGGCCCAGCACCTCCAGTACGCCCGCCTCGATCAGCGCGGCCATCTCCTCGATACGGCGTCGGGGCGGCCCGATCGACAGGAACGCGTTGATCGGCGTGTACCAGCGGTCCAGGTGCTCCCGTCGTGACGCTCCCGCAAGGCCGCCGTGGTCGACGATCTGCCGCACTTCGTTGCGCAGATCGCGCAGTACGTCGAGAGCGGCCTTGAGCGGGCCGTCGACATTGCCGAGAGCGGCCTGCTCGGCGTCCTCGCGCAGATACGCGAGCAGCCAACTCCGGAAGTCCTCCGGGCTGTTGAAGACCTGTCCCGCGTACGGCCGCGAAATCCGGTCCCAGGACCAGCGCTCAGCCTCCGGGATGCCGAACTCGTCGAGGAGCAGGGCCTCTTGGGGGCCGCGGTGAGGAAGGGCAAGAAAAACCTCACGGAAGCGCCGTACCGCCGCGTCGTCGCCCCTCCCCAACAGCGCCTCGTAGTAGACCGTTTCGACCTCCTTCGCCACCAACGGCCATATCTCCGCGAGGAAGTCGGGAGCGTCGCCGGAGTCCGCGCGTTTACGGAAGCCGGAGATGACGTCCGGGGTGAGGACGAGAGGGACGTGGCGGCCGTACGGACCCTTCGCGTTGTCGCCGCGGGCCTGGTACGGGATGCCGCGGCGGGAACCGGCGTACAGGCGGGGCTCGCGGCCCGATGCCGCGTACCGCAGGCCACCGTCCGCCGTGCGGAGGAAGCGGCCGCCGCGGGCCGTCGTCAACAGGGCCATGTGGTCGAAGAAGTTGAGGCCCAGGCCGCGCAGCAGGACGGGTTCGCCGGGGGCGAGCGGGGAGAGGTCGAGGTCCGCGGGGTTGGCGGGCGGGATGTGGCGCAGGCCGTGGCGGTCGGCGTACTCCGTCAGGCGTTGCTGTGCCCGGTCCGCGACCGTCGGCAGGTGGCCCTGGGCGAGGATGACGGCGGCGAGGTCCGGCAGGGTGCGGCCATCGTCGAGTACGAGGGTCTGGAGGGCCTGTTCGCCCTCGGCCGCGTCGTCGAGCCGTATCGCACGGGCCCGGTGCGTCTCGACGCGTACCGACGGCGGCGCCCCGCGCACCACCTCGGCGAAGACCCACTCCAGGTAGTGGCCGTACTGGGCGCGGGTCGGGTACTCGTCCGGGTCCAGCTCGCCGTCGGCCCAGGTGTGCAGGCTCGGTCCCGGGCATATCGGCCCCGAGCAGTCGACGCTGTCGTCGGTGAAGAGGGTCACCTGGGAGGCCACGGTGTTCATCAGCAGCTCGGCCGACTGGTCGGTCCGCCAGACGCGCCCCGGCCCCGGCGGCGACGGATCGACGACGTGGACCGTCAAGTGCGCCCCGGGCGCGAGGAGTTCGGGTGCGGAGGCGCAGAGGCGTTCCAGGACGCTGGTGCCGCGCGGCCCGGCGCCGACCAGAGCGACGGAAACGGAGCGCTCCGCGGGAAGGGCGGTGCGAAGGCTGCGGGCCGTCTGTGGCTGGTCGCGCAGTTCCCCGCGCCCCTTAAGGGGCGCGGGGAACTGGACCTCGTCGAATTCGCTTGGGTCCGCCGTCGCTGCAGACAAAGGTGTGACTCCCGGGCATCTGGGGCGCTGTACGGCAAACCGCCCACTGGAAGCGGACGGTCCGCCTCATCATGCCGTCGCAGGGTACGGGAGCCGAGCCCCTGAGCGGATCATCGATGCCCGGTGTGGGATGCCTCACGAGCATCAGGGGCAACGGGCGCGATACGGGGGCAACGCAGCCAAAAAACGTATGCAATCGGCGGATCGACCGGCGAACAACGGGGCTGCCGGGGTGAGTTACGGAGGCTGTGAAGTGCGCGATGTGTGCGAAGTCGCGAAGTGCGCTACGGGGTGAGCTCGGACTCGACGACCGTCCTCAGCCGGGCGCTCCCGCCCTTCTCCTCCCGCGCCTGGTCGAGCCGCAGGCGTGCCGAACGCCCGCGCAGGGTCAGCGTCATCAGCTGGTTGCCGAACCAGGGGCCGCCCGTCCTGCGCCACTCCACGGGCGGGCGCGGGACGCCGCCGTGTCCGGCGAAACGGCGGCCGAGGGCCCGGCCCACTCGGCTCCAGCCGAAGTGGAAGCCGAGCTTGATGGACATCGGGATGGAGTTGTGGACGGGGGAGCAGGTCAGTTGCAGCACGCGCGCGTCGGGTCCCGTACGCCCCGATGGGCCGCCCGGCCATGACGGTTCGGCGATGTACGCGTGATGCACGTCGCCCGACAGCACGCACACGGTCGCCGGCGCCTCGGGTCCGGAGCCGGCCTCGGCGATGAGCGAGGCCAGCGCGTCGAACGACGCCGGAAACGCCGACCAGTGCTCCAAGTCGGCCCGCCGCCGCAGATCCTCCCCGAACCGCGCCAACCGCGCCCCGCGCTCCCCCCGGCACAAGGCGGCGTTCCACGCCTCGGCGTCGTGCACGAGGTGGGGGAGCAGCCAGGGGAGAGAGGTACCGATCAGGAGGTGGTCGTAGGGGGCGTGCCGGGTGGCGGCGTCCGACGTGGCGCCGTCGGCGGGGCGGGGCGGGGAGCTGGTCGCGGAGGCTCTGCCGGACGCCGCGACGACCGCCTCGTGCCCGCTTCCGTCGGCGCTCGCGCCCCGGCCCTCCAGTACCTGCTCGCGCAGCCAGGCCGTCTCGCTCGGGGCGAGCATGGCGCGGGCGTTCTCGTCGAGGACGCGGGCCGCGCGGGTGTCGATCATCAGCAGGCGTACGCGGCCGAAGTCGCGGCGGTAGCTCCAGCGGACCGAGGAGGGGTTCGTGTCGGCGTCGGCGGCGAAGGCGCGGAGGACGTCCGTGCCGTCGGGGATCGCGCGCACGGCGGCGTACAGGGGGTCGGTGGTGAGGCGTTCGGGCGGGAGGTTGCCGAGGTGCTGGTAGACCCAGTACGACATCAGGCCGCTCAGCAGGCGCTCGCGCCACCAGGGCGTGGCCCGCATGTCGGCGAGCCAGGCGGCGCTGGTGTTCCAGTCGTCGATGACGTCGTGGTCGTCGAAGATCATGCAGCTGGGCACGGTGGACAGCAGCCAGCGGACCTCGGGGTCGAGCCACGATTCGTAGTAGAGGCGCGTGTACTCCTCGTAGTCCGCGACCTCGTTGCCCGGCGGATCCTTGAGGTCGCGGCGGGCGGCCAGCCAGCGGCGCGTGGCCTTGGACGTCTCGTCGGCGTACACCTGGTCGCCCAGCAGAAGCAGTACGTCCGGCCGTTCGGCGTCCGGATCCGCGGCGAGGCGCGCGGCCAGCGTGTCCAGCGCGTCCGGGCCCACCGGGTCCTTCTCGTCGGCCGGCGGCGCGGCCCAGCGGCAGGAGCCGAAGGCCACGCGGACGGGCTCGTGACCGGCGGAGTCGTACGCGGGGGCGTGGATCACCGAGGGCGGGAACGGCGAGCCGGGCAGCGGCCAGACGGTCGTCCCGTCGAGCAGCACCTCGTACGGGGTGGTCGTGCCCGGTGTGAGTCCGGTGACCGGGATCAGGGCGTAGTGGTGACCCGCGACCTGGAAGGTGCGGGTCTCGCCGCCGGCGCCGTCCGGGCAGCGCACTTCGGCGGTGCACGGGCGGCTCGCCTCGACCCAGACGGTCGCGGACGAGCCGTCGACGTACCTCAGCAGTGGTCCCAGCCGCAGCCTCGCCACGTGATCACCTTCCTCCGTCGCACCGTACGGTACGGAACGACGGAGGTCAGTGGGGAGGTTCCGGGCGAGGTTCCGTGGACTTCCCGGACTGCGGACCGGATTGCGGGCCGGACCGCAGACGGCTCAGCAGCCGTTGAGCACGGAGGTCAGCTTGCTCTTCTCCGCGGAGTCGACCGAGAGGTCGTAGTAGTACTTCACCTGGACCCAGGCGCGGACGTAGGTGCAGGCGTACGAGCTGATCGACGGCATCCACTCGGCCGGGTCCTGGTCGCCCTTGGACTGGTTCACGTTGTCCGTGACCGCGATGAGCTGCGGGCGGGTCAGGTCGTTGGCGAAGGACTGGCGCCGGGAGGTGGTCCAGCCGTCGGCGCCGGAGTCCCAGGCCTCGGCGAGCGGGACGAGGTGGTCGATGTCGACGTCGGAGGCGGCGGTCCAGGTCGCACCGTCGTAGACGGAGTACCAGCGGCCGCTGGTCGCGGCGCAGGAGGAGTCCTGCACGACGTTCGTGCCGTCGCGCTTCAGAACCGTCTCACGGGTGTTGCAGGCGCCGGACTGGGTGATCCAGTGCGGGAAGAGGTCGCGGTTGTAGCCGGTGCGGTCCTCGTTCGCCACGGTGAGCGAGGACAGGTAGGTGCGGGCCGTGGCGGCGCTCACGGGGGTGGGCAGGGCGGCGGAGGCGGTCGGACCGTTGAAAAGCCCGACCATGGCTATCAGACCGCTGGCGGCGGCTAGTATGCTGAGCCGTCGACGCGCGTAGACCTTCGGCATGCGAACTCCCTTGGGGGGATGGCAAGTTGACGGTGCGTGCGAATACTTGCGGTGCTGCGTTTCGCTGAGATGTGCGCCGGGTGAGAAGTTAGTGACGTGCCCATGACATAACAAGGGGTGCGGCAGGTGCTGGAAGCCGCTGCGACCTGACTGAGTGCGGGTGGGCGGAGTTTTGGGCTCGTGCATGCCTTTGTTGGGCTTTTGTCGGGCCTTTGTTGCGGGAAGTTCCAGGAAGCCGGGTCCCCTGAGTGGTAGCGCGATGGGCGACCTGTTTTGTACCGTGGGGGAACAAAGTGGTCCCCGCCCGCACTCCCTGACCGGCGGGCGGGGCCACCTTGTCCCGGGCCGCGGGCCCCCTTCCCACGCTTTGGAGCATGCCGATGACGGCCACGACCGTGCTGACCGCCCGTGCCCTGCTGCTGGACATGGACGGCACCCTCGTCAACTCCGATGCCGTCGTCGAGCGCATCTGGCACCGCTGGGCCGAGCGGCACGGGCTCGACGGGGCCGAGGTCATGAAGGTCGTCCATGGCCGGCAGGGGCATGCGTCGATGGCTCTGCTGCTGCCTCATCGGCCCATGGAGCAGAACCTCGCGGACAACGAGCGCATGCTGGCCGAGGAGACGGCCGACATGGAGGGCGTCGTCGCGATTCCGGGAGCCGCCGAATTTCTGGCCTCGCTACGGGAGTTGCCGCATGCGCTGGTGACTTCCGCGGATGTGCCGCTGTCGACCGCGCGGATGGCTGCCGCCGGGCTTTCGCTGCCCGATGTGCGGGTCACCGCCGAGTCGGTCGGGGCGAGCAAGCCCGATCCTGAGGGGTTTTTGAAGGGGGCGGCCGAGTTGGGGGTCGCGCCTGAGGACTGTGTGGTGTTCGAGGACTCGGGGGCGGGGATCGCGGCGGGGCGCTCCGCGGGGA
>NZ_JAAKZY010000173.1 GCF_011045015.1 Streptomyces scabichelini | reverse complement strand
GGTCCCCAACCCCCGCCCGGTCAGCCGCCTGATCGAGGACTTCGAGGACCAGGTACTGGCGCCCCTGCGCACCGACCTGGAGGAGGCCAAGACCCCGGAACGCCTCGCGGCCCGCCTCGCCGAACCGATCGAGCGGCTGGGGGAGGCGCAGGTCCTCGCGGCGCCGTACGAGGACGTCGCCGCGTGGTTCGAGCAGTTGGAAGCCGTACTGACCGAACTCGCCGAGCACGCACTGGAGTTGGCACCCTCGCAGCCCCTGCCGCCGACGGACGAGTCGGCGGACGACCAGCGCCCGGCAGCCGCGAAGAGCGCCCTCGGGCAGCGCGAAGCCGCCCTCAAGGCCCTGGCCTCCGTCCGGCCGGCACTCCGCGGCAGGGCCCCCGCGCCACCCGCGGGCGCCCAGTCCAGGCAGCCCGGGGCGGACGCTGCCCAACTGCTCTCGGCCCTCAGTCCCGGCCTGAGCGGCCTCTACCCGGCCTGGCGGACGGCCGCCGCCCCCGGTACCCCGCAGCTGCTGCGGGAACTCCTCGCGATGCGCGTGACCGCGGCCCCCTTCGGGAGCACGGCCCCGCTCAAGCCGGTCCAGGACGACAAGGGCCGCGTCATCCGAAGCGCGGACTGGCCCCTCACCGGCTCCGCCCTGGTCAGCATGCGCGTCGTGTTCGACACGGCGGGCAAGGTGCCCGCGCGGGCGGAGTTCCAGTACGTCGAGGGCAGCAGCTCGGACCAGCGGGCGGAGAACCTGCCGGTCCAACAGCCGGTCAACTTCCCCCTCGGCCCGGGCCAGGTGGACCTGTCCACCCGCGCGGGCCAGGACCGCGAACTGAGCTGGCTCAACCGCCGCCCCACCGACTCCCAGGAGCCCGGCGTCACCGCAGTCCTCCATTCGGGCCTGCCCGAACGCACCCTCTTCGTGTCGCGCCCCAATGAGGACGGCCTCGTCCACGTGGGCGTCCACAACGGCGAGTCCCAGCAGGTCGATCTCCGGCCGGGCATCCCGAAGCAGATCACGCACGGCGAGTACGAGGTGAGCCTCAGGTACACCGTCGGCAGCGGGGCGCCCAACGTGGAGATCGTCATCGCCTCGAAGCCGGCACCCACCGACCGCCGCGTGCTGCAACTGGACACCGTGCACGACGGCATCACCGTCGGTAGCTGGGTCGCGATCCAGCGGCCCAAAAAGGGGGCCGAGGACGGCATCCCCGGCGACGCGAAGTTCGCGTTCGTCACCACGAAGGTGGTGGCCGCGCGCACGGCCGCGTACACCAACTACGGCATCACCGGCCGCGGCACCGAACTGGTCCTGGCCGACCCGTGGCTGGACGAGTTCGACGTCCTGCTCTCGCACATCCGGGACACCACCGTGCACGCCGGGGGCGAGCCGCTGCGTCTGGCCGACGAGCCGCTCGGTGAGGACGTGCACGGCAACGAGATCGAACTCGCCGAGCTGTACGACGGCCTGCAGCCGGGCCGGGCGCTGATCGTCGGCGGCGTGCGCGGCGACATCCCCGGCACGGTGGGCGTCGAGGCCACGGAAGTCGTCACCATCGCCGCCGCCGATCCGGCCGTCGACCCCCAACTGCCCGGCGACCACGTCCACACGAAGCTGACGCTGACCACGGACCTCGCGTACCGCTACCGCCGCGGGACCGTGAAGATCCTCGGCAACGTGGTCGAGGCGACGCACGGCGAGGGCCGGGACGAGCCGATCGGCAGCGGTGACTCCGACCGTACGAACCAGACGTTCGCGCTCTGGCAGTCGCCGCTGACCTGGCTCGCCGACGACAACCCCCTCGGCGCCACGCCCGTACTGGAGGTCAGGGTCGACGGACTGCTCTGGCACGAGGTCGACAGCCTCGCCGGACGCGGCCCGCGCGAGCGCGTCTACATCACGGGCAGCACCGCCGACGGCCGTACCACCGTGACCTTCGGCGACGGCGTGCACGGTGCGCGCCTGCCCAGCGGCCACGAGAACGTGCGCGCCCGCTACCGCTTCGGCACCGGCAAGGCGGCCAACGTCGCCGCGGGGCGCATCACCCAGGCCCTCACCCGGCCCCTCGGCGTCTCCGCGGTCACCAACCCGCGCCCGGCCACGGGCGGCGCGGACGCCGACGGTCCCGCGCTGACACGGCGTACGGTCCCGCTCGCCGTCTCGGCCCTCGACCGCCTGGTGTCGGAGGCCGACTACGAGGACTTCGCCCGCTCCCGCGCCGGTATCGGCCGGGCGTCCGCACGCGAACTCTTCGACGGACGGCGGCGCGTGCTGCACGTGACGGTCGCGGGCACGGAGGACGTACCGATCGCGGAAGGCGGCGAGGACTCGGCCCTGTTGCGCTCCCTGCGCGGCGCACTCACCGAGTACGGCGATCCGAACCTCCCGGTCCGCGTGGACGCACGCGAACTCGTCGCGCTGCTCGTGGCCGCGAAGGTGAAGGTCGCACCCGACCACACCTGGGAGGTCGTCGAACCACGCCTGCGCCAGGCGCTGCTGCGCCGACTCGGCTTCGAGGGACGGGAGTTGGGGCAGCCCGCCCGTCTCTCCGAGATCCTGGCCACGGCGCACCAGGTGCCGGGCGTCGACTACGTGGACGTCGACGTCTTCACCGGCATACCCGCCTCCGCGACCGCCGAGGAGCTCACGGAACTGCTCGCGAACCCCGGCGAACCGAAGGCATCGGTCCCGGCACGCCCGGCGACGTACGACGAGAAGATCCACACCGTCCGCGAGAAGGACGGCGAGACGCTGTCGGCGGTCTGCGCCCGCTACGGCGTCCCGCTCGCCGAACTCCTGCGCCTGAACCCCGACATCACCGACACCCGGCGCCTGGAGAGCGGCCGGTCGGTGTTCGTGTTCCGCGGCATCCGCCCGGCGCAGCTCGCGCTGCTGTCGCCGAAGGCCGCGGACACCCTGATTCTGACGGAGGCCAAGTGATGTCCAGGGAACCGGACGGACTCGCCGAACTGCTCCCGCAGTGGCACCGGCTGCGCGACGCGCAAGAAGGGGAAGCGCTGCGCGCCCTGCTCGCGGTCATGGCCGAGCAGATCGACCGCGTACGCGACGGAGTCGAGCAGGGCTACGAGGACCTGTTCGCCGAGACGGCGGCCCCCTGGGTGCTGCCGTACCTCGGCGACCTCGTGGGCTACCGCACGCTGCCGGGTTACGAGCGGGTCCTCACCACGGGCCTGCGCGACGGCAGTTCGGCGGCACTCGCCGAGGCTGTGGCCCCGCGCCGCGATGTGGCCGCCACCGTCGCGAACCGCCGCCGCAAGGGCACACTCCACCTCCTCGAAGAACTCTCCGAGCAGGTGGCCGACTGGCCCGCACGGGCCGTCGAACTGTCCCGCCACGTCGCGCACCAGCAGCCCGTGAAGCTGTACGGCGACGGGGGTGCTCACAGGGCGGGACGCGGCCGTCTCGCCGACCTCAGGGACGGCCCCGCGCTCGACCTGGCGGGCGGCCCCTTCGGCGCGGTGGCCCGCTCGGCCGACGTGCGCAGGGCCGACTCGCGCTACCGGCAAGGGGGTTGGACCCCGGCCGGCGTCGGGCTCTTCGTCTGGCGGCTGAAGGCGTACTCGCTGACGTCCGCCCCGGCGTACTGCATCGACCGCGCCCGCAACCTCTACACCTTCTCCATCCTCGGCAACGACACCCCGCTCGTCACCAAGCCGGAACCGGAACCGTCGGCCACACACATCGCGACGATCGACAACGTCCCTGCCTTCATCCGCCGCCACCAGCTCCACGACCGCCTCGCCGACTACTACGGCCCCGGCAAGAGCTTCGTGATCCGGCGCGACGGCGAGGACAAGCCCGTACCGCTCTCCGACATCGTGGTCGCCGACCTGTCGGAATGGCGCTACCGGCCCAAGCGCGGCCAGGTCGCGGTCGACCCGGAGCTCGGCCGGATCGCGTTCGGTGCGCGGTCCGCGCCGCGGCAGGGCGTGTGGGTCGACTACCACTACGCGTTCGGCGCCGACATGGGTGGCGGCGAGTACGAACGGGACCGCGAGCCCCGGCCGGACGCCACCGTCCTCCGGGTCGGCCCCGGCGAGACGTACCAGCGGATCATGGACGCCTACCGGGACTGGCAGCACGACCGCCGCGCGGGCCGCTGCGGACCCGAGGGCATCATCGAGATCACGCACAGCGGTGCCTACCAGGAGCAACTGGACTTCGACCTCGACCCGGGCGACCGGCTCGAACTGCGCGCGGCCGAGGGCGCCCGGCCGGTGGTCCGGCTGCTCGACTGGTACAGCAACCGCCCCGACGCCCTCAACATCCGTTCGGTCTCGGAGGACTGCGTCCCCGCCGACCGGCCGCGCGTCGTCCTCGACGGGCTGCTCGTCGCCGGCCGGGGCATCAACGTCACCGGCCCGATGGGCGCCGTGGTCGTCCGCCACTGCACCCTCGTGCCCGGCTGGTCCCTGGAGCCCGAGTGCGACCCGCACTCGCCGGAGGAGCCGAGCATCGTCCTGGACCGCACCACCGCGTGCCTCCAGGTCGAGCACAGCATCCTCGGCACGATCGAGGTCATCGGCGACGAGGTCTCCGAGGAACCCCTCGACATCCACCTCCGCGACAGCATCCTGGACGCCACCGCCGACGACCGCGAGGCCCTGTCCGCGCCCGACTGCCGGCACGCCCACGCCGTCCTGCACCTGCACCGGACGACCGTGATCGGCGAGGTGCACACGCATGCCGTGCGGATCGCCGAGAACTCCCTGTTCACCGGCACACTGCACGTGGCCCGGCGCGGCATCGGCCGCGTGCGTTTCAGTTACGTCCCCGCCGGGTCCCGTACGCCGCGCCGGTACCGCTGCCAGCCGGATCTGGCCGGCCCTGCGCAAGCCTCCCGCGTACGACCGCTCTTCACGTCCCAGCGCTACGGGACGCCCTGGTACGGGCAGTTGGCGGACCGGTGTGCCGAGGAGATCCGGCGCGGCGCGGACGACGGGGCCGAACCGGGCGCCTTCCACGACCTGTACCGGCCGCAGCGCGAGGACAGCCTGCGGGCGCGGATCGAGGAGTACACGCCCGCGGGCACGGACGCGGGGATCTTCTTCGTGACCTGAGCCCTCGTGACCTGAGCCCTCGTGAACTGAGTCCTTGCGACCTGAGCCTTCGTACTGGCCTTCGTGACGCGCGCCGACAACGACTTTGTGAACCCGCACTTCTCCGAACCAGGGGGACCCCCTTCATGCACGCAGATCTCTCCCGCTCCACGTTCCGCCCGGAGCGGCACTACTCCGCGGTCATAGCCCAGCAGGGCCGCGTCCAGCTCGACGCCGACGCCAACGAGCAGACCGCCATCCAGCTCCACCAGGCGCGCACCCTCGCCGCCGACCTGATCGGGCAGCACGGCGGGCCGCGCAAGGACGCCGGATTCCGGATCGAGTACGTCGGCGGCAAGCACGACATCGACACCCTGCACATCCACGGCGGCCGTTACTACGTCGACGGCATCCTGTGCGACGCGTACCGCCCGGCACCCGGCACACCCGTACCGGACGAGGGCGAGAACACCGAGGACTCCGCGGACAAGGACGCCGCGCAGCCGCCCGCGTACTGGACCTACTGGGACCAGCCCGACGGCTACCGCGACCCGGAGAAGCCCGGCGACCGGCTGCCGTCGCCCGCGCAGAATCCCTTCCTCGTCTATCTGTCGGTCTGGGAGCGGTCGGTCGGCGCGGCCGAGGACCCGGCGCTGCGCGAGGTCGCCCTCGGCTCGGCGATGCCGGACACCGCCGCCCGTGCCAAGGTCGTCTGGCAGGTCCTGCCGCTCTCCCTCACCGAACTGGACATCGAGGACGCCGAACCGTCGAAGGAGGTCGTCCGCGCCGCCTTCGACAAGTGGGCGCTGCGTCAGTCCGCCCCCTCGGCCCGGCTCGCCGCCCGCAGCGAACGGCCCGACCACGCCGACGAGGACCCGGGCCTGGTCAGGCCCGACGCCCGTTACCGCGGCCCGGAGAACCAGCTGTACCGCGTCGAGGTCCACGAGGGCGGCGAGGCCGGGGAGGCCACGTTCAAGTGGTCCCGCGAGAACGGCTCCGTGGTCTTCCCCGTCGACGAACTGGACGGTACCTGGGTGCAGTTGGCGTCCCACGGGCACGACGACAAGCTGGACCTGGACGTCGGCGACCGCGTGGAGTTCACCGACACCGCGTACGCCTCCCGCCTCGAACCCCTGCCGCTGCTCAGGGTCGAGGAACTGGACCTGCCGGGCCGCCGCGTACGCCTGTCCGCCGAGCCGGAGCAGGGTGTCGGGCGGTTGCCCCGGCTGCACCCGTTCCTGCGGCGCTGGGACCACCGCGAGGGCCCGAAGCGCAAGGGCCGCAGCGCCTCGTCGCGGGGCGGGGCGGTCCGTGTCGAGGAAGGGGAGTGGCTGCCCCTGGAGGACGGCGTCGAGGTCTACTTCGCCAAGGGCGGCACGTACCGCACCGGCGACCACTGGATCGTCCCCGCCCGCACCGCCACCGGCGGCGTCGAATGGCCGGTGGACGCGGCACGCAAGCCCCTGCTTCAGGTACCGGCCGGCATCGCCCGCCACTTCGCGCCGCTCGCTCTGGTGAAGGGCGAGTCCGGCGCCGTGGACCTGCGCCTCGCCTTCGGCGCCCTCGCCAGCAGCATTCCGGCCGCGGACGAGGCGACGCTCGCGGCGGAGGCGCGGGCGCGCGAGGAGGAGGCCGCGGCAGAGTCCTCGGGCAGCAGGTCGCAGACCACAGCGGAGGCCGAGGCCGCCGTGGAAGGAGACAAGTAATGGCGAAGCCACTGACCGCGTCCAAGATGGTGGAGATCCTGCGGGCGGAGGGGCTGACGGTTCACGAGGTACGGAACTGGCGCCGCCACAACCGCAACTCGAAGGGACCCTGGGGCCCGATGAACGGCGTGATGATCCATCACACCGTCACCTCCGGCACCAGTTCCTCCGTGGACCTCTGCTACGACGGCCACTCGAACCTGCCCGGCCCCCTGTGCCACGGCGTCATCGACAAGAAGGGCGAGGTCCACCTCGTCGGCAACGGCCGCGCCAATCACGCCGGCCTCGGCGACGGCGAGGTCCTGCGCGCCGTGATCAACGAGACGAAGCTCCCGCCGGACAACGACGCCGACGCCGACGGCAACCGCCACTTCTACGGCTTCGAGTGCATCAACCTCGGCGACGGCAAGGATCCCTGGCCCGAGGCGCAGAAGGAGGCGATCGAGAAGGTCTCCGCCGCGATCTGCCGTGCCCACGGCTGGTCCGAGCGTTCCGTCATCGGTCACAAGGAGTGGCAGCCGGGCAAGCAGGATCCGCGCGGCTTCACGATGGACGGCATGCGCAGGCGCATCCGGGAGCGGCTGGGCGGCAAGGGCGGCGGAGGGAAGGACCCCGCCCCCGAGCCGAAGCCCGACCCCAAGCCGTCGTACGAGCCGTTCCCGGGCAGCGGCTTCTTCCACATCGGCCGGCAGGACCCGGTGATCACGGCCATGGGCCGCCGCCTGGTCGCCGAGGACTGCGACCGCTACGAGGAGGGCCCGGGCCCCGAGTGGACCGAGGCCGACCGCAAGTCCTACGCCGCCTGGCAGCAGAAACTCGGCTTCAAGGGCAAGGACGCGGACGGCATCCCGGGCAAGGTGAGCTGGGACCGGCTGAAGGTGCCGAAGTCATAACGCTGACGGGCCGCCGTCCGCCCCGCTACTCCTGGCCGGAGTTGCTGGGCGGGTACGGCGGCCGGGCCGGCAACGCCGCGGTGGGGGAGGGGAGCGGAGGCAGTGCCGTCTCGTGCGCCCGAGTGGAAGCGGCCACAGCACCTCTCGTACGCCTCGGGGTGGCCGTGGCAGGAGCTTTCAGGCCGGGCCCGGGCCTGACAGCTGTGAGCGCAGGGAGTCGAGCAGGTCGGCCGTGCCGGTCGCGCGGTCGCGGACCAGGGCGGCGACCGCGAGGACGAGGGCGTCCGTGACGGCGGTGGCGGACAGGATCTCGCCGGTCAGCCGGGTCGGCGAGTTGGGGGCCTGAAGAACCGCCCGCACCCGGTCGCGCAGCTCAGGGCCGAGCGTGCTGGTCACCAGGACGGCGTCCGCACCGGTCCGTGCGGCGTGGTCGAGGACGACCTCCAGGTCACGGCTCAGCCGCCCCGGACTGTAGAGGAGGACGGTGTCCTCGGCGGTCAGCGGCAACAGCTGGTCGGCGAGCTGGAAGCCGGTGGCGCGGGCGCCGCGCGTCACGATGCCGAGCCGGCCCAGGCGGACCGCCGCATACTCGGCGGCCAGCGCCGACACCCCAAGGCCCCAGCTGAGCACGGACCGGGCACCGGCGACCGCTGTCGCGGCCGTGTCGAGCTCGTCGGGATCGAGGAGGGCGGCGGTCTCCCGCAGCACCTCCGCGCCGTCGCCCAGCACCTTGTGCGCCAGGCTTCCGTCGGCGGTCCCGGTCCGCTCGATGCGCTCGGCCATGCGCGCGGAGGGCGGGGTGCGGTCGGTGAGATCACGGGCGAGGTGGCGTTTGAGCTCCGGAAGGCCGGAGTAGCCCAGGGACCTCGCGGTGCGGATGACGGTCGCGTCGCTCGTACCCGTCGCGGCGCCCAGGTCGGTGGCGGTCGCGAACAGGACCTCGCGCGGGCGCTTGAGAACGAACTCGGCCACCCGGCGTTCCGCCGGCTTGAGATCGTCGAGCCGCGCGCTCACCCGGTGCTCGAACGTGTCGCCATGAGGGCTGCTGGGGGGCATGCGATCACCCTAGACGTTGACTGTGTAGTAGTTGCTACTACATTCTTGCCTTCTTGAGAGGAAGGCGAGCGATGAGCGACACGACAGTTCCGGCGGGGACGAGGGCCATACCGATGATCGAGATTTCGGGAGGGCCGAGGGAGCGGGGACGCGTCCACGGCGAGGCCGCCCGTCAGGAGATCGCCCGGTCGATGGCCTACTACGAGGAGGCCTACGGCGCGGCTACCGGGCTCACCTGGGAATCGGTGGTCGACGAGGCCCGCAAGTGGCGTCCGGTCGTCGCCGCGGCCTCCGAGGAACTGCTGGAGGAGATGGCGGGCATCGCGGAGGGGGCCGGGGTGTCGGAGATGGACATCCTCGCGCTCAACGCCCGCGGCGAGATCGTCAGAGCCGCGGACAGCCGTTTCGGCCGGTCGGGGTGGGAGGCGGGGGCGGACGCGGGCCACGATGAGGAAGGCTGCTCGACGTTCGCGATCCTGCCCGGCGGCTCCGGTGTCGACCGGGTCTTCAGCGGCCAGAACTGGGACTGGCGTTCCGGCACGGAGGACACCACGATCGTGATCCGCATCGTGCAGCCCGGAAAGCCGACGATCATCCAGCAAGTCGAGGCCGGACAGGTCGGCCGCCACGGCGCGAACTCGGCCGGCCTGGCGCTCCAGGCCAACGGACTCAGCGGCGACTTCGGCCGGTCGATCGGCCTCCCGCAACCGGTCCTTCGCCGGCTGATCCTCGACAGCGCGATCATGCACGACGCGCTGCAGGCCGCCGTGACCGCCCGGCTGCAGATCGCAGTCAACCTGCTGATGGTCCACCGCGACGGGCTCGCCGTCGCCATGGAGACCACGCCCGGCAGCCATCGGTGGAGCACCGCCCTGCGGGGCCGCGTCGTGCACACCAACCACTACCAGTACGGGGTCCCGGACGAGATCGGCAGCACCTACCGCCCCTCGTCGATGAGTTCCGTCTACCGGCTCCCCCTCATCGAGGCGGGCCTCGCGCGGCTCGACGACGTGGCGACCCCCGACAAGCTCCACCAGGTCGTCCGCGAAGTGCTGAGCGACCACTTCAGTTATCCGTGCTCGGTGTGCGAACACGACGACGACCGGCTGCCCAGGGTCGAGCAGTACAAGACGCTGATGTCCAGCCTCATCGACCTGACGTCAGGCGAGTACCGGGTGACGGGCGGCAACCCGTGCGCCAACGACTACACCCTCGTCCCCTGGAACCTCCACGACGGGCCGGGCGGGCAGTGACCTGAGCCGTTCACTCAGGCCTGAGCCGTCCACTCAGATACGAGTCGGCCTCTCAGGCCGGAATCAGGCGGCGGCCGCGGCGGATACCGGCCCACCGGCCGTCGCTGACGACGACTTCACCGGCCAGCATCACCCAGGAGATCCCCGTCGGAGCCACGTCGGGTTCGAGGTAGTCACCGGGGTGCGAGACGGTCGCCGGGTCGAGGGCCACCAGGTCGGCGACGGCACCCACCGCCACCCGGCCGCGGCCGGGGACGGAGAAGGTGTCGGCGGGCAGCGAGGTCATCCTCCGTACGGCGTCCGCGAGTTCGAGGGTGCGCCGCTCGCGGACATAGCGGCCGAGGACCCGGGGGAACGTTCCGAACAGGCGCGGATGCGGGCGCCCTCCGGTCCCGAACGGGAGCCCGTCCGAACCCACCATCGCTCCCGGCGCGGTCATGGCCACCTCGATATCGCGTTCCTCCATGCAGAAACCGACCATCGTCACCTGCAGCCGCTCCTCGCGCAGCACTTGGACCATCGCGTCGAACGGCGTCATGCCGAGCCGGGCACCGATCTCGTCGAGCGTGCGTCCCTCGTAGGCGTGGCTGCGGGTGCTCGACACCATGATCGAGGAGTAGCCGCCCGCGCCGGCGACGAGGTTCTCCCAGCCGGCGCTGTGCTCGGCCTCGACGGCCGCCCGGATCCTGCGCAGTTCGCCACGGTCGTTCAGCCGCCGCAGCAGGGCGTCCGGCCCTCCCTCGTGCGTCCAGGGCGGCAGGCAGGCGGACAGGTGCGTCGAAGCCGCCTCGTACGGGTACACGTCGTGCGTCACCCGGACCCCGGCGGTCCGGGCGTCGTCGAGCAGCCGGACAGCCTCGGGCATCCGCCCCCAGCTGTCCCGGCCACCGCATTTCAGATGCGAGACCTGCACACGGCAGTCGGCCCGCCTGGCCACGTCCAGCGTCTCCTCGATGCTGGACAGGAGCCGCTCGTTCTCGTCGCGCATGTGCGTGGCGTAGACGCGTCCGTCCGGCAACAGGCCGGCCAGGGAGGCGAGTTCCTCGCGGTCGCTGTACGCCCCGGGCGGGTAGATCAGACCGCTCGACAGCCCGAACACCCCGGCGTCGAGGGCCTCGTGAGCCAGCTCGCGCATCACCGCCAGGTCTTCCGGGGTGGCTCGTGCGTCGCGCATGCCCATGGCGGCGAGCCGGAGGCTGCCGTGACCCACCAGCGGACAGTAGTTGGTGACGTACCCGCGTTCGTCGAGTGCGGTGAAGAGCTCCGTGAAGCTGCGGTAGGGGCGGCCGGGCGCCGGCGAGTCGCCGCAGTTGCCGACGATCTCGGTCGTCACCCCCTGGCGGATCTTGCTCAGGTCGTCGGTCTCCAGGAGCGGCGAGGTGTCGGCGTGCGAGTGCGCGTCGATGAAGCCGGGACAGACCACGAGGCCGGTGGCGTCGACGGCGGCGTACGAGGATGTCCCGCGCGGGATACGTCCCGGAGGCTCGACCGCGGTGATCCGGCCGTCGACGACGAGGACGTCGGCGGCTCGCGGCGGCGCCCCGGTGCCGTCGACGACCGTGGCGCCGTGCACGAGAGTCCCGCCGTGGACGAGAGCCGACGCCATGTCACATCACCCTGGCGAGGAAGGACTTGGTCCGCTCATGGGCCGGGTTCTCCAGCACCTGCCCCGGCGTCCCGTACTCCACGACCCGGCCCTCGTCCATGAACGCGACCGCGTCGCCGACCCGGCGTGCGAAGCCGATCTCATGCGTGACCACGATCATGGTCATCCCGTCGGCCGCGAGCCGGCCCATCACATCGAGGACCTCTCCGACGAGTTCGGGGTCGAGCGCGGAGGTCGGCTCGTCGAAGAGCATCAGCGTCGGCTTCATGGCCAGTGCCCTGGCGATGGCCACGCGCTGCTGCTGGCCGCCCGAGAGCTGTTCGGGATAGGCGTCCGCCTTGGCGGCCAGGCCCACCCGGTCGAGCAGTGCCACGGCCTCCTCGCGGGCACTCGCCTTGGGTACGCCCTTGACCTTCACCGGCGCCTCCATGACGTTGCCGAGCGCCGTCATGTGGGGGAAGAGGTTGAACCGCTGGAAGACCATGCCGATCCGCTCGCGCTGCCTGGCGACCTCGCGCGGGGACAGCTCGTACAGCCGGTTGCCGCGCCGGCGGTAGCCGACGCGCTCGCCCGCGACGGTGAGTTTCCCGCCCGAGATCGGGTGCAGGTGGTTCACGCACCGAAGGAAGGTCGACTTCCCGGACCCGGACGGTCCGACCAGGCACACGACCTCGCCGGACCGGACGGTGAGATCGATCCCGGTGAGCGCTTCGAGATCGCCGTAACGGGCGCGTACCCCCTCGGCGACGACGGCGGGTGTCTCCGTCGTGACGTCGGCGGGTGTTCCCGCGCTCTTGTCGAGGGCGCTCATGCTCCGTTCCTCCGGTTGCTCTGGCGGATGCGCAGGCCGGAGACCAGGGCGGCCGCCAGGCTCTTGCGCTGCGGGGACGAGCCCCGGCCCCGGCTGAAATACGTTTCGATGTAGTGCTGGAGCACCGAGAGAATCGACGTCACCAGCAGGTACCAGAGACTGGCGACCATGAGCAGCGGGATCGTCTGGTACGTCCGGGAGTAGATGATCTGGACGGAGTACAGCAGTTCCTGCATCGCGACCACGCTGGCCATCGAGGACGCCTTGAGCATGCCGATGACCTCGTTGCCGGTCGGCGGGACGATCACCCGCATCGCCTGGGGCAGCACGATCCTTCGCAGGACGAGCGGACGCCGCATGCCGAGAGCGTGCGCGGCCTCCTCCTGGCCGGGGTCGACGGACAGGATGCCGCTCCGGATGATCTCGGCCATGTACGCGGCCTCGTTGAGGCCCAGGCCCAGCAGTGCCGCCACGAACGGGGTGATGATCGAGTTGGCCTGGACGGAGACCAGGTCGGGCCCGAACGGGACACTCAGGCTGACCTGCGGGTACACGGCCTGGAGAAAGTTCCAGAACAACAGCTGGACGAGGACCGGGGTGCCGCGGAAGAACCAGATGTAGACCGAGGCGGTCCGCGCCAGCAGCCGGTTCGGCGACAGCCGCATCACGGCGAGGACCGTGCCGCCGACGATGCCGATGACCATGGCGAGGGCGGTGAGTTCGAGCGTCATGAGCAGACCGCGCAGGACCGACTCGGACGTGAGGTACTGCCGCACGGTCGACCACTGGAAGCGGGGGTTGGTCACCGCGCTGACCAGCAGCTGGGCGGCCAGCACGACGATGACGGTGGAAGCGGCCCAGCGCCACGGGTGGCGGCGGGGCACCACCTGGAGGGATTCGTCGGGCGCCGCCGACGCGGTCGACGCTTCCGTGTGGAGCTGCGCCATACGGCCTCCCAGCTGGAATCGGGCGTGGTGGCCGGTACGAGGGCCCGGCCGACGGACGCGGCTCCATTGACGCCGGATCAGTATCGGAGGGCGCCGGACGCCCTGATGATGTCTTCCAGCACCAAGAACGGGCGCTGAGTTTGAGCCTGAGAACAAAGCCCGTACCGGCGGTGAACAGCGAGTCTGCTGGGCGTGTCTTCCAGATCCCACCCCTCGCCCCCAACGACGTCCTCCACGACCGCCCGGCAGGACGCCGACGAGGCCGCGGCCGGTGCGGCCGTGACCGTACGGCCGGTTTCGGAGGCCGACGCCTGCGTCGACGCGAGCCGGCTTCTCGCCCGCGTCTTCGGCACCTCGTACGACGCGTCGCCCGTCCAGCACGACGTGCTGCGCAGCCTCGCCCACGCCGGCGGGTGTGTGATCGGCGCCTACCGGGACGGCCGGCTGGTCGGCACGGCCGCGTGCGTCGCGGGCGCGCCCCACTCCACCGATCTCTACTCCCTGATCGCCGGAGTCGACGCGGACGTGACGGGCGGCGGCATCGGCTACGCGCTGAAGCTCGCGCAGCGCGCATGGGGACTCGACCGCGGGGCCACCACCATGCGCTGGACCTTCGACCCGCTGCTCCGCCGGAACGCGTACTTCAACCTCACCCGCCTCGGAGCGGTGGCGTCCGCGTACATCCCCGACTTCTACGCGCCCCTGAACGACGCCGTGAACCGCAACGACCTCACCGACCGGCTGGTGGCCCGCTGGACCCTGGACCGCCCGGTCGGCGCCCGCCCGCCGGCAGAGGAGCCGGCCGACGCGCGCACGATCCTGCGACCGGTCGAGGGGTTGCCCGTCCTCGGCGAGCCCGACGGCGAAGCCGTCCTCAAACTCTGGGTGCCCCGCGACGCCGAGGCACTGCGCGGGACCAGCCCCGACCGGGCGCGACGGTGGCGGCACGCCGTCCGTGAGGCGTTCACGGCCGCCGTCGACCAGGGCTACACGGCGCGCGGCATGACACGGGACGGCTGGTACCTGCTCGTACGGGACACGCGGGCGGCGCAGGACGGCCCGGCACGGGACAGGGAGGTCGCATGATGGCGGCGGCCTTCGAGTTCGCCCGTATCCATCGGCTGCGGATGCCCCTGGTCACTCCCTTCCGTACCTCCATGGCCACCGAGACACACCGCGAACTCCTGCTGCTGCAACTGCGCGTCGACGGCGTCGACGGCTGGGCGGAGTGCGCGGCCGACCCGGAGCCCCTCTACTACGCGGAGTACATCGGCGGTGTCGCCGACCTGCTCACGACGCGAGTGCTGCCCATGATCGGCGCGCTTCCCCGGCTCACCTCCGCGGCCGTGGCGCAGTGCCTGACCGGCGTCCCGGGCAATCCGCTGCTCAAGGCGGTGGTGAGCGGTGCCGTACTCGACGCCGAGCTGAAGCGGGCGGGGATGCCGCTGGCCGACTTCCTCGGCGCGACCCGCTCCGAAGTTCCGGTGGGCGTCTCCATCGGCATCCAGCCGGACACCGGAACCCTCCTGACGTCCGTCGAGGGCTACCTCGCCGAGGGCTACCAGCGGATCAAGCTGAAGATCCGCCCCGGTGCGGACCTGGAACCGCTGCGCGCGGTGCGCCGGGCCTTCGGGGACGACCTAGCCCTTCAGGCCGACGCCAACCAGGCGTACACCACCGCGGACGTCACGCACCTGCGCCGGTTCGACGAACTCGGCCTGCAGATGCTGGAGCAGCCCTTCCCGGCGGAACAACTCCTCGCACACGCCCGCCTCACCCAGGTGATCGACACCCCCGTCTGCCTCGACGAGTCCGTCACAGGACCGGACAGCGCGGCCACCGCCCTGGCCCTGGGCGCGGCGAGCATCGTCAACATCAAGCCCGCCAGGGTCGGCGGCTATCCGGCGGCCCGCGCCATCCACGACCTGTGCCGGTCCCAGGGCGTGCCCGTGTGGTGCGGCGGGGTCCTGGAGTCCGGTGTCGGGCGCGCCGGGAACCTCGCCCTTGCGGCCCTGCCGGGCTTCACCTTCCCCGGAGACATCTCGGCGACGCGCCGCTACTTCGCCGAGGACATCACCGCACCGTTCGAACTCACCGACGGACACCTCACGGTGCCCACCGGACCAGGTCTCGGAGTCAGCGTCGATCTCGAGGCACTGCGGCGGTTCACCGTCAGCACCACCGAAGTGACGGCATCGTCCCTGCCGGCCCCGTCCCCCGCTCATCAGTGAAGAGGCCCACGATGAACATCCTCAGACATCGATCCCCGCGCACCACGTACGGCTACCTCGCGATGGCGTCGGCCGGTACGCTCCTGCTCGCCGCCTGCGGTTCCGGAGGCAGCACGTCCGCCGCTCCCGCCGAGAGCTCCGAGAAGCTCGACGTCGACCCCGCCGCGGCGAAGCTGCTGCCCGCCGACATCAAGAAGGCGGGCGTCCTGCGGGTGGCGACCGATGCCACGTACCCGCCGTTCGAGTACTTCGACACGGACAACAAGACGATCATCGGCGCCGACGCGGACTTCGCGCAGGCGCTCGGCGACGTCCTCGGCGTGAAGGTCACGCTCACGAACGTGTCCTTCGACGGCCTCATCCCCACGCTCGACTCCGGCAAGGCCGACCTGGCCGCCGCGGGCATGGCCGACAAGGAGGAACGCCGCAAGCTGATCACCTTCGTCGACTATGCGCGCAACGACCCCGCGTTCCTGCTCAAGCCCGGCGACACCTCGATCAAGACCTTCGCCGACCTCTGCGGCAAGAACGTCGCGGTGCAGAGTGCGACCTCGATGGCGGACAACCTCGTCACACAGTCGAAGCTGTGCACCGACAAGGGCGAGAAACCGGTGGCCATCAAGGAGTACAAGGGCCAGGACCAGGCGATCCTCGCCGTGCAGAGCGGACGTGCGGTCGCGGCGGTCAGCACCGGCGGCTCGGGTGCCTATCTCGTCGACCAGGCCCAGGGACAACTCGAGATCGTCATCCCTCCGGACGAGCTCTCCGAAGACGTACCGCTGGGTCTCGCCGTGCCGAAGGCGGACACCGAGCTGGTCAAGGCGGTGCACGCGGCGATGGCACGGCTCATCGACGACGGCACCTACGCGAAGATCATGAAGAAGTGGGGGCTGACGAAGTGCTGCTCCTACACCGAGAAGACCGTCGACAACGCGAAGTTCTGACGGCCAGCATCCCCGGCACGAGCCGAGTCGTCACCGGAACGGGGCGAGTATCCGCATCTGCAGCCAGACGGCCAGCCGGAACTCCGGTTCGGACAGGTCCAGGTCGAACAGCTCGGACAACCGGCGCAGCCGGTACCGGAACGTGTTGACGTGGACGGTCAGCCGCTGAGCGGCGACGAGCGCGTCACCGCCGGAGTCCAGATGGACGCGCAGTGTCGCGAGGTACTCGGTCCCGTGGACCCGGTCGTACTCGAGGATCCGGGTCAGCACGGGCAGGGGACGCGTCCGGCTCGCCCAGGCCGATTCGGCCAGCTCCTCCAGCGCAAGGACCTCCCGGCTCGCCGCGATGTCCAGGACCGGTCCACGCTCCGGGCGGTGCAGCAGCGCGCGCAGTCCCCGTTCGGTCTCACTGCGGCCTGCCGTCACCTCCTGTACCGAGGTGACGGCGTCGCCGACGGCCGCGATGAGCTTGACTCCCAGGCTGCTCCGCGCGCTGTCGATGATCTGGCGTGCGAGGAAGACGAGTTGGTCCCGGGGGAGGAGCGCCGCGGGCAGCAGCGCCAGAACGGTGTCGTCGAAGGCGGTGCAGGCGGCCTTCTTGTGGTGCGACTCGCAGAACACCGCGACCAGGTCCATGACCCGTGCGCTGTCGACGACCTCCCCGGGCCGCGCGTTCATCCGGAAACCCAGGAGGACCGCCGGCTTCTTGGGACTGAGCGGGAATTCCGAGGGCGTATCGCGGTCCGGGGCCCGCGAGGAGAGGAGGCCGGTCAGCCACTCGCTGCGGCGAACGCGCTTCAGATCGGTGGTCGTGCCGCCGTGCAGCAGGTGCATGGCCACGATGCCCGTCACCGAGGACAGGGTCTGCCCGGCCACGACTGCATCGATGCCGCCGCTGTCGATCGCCCAGATCGAGCCGAGTACGCGGGAACCGGCCCGCACGGACACGGCGAGGCGCGCGAAGTCGCCCCCTCGCTCCGGATAGGCGGGGAAGCCGGCCGGCCCGTCCCGGTGCGCCAGGACCCGGTACTCGTCGGAGTACAGCGGGTCGTCGGGCACCTGCCGGCCGAGGATCGTACGGCGCCGGCAGCTGTCGATGGGCTGCCCCTCGATGTTGGAGTAGGCCAGGAGCCGGCGGTCGACGTCCTCGATGGTGATCGCGCTCCCCACCATGGCCGCCACCGCGTTGGCCAGGGAGAACAGGTCGCCGATCGCGACCCGCGACAGATCGGGCACGTTCGTCCGGCCGGCCTCGCTCGCCACGATGGCGGAGATCAGGGAGTCCAGATGACGCCACGGCGTGTCATCGGGGGCGAGCAGCACGGGGATGCCGGCCTCGGCGGCGCACCGGCGCCAGCGGTCCGGGTCTTCGCCGTACGCCTTGACGACCGCGGCGGCGTAACCGAGCCGGGCTGCCTCGTGAAGGGCGCCACGAGCCGCGGCCACGCTCGACCGCCCGCCCACCATGAGGAGGATCGAGTGCGATCCGGGCGGCGGCTCGGACTCCGCGTCCCAGATGACAGGGTCACCGATGCTCGGATCGGCGTCCGCCGGCAGGTGCAGCGGCCGCAGCAGTTCGGCACCGAGGGCCGCGACCAGCGACGCGACCCCGGTCTGGGGTGCGGTCATGGTCATGGCGGCACCTTATCGACTTGCTGTTACCGGCTTGTTTTCGGCCACGGCCGATCCTTCACCCCCAAAGACAGGACCGCCCCTTGACCTCGCAGACCCCCCTCCTTGCGACCGCCGACATCGTGTCGCTCACCCGCGCCCTGGTCGACACCCCTTCCGAGAGCGGCGAAGAGGCCGAACTCGCCGACGCCGTCGAGGCCATGCTGCGCGCTCTGCCGCACCTGACGGTCGAGCGGATCGGCAACTCCGTCGTGGGCCGTACCGACCTGGACCGCGACGAGCGTGTGATCATCGCCGGGCACCTCGACACGGTCCCGGCGGCCGGCAACCTCCCCTCCCGTCTGGACGGGGAGTCGCTCTACGGTCTCGGAGCCTGCGACATGAAGGGCGGCGTCGCAGTCGCCCTCCGCCTGGCGGCGACGATCAGCGCTCCGACGCGCGACGTGACGTACGTCTTCTACGAATGCGAGGAGGTCCCCGGCGACCGCAACGGACTCGCCCGGATGGCGGCCGGCCACCCCGACCTGCTCCAGGCCGACCTGGCGATCCTCATGGAACCCTCCGACGCCGGAGTCGAGGCGGGCTGCCAGGGCGCGCTGACGGCCGACATCACCGTGCGCGGCGAACGTGCGCACACCGCCAGGTCCTGGATGGGCGTCAACGCCGCGCACCGCGCCGCGGCCGTCCTCCGGCGCCTCGACGACCACACCGCCGAACGAGTCGTGATCGACGGCCTGGAATACCGCGAGGGGCTCAACGCCGTCGCCGTGCGCTCGGGCGTCGCCGACAACGTCGTCCCCGACACCTGCGTGATCACGGTCAACCTGCGCTTCGCACCCAGCCGTTCACCCGAACAGGCCGAGGCGTATGTACGCGATCTCTTCCCCGAGTACGAGATCGAGACCACCGAGATCACACCGGGCGCCCACCCGGGCCTCGCCCTGACCGCGGTTGCCTCACTCGTCGAGGCCCTGAACGTGACGCCCCGCCCCAAGCTGGGCTGGACAGACGTCGCCCGCTTCACCTCGCTCGGTGTACCGGCCCTCAACTACGGCCCCGGCGACCCGACTCTCGCGCACACCGTCGGCGAGTACGTCCCCGTCGCACAGCTGCGGCAGTGCGAGACGAGTCTCGCAAACTGGCTCGGCGGCTGATGCGGGGCCCGCATGTCGTTACGCTGCCGTGTGCGACCGCGCAGCGGAGGGGTTGTGGACTGCTGCCGAAGTGCTGCCGAAGTACTGAGCGGTAGCGACCCTGGTGGGCGTGGGTGAGTGCTGGACTGGGTTCCGGCCTACTCATACGAGCAATCTTCTGCTGCTGCGGCGTGCTCTGGGCCCTGTCACGAGAGGGGAACGAGAGTTCTTGGGTCGAATGGGTGACCTTTGCGGGTGTTGCTCGTTGACTGCCGTGACGGGGATCTTCGGCCGGACGGCGGTGAACGGGTGGGCGGGCTAAGGGAGTTGGCCGCGTCGTTTGTGGTGCCCGCACCGGCCGGGGTGGCGATCCGGGACCGGCTGCGGGTGAGCGAGGCGGATGCGAGGGTGCTGACCGAGGTCGGGACATTCCTGGGTTCGCTGGCCGCCGGGGATCTCGCGGAACGCTCCCGGCAGGGGCTGGCGCATGACGCGGCCGGGTGGGCGGTGCGCAAGCGCGAGCTGACGGGCAGGTCGTCGGCGCGCTGGGCGGGCAGCATCGCCAAGGCCACCCATGACCAGTGGGCGCTGGCCCGGCGCGGGCAGGCGGCGCACATGCGCTGGCTGCGCGGGCAGATTGCCTCCATGGAGGCGCGGCTGGCGCGTCCGCTGGGCACCAAGGCGAACCAGCGGGAAGGCCTGGCGCGCGGCTACGGCTCACGGCGTGAGTGGCATGCCAAGTCCCGTCGCCTGCACACCCTGAAGGCGCGGCTGGTCGCGGTGGAGGCGGACTGGAAGGCGGGTCGGGTGCGGGTGGTGCGCGGCGGCAAGCAGCTCGCGAACGCCCGCCACCACCTTCAGGCGGCCGGGCTGGACGAAGCGGCGTGGCGGGCACGCTGGCAGGCGGCGCGGATGTTCCTGGCCGCGGACGGGGAGTCGGGCAAACGCTTCGGCAACGAGACCCTCCGCGTCACCGACACCGGACAGGTCTCGGTCAAGCTCCCGGCTGCGCTGGCCCATCTCGCCAACGCGCCGCACGGCCGGTACGTGCTGGACGCGACCGTACGGTTCCAGCACCGGGGGCAGGAGTGGCTTGATCGGATCGCCGCGAGCCGGGCGGTGGCCTACCGCATCCACCACGACGTACTGCGCGGCCGCTGGTACCTCACCGCGTCCTGGCAGCGCGCCGCCGCCCCGGTCCTGGCACTGGACGCGGCGCTGGTCCGGGGTGTGGTGGGGGTGGACATGAACGACGACCACCTGGCCGCCTGGCGCCTGGATGTGCACGGCAACCCCGTCGGCGAGCCACAGCGCTTCTACTACGATCTCGCGGGCAACGCAGATCACCGGGACGCGCAGATCCGGCACGCACTGAGCCGGCTGCTGCACTACACCCAACGCTGCGGCGCGGCGGCGATCGCCCTGGAGGACCTCGACTTCACCGACGGCACAAGCCGGGAGAGGCACGGCCGCAACAAACGCTTCCGCCGCCTGCTCGCCCGCTTTCCCACCGCGAAACTCAAGGCCCGGCTGGTGTCGATGGCTGCCGAGCAGGACATCGCCGTCGTCGCGGTCGACTCGGCGTACACATCCCGGTGGGGTGCCCAGCACTGGCAGAAGCCGCTGACCACCCCGGCTCGCATGATTTCCCGGCACGATGCGGCGAGCATCGCAGTCGGGCGACGCGCCCTCGGGCACCCGATCAGGCGACGGACGGCACCGCCCCCACAGCACCAGAGCGATGCTGCGGGGCATCGGACCGTCCAGGCCCGACCGGAGACCCGGCGGCGCGAGGAACCCCGCCCCCACCTGCCCGGACCGCGCACCGGATGCGCGCCGCCCGGTGGTGGAGCGAAAGCGGGCGACCAGTGTGCCCAAAACCGTTCGGGGCGCGCGGCTGAGCATGAATCCTGGCACCAGGACTCACTCCCACTCAGTCTTTAGTCAGGAACGGTGGAGCATGCACTGGTCAGAGCACGCCGTCTGGTGGCACGTCTACCCGCTGGGGTTCACCGGCGCGGAACGCGAGGCCCTGCCCGCCTCCGCGCCCCCCGTTCCCCGGCTGGCCCGCCTGGACCCCTGGCTCGACTACCTCGTCGAACTCGGCTGCAACGGCCTGCTCCTGGGACCGGTGTTCGCCTCCGAGACACACGGCTACGACACCGTCGACCACTTCCGCGTCGATCCCCGGCTCGGCGAGGAGCGCGACCTGCTGCGGCTCGTCGAGCGGGCTTCGGACAAGGGCGTACAGGTCGTCCTCGACGGCGTGTTCAACCATGTGGGACGCGGTTTCCCCGCCTTCGCCGACGTGGTCGCGAACGGACCGCGCTCCCCGTACGCCACCTGGTTCGCCACCGACTCGGACGGGGAGCACCGAACCTTCGAGGGCCACCACCACCTCGTCGAGTTCGACCACACCGAACCGGCCGTCGCCGACTACGTGACCGACGTGATGACCCACTGGCTGGAGCGCGGCATCGCGGGCTGGCGCCTGGACGCCGCGTACGCCGTCCCGCAGGCGTTCTGGCGCACGGTGACCGACCGGGTGCGCGCCCGCTTCCCGGACGCCTGGCTGACCGGCGAGGTCCTCCACGGCGACTACACCGGCTTCGTGAAGCACGGCGGCTTCGACTCGGTCACCCAGTACGAGCTGTGGAAGGCGATCTGGAGCTCGCTCAACGACCACAACCTCTTCGAGCTGGCCTGGTCCCTCGACCGCCACAACACCCTCCTGGAGACCTTCGCCCCGCAGACGTTCGTCGGCAACCACGACGTGACCCGCATCGCCAGCCGCCTCGCCGACGAACGCCACCTCGCGCTCGCCCTGGCCATCCTGTTCACGGTCGGCGGCGTACCCACGGTGTACGCGGGCGACGAGCAGGCGTTCCGAGGCATCAAGGAGGAACGGGAAGGCGGCGACGACGAGATCCGCCCACCGTTCCCCGACCACCC